>JANMLD010000362.1:0-37118 GCA_031372345.1 Pirellula sp.
CACAACTTCTATTCTATCGTGGGTCAGTCGCTCCGCCGACTGACGTCCTCGATCATCGCCCACCACCCGCTGCACAACTTCTATTCTATCGTGGGTCAGTCGCTCCGCCGACTGACGTCCTCGATCATCGCCCACCCCCGCTGCACAACTTCTATTCAATCGTGTCCAGCTTCGTCCGCAGCTGGCCATTATTATCCATAGCTTTTCGCTTATAGGCTGTGAATTTATTCGCAAGGTTGCTCACAATCGTGTGGCACGTCCCTGAGTTTACGAAGGGCGTGGTCAGACGCAAACATGACACTGGTTAGAGCTGAAGGTCCGGCAATTTGACAAACGGGCGGGCCTTCAGCCCTAACATAATTTCGTTTTGCCTTGTCCCAGGCCGTTGGCCTGGGCTATGCAAACTTCTGGGCCTTCGGCCCTAAACACATTGGTGCAACTTCAACAACTGCGTTTTGCCCCTGAATAACCCTCGCTGGAAGACAGTCAGCCAAGGCATGGCTGTCCCACTTTCCCCTTACGCCATCTCCAAATTGCCCGAACGGGCACCATTCCCATCTTCACCACCAACTCAATCCAACCCCACACAAAAAAACCGTACAAAACGATCCAATACCAACCCTGCATCGAAAACCGTTCACCCGGTAGCAAAGGCTTACCGGGCAAGTTTTCAATAAAGGACGCCGCAGCCAGCACGAGGCTAGCGACGAGCACTCCCAATAACCTGCCGCCGAGTGCCCTCAACCCTAATTTAACTACGTTTCGCATCTCGCAACGCAGCGATCATATCTTGTGTTGCATTTTCCACTGCCGACTGCCAAGTGCTTGCGCTTTTATACTTGGCGTTTTCGTAAGCAAAGATAATGCCTCGGGAGCTGTTGATGATCGCACCCAATCCCTGGTCATCCATCCCATGAACGACATCCGATGCGGATCCACCTTGTGCTCCGTACCCTGGTATCAGTATCCAAGCGTTTGGCATGCGCTTGCGCATGGCCTGCAACTGCTCGGGGTAAGTAGCTCCAACCACTGCCCCAACACATCCATATCCGCTTGGTTCCGAGGCCGTCAGTAACGCTTGTTCCTGTACAAAGTCAGCCACACGATCCGAAATCGTGCGTGAGTCGATGGAAAGATCTTGCAGGAAACCACTCCCTGGATTGGATGTCTTGACAAGGACAAAAATGCCAGCCCCAACAGCAGTGGATTGATCGATGAAAGGTTGCAACGTATCGGAGCCAAGATAGGGGCTTACAGTTAGAGCGTCTGTTCCCCAAGCGCTTTGTCCGTTTGTCCCTAAGTAAGCTTTAGCATAGGCCGTAGCCGTGGAACCAATGTCGTTGCGTTTTGCGTCCATGACGACGATCAGCCCTTTGCTCGACGCGTAGTTACATACGCGTCCAAGCGCCAAAACCCCGTATGGCCCGAGTTCTTCGAAGAAAGCACTCTGTGGCTTTACTACCGGAACCAATGTGTACGTTGCATCGATCACTTCGCAACAAAATGTTTCATAGGCACTTGCCTGCGCTTCAAGCGAAGCAGCCGGATCCACTCGAATGCCAATGGGAAGCTGTTCCAGTCTTGGATCTAGTCCAACGCAAACCGGATTCCCCTTGGTCTGTACAGCCTTTGCAAGCCGATCACCGAAAGCGTGTTGGTGCATACCGAAGAGCTTATTTCTTTGTGGGTTTGGTTTGGGTTTTCGGCAGCGTGTCTTCTTTGGGTTTGGATTCCGTCACTGGGACTGGTTTTGCAACCAAAAGTCTTAGGATGTTCTCCGGAACTTTCGCTGACAAGCGCTTCGGTTCGTCTTTGTTTTCATTGGATGCTTCCGATTCCGAAGCGCCAAAAGGTCGCTCATCACTCAACGTCAAAACGAGCCGAACCGGTGTGTTCTTGGGCGGAATGCGTTCGGTAAAGGCCTCGAAAATCAAGTTGGCATTGGATTGTTCGCTCTTGACCGCGACATCCATGGTGGATGTTGTGAAATTGGAAACGGATATCAATTCGCCACTGTCCCCTAAATAGTGCTCCTTGCCTTCTTCGTCTTTGTAGATCTTGCTGCCCGCGAACACCCAATCCCATTCCATAGGCTTCTTGGTTCCGGACTTGCGAATCCAGTTTTGTGCAAGTGTTCCCTTGGTTTTTCCATCGGGATCTGGCCAAAGAACGTAAACTCGGATAGTCGTGCCGTGCGCGGGCTTGAATGGTTCGAACGTCGCCGTGCTACCTGGCTGTGCGCTGATTGCCAATAAGCCCGCGTGAACAAGTTGAGCCCGCGAGAAAACGGCCACAATGGCTTCGTGGTCTTTCGTACCTGCCGGACAAGCGAACAGCTCTAATGGAACTTCGCGTTGCGCAATATATCCATCCAAAATCACAACTTGTTCGTCACGATTGATCCAAATGCGATTCTCTCGATGTAGTGATTTGCAATCTTTTGGTTCTTCGAAGCGATCCGCTACCAACTTGAGCAAGTCGGACTGACTCTTCCATTCGTCCTCCCCGCTACACGAAGACGGACGCTTGCAGCAAAACGCAATTAAGAGCACTGCAACTACGAGTTTATTGGAGTGAGGGATCCTCAGGGAAATCTTGGACATGTGCCTTCAAGTCCTATGTTGGTTACAACGTTGGAAAGACTTTTTTGAACGAACTCGGCCAACAAAAGTCCATAGTCAAAATTCAAATTTTTTTTAATTCCAAAACTGTTCCCAAGAAACAGGCCATGAACGCTTGCATCTTAAAATTCTGGAACAACAATTGGCGTTCTATCGCGGAAGGCGCGTTGCGCGTGCAGCGTCGCTTTCCCGTCTAGCAATCTTATCATTATTCGCTAACGTCGACGAGTGACCTATGGACTGGGTAAAGCCCAAGCATCGCGCCAGGCAGATGAAGCAATCCGATACTTCCGATGCGGAAGTGTCAGCGAGTGCATGGCTCAAGCAGCTGTGCGAGGAAAATGTTGCTATTTTGCAGGCTTCGTTGCCAGTTCGTGAACCATTATCGAAAATTAAACCGTCTAAAGTCGGGGGGGCCGAATACCTTCGAGCAACCATGTGGGGTACCGGTGTCTGGGAAGTCGAAAATAGTAGCCGCCAGGAATATCTCAATGACCTGGTTGAGTTGTTCGGCGGATTCACACCTCTAGCCAATTCGAAAAAAACACCTCGATCGAAGGGAAGTGCCAAGTCGAAACCTTCCAACGAAACGGCTCGCGAAGCCAATGCGTTGCAAATTGCTAGTGCAACGAAGATTGGAAAGTGGATTTCACAGCAATTGCCAAAGGCGAGCTATGATCCGTACGTTGCCTTGACGTGCGTGGGTTGGATCCATGCGCTGCCTGAAGCTGGCCGCAGCATTTCACCCGCACTTTGGCTGGAAGTGCTACAGTGCGCTTTAACACAAGTCGATCGTGCATGGGATAGCGGACCGTCCGATGGATTGTTTCCCTGGATGGTCTGGGCATGCGAGGTCCCGTTAGCACTCGCCAAACAGCTTTCCCATCTTGGCGGTAAGGATCGCATCGTAAGTGAAACCCTCAACCGGATCGCCTTGTTGCTCGAGGAATCGACCGACAATCCTCAAAGCTTTTTGGCTCGAGGTGGACAAGATCTTCGAGCGTTACTTGCCTGCATCATGCGATGCCGATGGTCTGCTGACGAAGTGGGCGCTCGCAAATGGTATCCGCCTCAGCGCAAAGCTCTCTCTAAGTTGGCGATCGCTGGACTTGCTTTGAGCGATGCCGAGGGGCGGCAGTTGCTCTTTGACCGAGATGACACCAGCCTCGACGAAGATTTCTGGTGCAACCTAAATCAACTTGCGGGAAAAAACAAAAAACTTCAACTCGCAACCGCCTGCGCCCTTCCGGACAGTATCGGCAAGACATTAGGAGAAAAGCCCTCGAAGCTCCGCAAAGATGTGACGATTGACGTTTCGATGCCCAGCCATAGTCACTATTGGGAAAAGAACTCGATTGCGACCATGCGGCGTTCCTGGAGAGATCGCGGTTGTCGAGTCGCCGTAGACTTCTCCGCCGATGTGATTTGGTTGGATGTGATCGGCAACGACGGACAACGCATCATGAGTGGTGACTGGGATGTCGAGATTTTTCAAAATCAAAAACCGCTTCAAACCGATGTGTCGTGGCAAGAGGTTTGCTGGTTTACCGACGACGATGTGGACTATCTCGAACTGGAGTGCGAAGTCGAGAATGTTTGCAAAATCCAGCGACAAGTCATGCTGATGCGAGACGAAGGAGTCGTGTATTTCGCCGACGCCCTTATCGCTCAATCGCCCGATCAATGGTCTGTCAAATCGACATGGACGCTTTCGAACGATATCGAACTGCGTTCCGAGCCCAAAACAACCGAGGGCAAACTGGTTCGCGTTGGAAACGAAAACCAAACAGCAGCCCTGCTGTTGCCAGTTGCCATGCCGGAGTGGCGAAAGTCACCCAACCACAGTCGGATGGAATGCACCGGTCAGACACTCTCGTTGCAATGCGACACGACAGCCAAAAACCTTTACAATCCGCTGGTCATGTCGTTGCGTGGCATCGAGTCGACGCCCGCCTACACATGGCGTCAACTTACCATCGCGGAGGAATTGCAAAACCAACCGAGGCACATCGCGGAGGCTTATCGAGTCCAAGTCAATCGCGATCAGTGGGTTTTCTATCGCTCGCTCACCCCCTGCGCAAGACGAACCGTGATGGGGTTGCATCTCAATACCGAATTCTACGCCGGACGATTCTCGCGTGAGGACGGATTATTTGAACCCGTCGTTGAAGTCAATCCTGAATAGTGTAGCACGCTGGTCCCCACCGTGACTCGGCATTGTGTAGCACGCTGGTCCTCAATCGCATTGCCTTCGCCCCGAATGGGGCAGCCACATCATAGCCCAGGGCAGAGCTTAGCGACGAAACGTCGCTAAGCGCCGCCCTGGGATCTGAAAACACCCAAACGCTGCCCTGAAGGGGCCTTACCGTACACCCGCTGCCAAGCGGCTTGAGTGATGGCGAACCTCGCTGTGCCGCTAATTCCTTCCGACATTCAAATACAGTTTGGCATACTCTTCGACCGCAGAAGCCAACTGCTCGGCGATCTTTTTTCGATTTCCTTTGGTGCGATAGTCCGCTCCGAACTCCAATTGCATCGCATCGATCCCAACGACTTGATGGCTACCATACGTCTTCACAATGTACCCGCCAGTAAAACCCGACTGCTCCCGTTCATCGAAGGGATCTGGAAACACGGTCCAGCCTTGAGCTTTCATCAAGCCGAACATACTCATGTCTCCGGTATGCGCTGATTCCCCAAATTTTTCACGCAAGCGAGACACAGTTTTTCCGTTGTTGGTACCTCGAAAGACTGTGTCCCGTTTTGTGCCTTGGCCGTGAATATCAAGCAGAAGTCCACCGCGAAACTCGTTCACGATTGCGAGGCATTGTTCCGTAAGCGCATCGTGATAGCGATCGTAGACAGGCTTTGCATCAGAATCTTCATACGCGATATCGGCAGGGCGATTCGGATCGAGGTATTTTCGATCCACCGATGAAATGACCGAATAGGGACGACGCCCGAACTTCGCTTCGATCGCCTCGACGACATCTTTAGCTAGCTCTTCAGTGCCGCCGTCGCGACCGATAAAGAATCCTTTTGGCCCGGTTTCCATTCCTTTGCCTTCCCGAGCTTCGACATTCGGAATTCGGAATAGTCCACCGTGGGGAGCCGAAATGATGATCGGTAATTTTCCCTCATTTACGAGGACCATTTGCTCCAGTGTGACATCTGCTCCCTGCTTTCCAACACCCTTTTCGAGGGCTGTTTTTTCTTGAGACATCACCATGGATGCGAAAAGCAACCAGGCGATAAAAGAATGCAAGCAAGTCTTTCGAGAAACCATTTGCACTGCTTCCTGTGAATATTTTATTGGCTTGCTCGCTGCAGTCGATCTAACAAGGCGACACCAATACCAACTTCTTCCACTGCTTCGCAGCATACCACATCTGAGGCCGATAAATCGGCTCTTCGAAAGAAGTCGAACAGTTTTGCAGCGTAGTCAGACGCGTTGGAACAAACAAGGATGCACCGAAATCGGGATGCGTTGGCAGGTGGATTGACTCCAATATAGTACGCAACGGACGCAGGGGGCGCTATCGACTCAAGCTCGGAATCCGCGGTGGGTGCGGATACAATTAAGACTTTGGCACTCGGTTGATAGTGTTTGTATTTAAGGCCAGGGGAGTTTACTGCGGGCCCGCTTTGTGTCGGCAGATGTCGTGCATAGGGTTCGATGGATGGGCATACTTCTTGCAACTGTTCCAGTGAAACGCCACCTGGTCGCAACACCCGCGGAGGATGCGATGTGGCATCGACCACCGTGCTTTCAAGACCAAATGTAGTTGGTTCACCGCAAACCAAGCCTGCGATCCGGCCATCGAGGTCTTCTGATACGGCTTGCCAAGTTGTCGCGCTGGGGCGTCCAGATCGATTCGCGCTAGGAGCGGCAAGTGGAACTCCAGCGTGTCGAAGAAGCTCGAGAGCTATAGGATGGTTCGGGAGTCGAACGGCAACCGTAGCCAGCCCGGCAGTTACCAGATCGGGAACTTCAGAACGCTTGGGAAGCACAATCGTAAGTGGCCCAGGCCAAAATCGCGACATCAATTGTTCGGCGATTTTTGGAACGTTGCGAGCGATCAACGAAACTTGGTTTCGGTCGGCAATGTGAACGATGAGAGGATTGTCCGAAGGACGTCCTTTGGCGACGAAGATCTTCTGGACGGCCGCAGCATCCATTGCATTTGCCCCGAGACCGTAGACCGTCTCGGTTGGAAAAGCGACGAGCTCGGCGGAACAAAGAAGCTGAGCTGCACGGTCCAGTTCCGAAACCGAAAAATACTTGGTTTTCATTGTGTTGGGAGGGTGAGGCGGGTGAGGCTCCGGCCGAACCAATGCGTCGCCTGCTCGGCAGGAGCCTCGCACTCCCGACGGATTGTTCGGCACCTTGATTTAATCCAGGCCGTTCCCCTCAGTGGCTAACCGTCGGAGTCCCGTTAGCAAAGTCAGCAGGACTAGCTGGCGATTTGCTCGGAAAGCGACTTGCAAAGAAGATTCTCTCCCAGAGACGTGCTTTTCGCACACGAGAATCGGTGGTGGGCAAAGTATGTTGTTTTCCGCGACGCGTCTCTAAGACAAGTAAGCCATCTCGGACCTGCCGAACAATCCAGTACTTATCAACTTCGTACGAGTACATTTCGCCGTGAGGCGAGGGAGAAATATTTTTTGCTCTTTTGCCGGGGGATAAACTGTGCTTTTCGCGTGTATAGACTACCCAATCGTTTGGACTAAAGGAGCCGATCATGCGGATTTATTCCTCGTTAGAAAATTCGAGATCCCAAGTTGAGTGGTTTGTTAAGCCCCATTAACGAAGCGGCGTTGCAAACGGGTAGTTGACCTGGCTCAGCAACCCGCACAATCTATTCTTTATTGTGAATCGATGCGAATCCAGGTCAGCTTTGACTCGTACTGCAGAATTCAAGAGAATAGTGACGATTTTTTTGATTAATTCGGTGCTTCCAATGGTTCCGAGGCAGTCGCAGACGCAATCCTACCTTTATTGAGAGCCGAATGAACTCAACCGAAGTGTCGACGAGGGAACCCAGGCCATTCACCATCATGTTCGTTTGTTTAGGGAATATTTGTCGTTCGCCGGCGGCTCAAGGAGTCATGGAATCGATACTAAAGGGACGGTCACTTGGTCATGAGTTCAAAGTCGATTCGGCAGGGACAGCCAGTTATCACATCGGTCGCCTGCCTGACGCAAGGATGGTAGCGGCTGCCGCCAAGCGCGGGTACAAGTTGACGAGCTTGGCCAAAGCCATAAAGAAAGTGGATGTCGGTGATCGGCGATTAGTTTTGGCGATGGATCGAGAAAATTTGCAGAAATAGCCAGGATAGCGGGTGGAGAAATGGGAAACGTACGGAGGTTGAGTGACTATTTGGACGCGACTTGGCCGCGGGATGTGCCTGATCCGTATTACGGAGGGGAGGCGGGTTTTGAGTATGTTTTGGACATGTTGGAAGCCGCCTGCCCGAAGATCCTGGCGGAATGCTTGCATAGGGCATTCAGCGAGCCAATGCCGCCGAGTTTACTCGGAGTTTACTCGGGGGATGATTACCAGGGCTCTAGAACAGCCGGGGAAATCCCTCCCGCATATTCTAGGCGATTTGTAGGATCGGTTGTGCTTCGGTAGTTATACGGATCATGATTTGCGATCCGGACCCGAGCGGCGCGAATGGCGATTGTTGGATTACGGTCGAATTGGCGCGGATCGAAAAAATTGGGGAGGAAACCAGCCTTGCAAGGTACATCTTTTGCATGTAAATTTCGTGGTAGATGGCAACTCAGGTAAATTTTAGGGTTGGAAGTAGAAAGTTGAGTGAACCTTTGGTGCACGAACCGAATCACAACGTACTAAGTGCGGGTACGTTGCACTTGGCTTAGTGAATTAGAAAGACAAATACTCCCTTGTAGCTCAGTTGGCAGAGCAACGGACTGTTAATCCGTGTGTCGGTGGTTCGAGCCCACCCGGGGGAGCTCCGCATTTGGTCGTAAGACCTCGCAAGCCCTGGAAATTTCCAGGGCTTTTTGCTTTTCTAGGCTTTATCGGTTTTGGCTCCTTTCCACGCTGTGCAGGCTCTTGCACCCCCTCGCGGTCGCTTACTGCCCCCGAAAATGCCCCCGATTTTTCCGATGGCTTTGCGGACTCCGAAAGTCGAGTTGCCTTTGCAAAATCCTCAGATGTCACCATCAGGTAGTGGTCTTTAGACACCTGAACTGAGTGTCCCAACCAGTCCGCAACGACGTGATGGGGGTGTCCAAGCGAAATTAGGTGCGTTTCACACGACCGTCGAAGGGTCTGAAACATGTCCTCCCATGGCTTCAACTTCGCCGACTTTATGATCGAAGGGAACCGCCTTCGAATGTTGCTGATTGAAAGTTGAAGCACCTTCTCGCCCTTCCGCTCCTCCCAGGCTTTGCGAAGTATAGGGAGAAGTTGCGGTACAATCGGACACACCCTGGCAGCAGTTTTGTTTTTGGCAATCGACAGACTACCCGTCTTCCAGTCGATATCTTCCCAGGTTAGCGAGAAAACTTCGCTAGGCACGCGAAGCCCGGCATAACGGGCAAGGCCAATCAGCACCTTCCAAGAATGATTAGGACAGGCGGCGAGCAATTTCACAGTGTCGGCTTCTGTCACATAGTGCCTTACCGTTGCAGCCAAAGCCGTACTTTTGAGCTTTCGAAACGGATTCGATGGGATCCATCCATGGTCGACGGCATGCGAGGCAACCTGTTTTGCATAACGGTTAAGTGTTCGCTGATGGGCCTCACTCGCCCCTTCCTTTCGCCCCCATGATTCAAATGCGGCGGCGTCGCCAATTGAAATTGTCGCGATATCTCGATCGTCACCAAGAAAAGCCGTCAGTCGTGCCAACGAGCCCTCTAGCTTGTCCAGGGAGTTCTTCGCGATGAGGGGTCGTTTGTGAATGACAAAGTTATCGACGAGCGTTTTGATTGTCTGCTTTGCGGCCATCTCTGCCGCGACCTTTGGTCGTGCCGCCGTCAATCCGAGTGCTACCAGCCTTTCCAAAAGCTTGTCATTGTCGGGAAGACTCGCGAGCCACACAGATACTTCGCCGTCTGGTGCGGAACCGGATGTCTTGGATGACAACAACGACTCCACCTTAGCGAGTACCCTTTCGGCACCCTTCTTAGGAATCTTGCCGAGTTGAATTCTCGGTCGAGTATTGCCAATGACAACGTATATTTCGCGAGTACCATCGGACTTGGTGCTAAGAGATGCCATGATTTCTGATACTCGTAACTTTCGGTCTCAATAAAAGGACCATGAAGTGGGTTGGGCTATGGTTCGGGTGTGATATCAACGCCAGTGGCTCGGTTGGTCTGCTCTACAATAAAGTTTTCGATGTCGGAACGTGCGTATCGCTTCGCTCCAAGGATTCGAACGCAAGGAATCTTCCCCGCATTCGTAATTGTCCAAAGAGTTCGTTCCGAAATGCTGAGGAGCATGGCAGCTTCCTTGGACGACAGGAGCAATTTCTCGCTTGGATTCAAGATGTTTCTCCTCTTTGGATCGTATCCGGATCACGTCGATCGATCATCTGGTTTTTCGAAAGTTTTTTCTGCGTTCGCTCTTCTTCCGATGGCTGCGAAGCAAGCCAATGGTTGAAGTCAGTCGAACGCCAACGAATTGAACCGCCGATTTTAATAGGCGAAACAATTGAGCCAGCGTATACAAGACGCCATATTGACCGCGTGGATAGCTTCATCCGCTTGGCGACATCGTTCACCGTGAGTAAATCGATCGGCATTTCTGTTTGTGAATTGACATTCTTGCTCATTAGAATAGGTCCTCCAACGGATCGTCTGGCGGCGTTGCCTTCGGTCGACGTTTCTTACGTTTTGCTTGCCCCGGTTCTTTACCCGATTCAGAATTGTCGATTGTCGTCACTTCCTTCTGTTTGGGTTTCCAGTGGATATCCACCCCGAACCGACGTGCCTCATCCTCGGTCCATGGTTCGAGTATCTGGTTCATGGCTGGTCGCGGAACAAATGCCGGAACCGTTTCGTCTGCCGGTTTTAGTTGCTCATGAAAGAGCCACTTGCCGTCAATTTTGGTTTTGAAAGTTCCAACGGAACGTGTGATGCAGTAACCAGATAACCCGTTGGCGAGGCTGCACGGCAATATGTCGAGAAGTGTGCTCGGCAGAACTGCTTTGCGAATTTGCGTCGAGTAGCTGACGGTGGAAGAACTTTCTCTTGAACTGGTGTAGCTGTAAGACTTCTCGACGAATCGCTGTTCGCCGATCAGATTTGAAACGTATTCCGCTGTAGAAATACACTCAAGTCTGCCAACAAAACGAGTTCCGATTTGGCCCAAGAGTTCATCGCATCCGTATTGCCCGTATAGACTGTCATCCCGCAGACCTGAAATGCTCTGAAAGGCGATCACAAGACACGCTCCCTTGGAACGCCCCTTCTTAGCCAGCGAAACCAATCCAGTTAGTTTCCCAGCATCTGCCAGTTCATCCAGAAAAAACCAAGTACGGCTGGTCAGGGATTCCCCTTTATTGAGCGTGACGTCGGAAGCTCGTTTGAAAATACATCGATTGATGCTGTCGATGGAGTGTCTGCTCACTTCTGTATTTCCCAGGACCATCACATAGTCTTCCTTTGCCCAATCTTGAAGTGATATGCCTTGATCCGCATGGCTCCAGCATGCGGCAATCGACTCGAAGGGTTGAATCTTGACCGCGATGGACGGCATTAGATTCGAGAGGAGCCTTGGGTTTGAAAGGTAGTTCTCTACAAAGTGCCTCGTGGCGGAATGCTTCGTCAGGATTTGGTGCAGCATGTTCCTGCTTCGCAGAGGACGCAGTACATCCGCAAAACTGTATCGATAACCCGAAATGAAATAGCTGAGCATGACTGCGTACAAAAGTGCCCTCGCTGCCTCGGTAAAAAAAGGTTGGCTTTCTTGAGCGGTGGGAATCAGGTTGTATGAGAATTCGTCTATTACGCGAGGTTCATCGAGGTCAGCACTCAGGTCCCAGTAACGCCCTCGGCTATCAAAAGGATTGAGCGTTACAACTCGGTCCAAGCCAACTATCGACGAGAGAATCGGGAGTGCATCTTGCTTCGCATCGTAGAAAAGCGCCCTACAATCTCCTTGACTTATATTCGGCAAAACGCTTTGAGCCAGGATTCGCAATATGGTCGTTTTGCCGCTGCCGGTAGTTCCGATTAAACCAAAATGGTTGGTCGCCTCGGATTCTGGGATCCAAACTCGTCCAAATTGAATCGCTCGATTGATCTCCTGTTCAGTGATCGCTGGCACGGGCTTCGCTTTCGTCAAGCCAAGCCACTCTCGAATGGATCGCTTCATTGGTGGTTACTCCGATTACAGAAAGGATTGTGCTAAAAGACTCGGTAATTAATCGTCAAGGAATGAATCACGGATCTTGGATCGTCCCCTCGACGTTGCTTTCCGCTCCGTCGTTATGCTGCGTCCATCGTCGGGGTCTTCAAGGGCGTTTTTTTCTTCGTCGTAGTGAAAAATGCAGTAGAGCCCGACACCTATAAAGACCGCGAACATGTATGCCATAGCCCATAAGGGAGCCTGTACGGCAACCACTAAGTAGGCGGCGGGAAGAATCGTCACGATCACACATACGGCGACCATGATTGGAAGGCCAATCGTTACGTGGATAAGTAGTAACGAGAAGTTGAGCCAGTTGCTTAGGAATAATGCTATTCGTCGAAGCGCTTCCTGGAGTGATTCCATGTTTCGATGTCTCTTCGTTGTGGTTTTGGTAACTACAGTTCGAGCTGCGGTTCTTGAATTCGTTTCAAACTGTGCGCGAGCGTTTTGGTTTGCTCTTTTGAGATTCGCCTCGCAATGTTCTTGAGGCTTGGACCAGCACAGTCCTCGTCCAAGAAGATCTTCGTTTTATGTTTGGCCCGCGAAAGCTGCGTGTATGCCATGTTCAAATTAGTCATGCCGCCACCTAGCAAGACGTAGCTATTCAACGATGTTGAACCTTGCCCTTTGTGCGTTGTTGACGCATATCCGAGCTGAATATCTGCTGGCGACATTTTATCGAACGAGACTTGCACTATCGAAGATAGACCGCGTTTCGGCGTATCCAGTTCCACTCTCATAGTTCGAGTGAAGGTGTTGGTGGAAAGGATCGTTGCCTTATAACCGTTCTCAATACCCTTTAGCTTGTCGGCTTTTGCAAATAGCACTCTGTCACCGCCAAAAAATTTCATCCCGTGAACCTTGATAGCGCTGGCGGGGTCGAGATATCCATTATCTAGTCTCGCTTGTTGGATTTTGCGGTTGATGTAACTCGCTTCCTTGCGAGTCTCGGTGAACACGGAATGTTCCATTGGCGTGGCGGCACCTCCTGATGAAATCATTTCCTTTACGACTGCATTGGCTGCTTGAATTCTTGAAGGAAGTACCGATAGCAGTTTTCGTTCGGCGTAGTCGGTAAGTGCTTTGATTGCGTTGCCTGACCGAATGTCATCGAGATTGGTGCGATCGGCCTCGAAGACTTGACGACGATTCTTCGTCAAGCTTACACAGTCGATCCTCTCCTTTAAGAACGAAAACGGGCCGCCAGGACCGATAGGTTGAAGCTGTTTGTCGTCACCAACCAAGACGATGGTGGCTTTGGCTTTTACGACTGCCTTCAGAATGCGTGACATCGATTCCGAGTCGAGCATTCCTGCCTCGTCCAGAATCACGACGGTTTTTCTGTCCAGCTTTGGAGTATTCGGCGAATTTGTCTGGCCTTGCAACTTCAATATCGGATCGGATTCGCGTTTGAACTGACAGAGATAGCTGGCTACCGTCCTCGATTCGATATTCGCTCCTTGAGCGAGATTTTCTTTCGCGATTCCCGATACGGCTCCACCGACGACACGGTATCCTGATCGCTCAAAGGCATCGCGGACTACATCTAATGCAAAACTTTTTCCTGACCCGGCTACGCCATGCATCAGCCGAATGGAAGTGTTCTGTGATGTCAGCCTTCTTACAGCTTCCGCTTGCTCTTGATCGATGGTGGGTTTGGCAGCTATTGCCTTCGCTGTCTTTCGTTCCGTTACCTTTGCACCCCCTCGATTCTGGAGCGCTTCGACAGAACGTAACAATCGCCCCTCAAGTTGCCACATCTTTTTTGTTGTGTATCGATGCTCACCATTCTTATCTTGCAGATGAACAAGCGATCTAGATCGTGAGATTGATTCTCGCACTTTTTCCGAAAGTTCTATCGGCGTGAAACCCAAGGCTTGGACACGCTCGGCGACGCCGCAAAGTACTTCTCGAAACGAAAAATGCGCTACGTCCTTCGTGAGTTCCATGATGGTGTCTTTGAGCGCGTTTCGATAGAGAAGGCCCTTTGCGATTCCAGGAATCTGGAGATTCGATTTGACGATTGATTCAAAAGTAAATCGATGTTCGGCGGCGTCCTTTTGCCAGCCTTCATGCAAAACATCGATATGAGGGAGACGACTTTTCGACTTGCGGGTTTCGAGATTTGCTTTCGCCCTTGCCTTTGAAGACGGAGCCCCGAGAGCTTCATCGGACTTTGTAAACTCTTCGATTTCACGCCGCCGCGACGACCATTTCTCAAGTAGTGCTTTGGGAATCCCCTTTAGCGAAAACCACGATTGTCGCTTTCCATTTTCGCCGGTTGCTTGAACGCATTCGATGGATAAATCAGCTTTGAGGTGGTTTGCAAGTGCAGCGCGAAATAATGGTCCGAGCGTTCGTGTCCAAGTGAATATTTCCCCTGTGTTCATATGTCGCCAGCCGCCCGATTTGTCTTGGACAACGTTTGCGATAACTGCATGTACGTGGAGTTGAGGATCCCCGTTGCGATTGCAGAAATGCATGAACAAGGCTGCAACAAGACCTGCCTTATCCTTTATGTGGCCACCTCGTCCAAAGCGCGCAAGGTTTAAGCACTCTTCGACAAAATCAAGCGTCTCCTTAACTGACCGCTTGATACTTCGTTCGATCGCAGCCTTACCCTTTTTGTCGGCGACAACCCAGGCAGCCGAAACATCATTGGGGACCGAAAACGTCAGATCGATTCCCGGGCAACGATCTTTTGCGCGTTTGGGGACTAATGACTCGCCCGTTTTTGGATTGTTTCCCAGCAGTATTTGCTCGAAAATTTCCCGCGTGACTTTTTTGGGGAGGCCAAGTGCAGTGGCTGCCTTGCCATAAAATTCGCCACGATCTTCAGCCTTGCCTGTGTAGTAGTCAGACGACTGCGGACTCATGTGATAGTCGCCTGTGTATCCAGTCGATAGTGCCTTAATCGTTGCGACCATGCTACGCCTCCTCCCGTTTCAAGAGGTCTCGACGGACGATCTCTTTTGCATCGTCAGTCGAAAGCTTTGCAACATTGGTAAGTAGCGAAAACAACAAATATGCAAGACGCTTGTGAGTTACTTTTTGGTTTGATTCGAGACTCGCAATACTGGATAGCACCTGCCCGATCCGGTCCCGCTGTTCCACATCTTCACCCATTAGCTGAGCAACAATCATCGCTCTCGCGGTATCACCCACGGACAAACTATTCGACGTGCCCTGCGCAGCCAACTTGGCGTACAGGTCTTCGGATAGTCGAAATGAGATGGTTTTGGAACGCTTACGCATGGTTGGTTTTGTTTACAAACTGTAAACGCCAGTAAGTAGTTATTTGGCAGAGGTTTAGGTGAGTGAGTTCGGCGATTTGTCACCGCGAGGGTGCAATGGTGTGTCAAGTAACTGAAAACAAAACCTTCAATAACGATCTACTAGATCTGTAAAATCAAACTTCACTGAGCTGCTACCAAATGGTGAACAACTCTTGAATTGCTGAAGCTAGAAATCTCTAGTTTCTTTAACTGGTTCGACCATGAGCGAGACTCGAAAGAGGATTTTCGAAGTCTTGGAATAGTCGTGGGTAATGTCTAGTAGCTCTGCGGCCGGGAACAGCTGAACAAGCATTTCAAAAACTCGCTCTGAATCACTGCCGATTCCGTTGGTGACTGGCTCTCCATTGGCCCGCCCCGCGTTTGCTCTGCGTGCTAGTTCCAAATCGGCGACTATCCCCGCGAAGGGAATACTCCCGGCTAGTCGGTAAAATGTTCTGGTGTCGGTTACTCGTTGCATGATTCTCTCCATAGTTTCAATGAGGTGGCCGAGCCTTTAAGGCGAGCTCGGCCACCGGTGTTTTAGCGGTCTAGTCTTCGTCGGGCTTCATCACAGTGATTACAGGCTCGCCAAGGTCTCCCGGCCCGCAAACTAGTTTGAGGGCCACGGCCTGACATGCCCCTGTGTCGTCTTCGATCGGCATTTCAAAGATGATTTCTCGCTCTCCCCTACCCATACGAACGAGAGCTTGAATGGTGGTCATCAAGTCCACTGTTCTCTCTTGCTCATCTAAACAACCTCCATCAACTGGGAACGCGATACAATCCGCGTACACAGTCGAACTGACTGCGACGGGGTAATGAATACCTGCTTCGCGTGCGGTGCTTGATAGGTCTACGAGAAAGCCGTCATCAATGGCCTCTGTTCTAGAATAGACATCGATTACATCGAAATCCTCGAAGGGGTTCTTCTGTAGTGTGTTCATCGTGGTAGCCTCCTCTAGTTTTCGCCGTCGTTGTTTGTGTCGCTGCTCTTGAGTGTTCGTTCACGAACAAACTCACGGGCAAGGCTCACGGCTTCGGCAACTAGGGCCAAATCTCCTAGACCGCTAAAGGTGCAAGATTCCTTCCATTCGTCCCCCTCCTTGTATCTGCGAGTGATGACGGTGTTGAAGTACGAGCTTCCCTTGTTTACGTTCTCCCACACGGTTAGTCGGATATGATTGAGACGTGCCTCATATGCTGGCGTTGGTGTGTTTTTTTCTTTTGTCATGTTTCCTTTTCCTTTTTCTTCTTTCACGTTTAATTGCTTTGCAAAACCTGATTCAGTTTCATGAGCCATCATGCACATCGTGCCGTGGTCTGGATGCCGTTTCCTGAGGAGCTTGGAGCAAAGCGATCAAGCTCGGCTTGGAGTAGGAAGCGACATTCGTGTCGCCTTTGCTAAGGTGCAACATCGATGAAGATGTCAGGGCGAGAGACAAGCTTCATACGGTAACGATCTATTTTGCGATTCGGATTGAACACGAAAAGTCGGTATGCAACCTTGGTATAGGAGCTTATGATCCGATTCATTTGGTCAGTGATTGCCAGCGGGTTATCCGCGACGCAAAACAGACCACCTGCTTGTTTTGCAAGCGATGCAAGATGCGTTCGGTCAAGGGTCGAATCATCCAATCCAAGAACGTTGATTGAGATCTTCGAACGCTGACAGGAAGCAACGATACGTTGCATATTGGCGGCCAAGTTTGGATCTTGTCCATCCGTGCAGAGTAGAATCCACCGATTGCCAAACTTGTCGCCAAGTTCAATCAGTGCATGGTCGAGAGCTATCGAAATCTCAGTCGTACCATCCGCTTTAATGCTTCTCACCGCATCGGTCAAAATGCGATGATCATTAGTGAATGCAGTCAGTGGAGTTACCTTGGAATCGAATCCCACGATTTTCAGCCGAGTGGTGATGGAACAGTTGGCAATTAGCAATTCCAATGCAGCTTGAAGTTTCAGCAAGCGTTGCCCCGCCATTGAGCTGGATTTGTCGACCAGGACCACAATCGAATAGTCAGAGAGGGGAGCTGTGACTTGATCGATTGCAAAGAAGGGATATTCAATGCCATCGACGTTGGTAACTGCAATATCGGCTACGGTCAGTCCATCGAAACCGGTGCCCTGTTTGTCGACCGCTTCGAATTGCAATGTGGATACGACTCCTGTGGATAATTGGACCTGTCGTAGCTTGAGCTCTGTTGGAAGTACTTTTGGTACTGGCAGAAGCTCCAATCGCTTATCAATGCTGCGGATCATCGATTGTTTTCTCTCCAAAGGTGACACCCCAAGTCTGTTTTGCAATTGTTGCAGAGCAGAAGGATTAAACGAAAGCAATTCGATATTCGACGAAACCGCCTGCTGAGCAAACTCTTCGCATGCTTGGAATCGAGCTTGGTCTGCTTCGAATCTCGATCCAGCTTCCTTAGCTGCATCAAGAATCTCGTTACCGATCAAGATGGAAGCTGTTCCTCGATACGACTCGGCAATGAACCGATTCTCGACGGATGGTTTCGAGATGGCATGCGCTGCCGATCGATGAAGAAACGAGAGTCGCAGCATAAAGCCGAGAATCGAGACCAACGCGAAACCCAGAATGAGTGCCGCGACCGGCCATGAAAACTGAAGTCGCCGCGTTTCATGTAGGGCCATGTGCCCGGAAATCAGCGAGGTGTGACGAATAGTACTCATAGAAGAAATTCCTTATTTGGCAAGTGATTTTGGAACTAGTAGGAAACCGTTTCACCAGCTCGCCCGTTTCGGGGCGGAAGCTCGTGAAGAATTTTGGTTGGGCTTGTCATGACGCGATCAAGTTCCGCCTTTAGGTAACCCGGCAGAAGATCGGCTTCGGTTTCAGGGTAGAAAACGTGGAAGCGAATGATGTTGATCCCGCACTCACAGCTATCAGCCGTCAGAACCGTGGTGTTGGGTGCCATCGTTCTAATTCGCTCGGCCAGTTGCTCGTTGAGGTTGGCATTGGTTGGGGGAAGTACGTAAATCGTCTTGGCCGATGGCTGAGCAATAGCACCGGGCCACGCACCTGGGCGATGGGCTTTTCCAATACATAGCCTTGCG
The DNA here is from genome assembly GCA_031372345.1 of Pirellula sp. GTDB lineage: Bacteria > Planctomycetota > Planctomycetia > Pirellulales > Pirellulaceae > JBKCUI01. The sequence continues at coordinate 18,364 of JANMLD010000362.1, forward strand.
AACTCTTCGACTGTGTTTGTTTTGCCAGCCAAGATGAACCGTATGCCTTCGGTGCTAACCATGGTTGCTTGAGCTGCGAGCACCTGTATTTTGCGGTCATAATCCAGAGCCGGTAGCGTTAAAAGGTCTGGAAATGCAGCATCGACTCCGTTAAAGAAGTAGAGGTCGTGCCGCTTACTCACGCGGCCCTTCTGCCGAATTTGATCAAGAATCGAAACCAAACCGTTCAGCCGCGAGATTTGGCTGTCGTACTCTTGGTTCAAGGCAGAGACGGATTTCGCAAGCTCCAATTTCATTGATTGGTAAGCGAAACGCTGATCCGACAGTCTTCGGAGTTCGGAGCCAAACCGAATCGCATTTGCTCTTTTCCTGGAAATAAACGATCTGGCGTCCTGAACTCGTATGTAGGCCGCGAGTGTTTTACTTGTTGTCTTCTTAATCTTGACTTCAGTTCGTGCAAGTCGATTCTGAACCTCAATCTCTTCAGTCGTAAGCACTTGAAGTATTGTTGCTACCGTCGTCAATTGATGAATTGCTTCATCCAAGCTTTTGGGAGGTTCGACAAAGTGTTCTCCTATAAGCTCGCAATCGTAGGTTTCCCCTTCCGCATTGACGGCAGCGAAGTCGTAGCGATGGATTCCGTCGCTGAGAATCGTCGCTCGCAGCATGTCATCCGTTGTCTGCGAATCACAGGCGTCAACAATCGCTCCAACTGGACTGCGAAAGTTTTTTTCAATCGATGGGTTCGACTCGATCACCGAAATCAGCGAAGGCATCGGACGAATGTCGTTGACTGCCTGCACAATTGCCGAATGGTACTCACCAGCGTTGAGTGCAGCGATTTCAGCGGGTGGAACACTACGAAAAAAGTCGCTTGAAGTATGACAGATAGTCCCGAAACGACTGGAGTTGGCCATGTTGGGGTCAATAATCTGCCGATGCGTGGTCATCGCTGAGCACTCCCAAGCTTGTCTGTCCAACAGTAAAAGCTCCCGTCGCGTGTTCACGTCAGCACCAACAGGAGGGAGTCCAATGAGCCGAAGACCCCAGACTGTCATGTTTGCAGCTCCAGTTTTCGGCGAGATGATCTGCTTTACAATCTCATTGATCGCACCTGACCCATTTGCATGTACTGACTTGCCGAGCCCTGCGAAACAGACAGAGTCAGTCAGACTAAACTGAATCCGCACTGGAACTCCAAGCGATCCCAACCGGCTTGCTAGTTCCTCTGCTATGATTATCTGGGCATAGGAATTGGTACCTCCGGCAGCGCTTCCGCGAAAGACAATTCGTACTTCCTCAAGCGCGCCTCCAGACTGAAGGATGATGGAGTTCATCAGTGAGTCCATTGTGTCAATAAAGAGTCTTGAATTTACGAGTTTCAGCGCGGCAATTGCCCCTATAGCCGCCCTTTGCCCCATACCCTCCGAGGCCATTGCATTCCCAGTATGTTTGGTAATGCCATTCATGGCCCCATACTTCCATTCGAAAAGTGACCGAGTCGTATCTCGTTCAGTCAAAGGTAACGAGAAATGATTTGGTAGCCTTGCGAAGTCTTGCTGGAGCTTCTTAAACTCAGATGGAACATCGAAGAAGAAACAAAGGCGATGAGGATTCCTTACTGCAAAGAAGCTCCCTTCTGCACTGTGTCCACCACCGTACCCGTCGACATCGACGATACCGGTATCTCGGAGTGCAACGACGAAATCTTGACGACGATTAACTTTGTGACTTTGAGCACGCATGATTTTTTCCTTTGAATTTGAACTTTGAATTACTGACAAACTGGGAAGGCGACGCGACACGTTGGTCGCATTTCGTATAGGCATGAAGAAAAATCGGTTCGATGGCTAGATATGGATATAGGGAACAAACAAACTGAAGTGCTCTTGGTCATTGAATGCAGCCAGAAAGTCCGGAAAGCGTTCAGTAGGTCCCGCATACAACAGCATGAGTGGAACCCGGATCTGCTTAGACAATGATGGGCCTATGACGTTAATCGCACCGTTGAAGAACGCTCGAGGCATGCTGCGAAGGATTTGCGCGTATTTGCTAGTCATGGCTGCCGGACAAAGAAGTAACGCCTCGGTTACATTCTTTGTTTGCAGTTCGCGTACGAGTCGCTCTGCGATAGCCCCAAAATCAACACCTTCAATTCCTGGGTTAAGCACGATACGTCCAGACCACTCTGCTTCGCTGCACATTGCATCTAGCGGTGGTTCGAAGCGTTTCACTGCGTGGTATGGATCGGAGCCAGGTAGAGCGAAAACGTCCGTGTCTACAACACAAAAAAGATCGAGAATCCTTGATACGATAAAGTCTGGCATTACCCAGCCATTAGGGTTCGCTTCTGGCAGCGCGCCAGGGCGTTGTTGCACTTCCAGGGATTCATTACTGAGAAGAAAACGAATCAGTTTGCGAGTCTCAGCAAAAGACTGTCGCTTTAGAAGATCTCGTTCTGTCATGTTGGGATGGTCTTCTTGAAGTTTTATTGCGATCTTGTCGAATTCGCGACTCAACTTGATGTATCGTTGAATACTCCGAACACTCACTTGAAGCTGTGAGCAAAAGTGCGTCGTAATGAACGGAATGAATTGGCCATGGGAAATGATGCTTTCAATTTCCCGAAGACTTCGTCCAACTAAAATTGCAGAGTACGTTGAATCCCCTAATGATGTGTCGAGATTGCTGTGGTGATTGATTGCGTCCTTAAGGTGCTTTGCGAGCTTACTGCGATTCTTCGCTTGCTGCTCTCCAATGGCGGCGGTTGCCTCACCAATGAGCTTGATGCTGAGTTGTCGATTTGAAATCGTCGAAATTTCTTTCTTCACTTTCGTTCTCCGATGATTAAGAAGAATTGCGTTTGGCAAAAGGCAAAAGTTAGCGGCAAATTTGGGGCTGCAATTTGCGAGTTAATAAACTTGAGCTTGCTTTGAGATAAGTGCATTGACGACGGAACAAGTGATAAGATCAGCAAGTGCGTCTGTGTCAGTGGTTCGTTGAGTGCGAATCAAATCGTTCGTCACGATGCTGCAAGTCAACTGCCAGAGATCGAGTTCCGAAAGCCCTAGAGCTCGCAGATATTCTTCCTGAATGTCGATTGCCAACGTTGCAAGAAGCTGCACGCGATTGGAAAGAGATGAACGCGATGTGATTTCACGATTAGTGATCGCTTGGGAGCAGAATTTGACTGCCGCAATCGAGCTCGCATGTACTTCGCCAAGTACTGATGCCATTTGATCCCTCCAGCTGGATTTGAAACTACAAGAAGAGCAATCCGCTCAGTTCAAGACGCATCCATGCAGGGGTGGCACAAGATATCCACGAAGGCAATCACGGCCACGACACAAACTTAGTGCACTTGCAGTGCACTGTCAACGGCGAGTCTGCTTTGCCCTTGGCTAGGAATACGGATTCACTCGCTGGGAACTAGATGCAGGTCAGGCAGAACAGACTTGCGCCCATGAGATACAGAGACACCGTCAATCGAATGTTTGAAGGTGAATAGACCTGACACCGATGTTTTAGTCAGTGAAACCGTAAGTCCGGCAGGCTGACCGCATCCTTTTTCTTGACAGCTAAAGCGGCGACCTAACATTTTCGCTCTCTCATTAATCTTCCTGGCAAACTCTCGCTTTGCTTCGACATCCTTTTTGAAATTGCGAAGTTCCTTTGGGAATTCATCGAGCCATCGTTGAAATTGCTTGGCTAGTTCCAACTTGCCTACGTGAGGATGCACCTTATCAAAGTATTCGATAAATTGCTCGAAGCTTTTCCTGGACACTTTGGATATTGGCTCTAGAGCTATGTTTTGGTGAGAGATTTCGTTCTTGATGCTTTGGTCGACGATACTCGAAGGCGGTACCACCTCCAACGACGGGAACGAGCTAAGTCGATGCATCACCTTTCCAGACAGATCTTTTAGTATTAATTTGCCTTCCTGAACAGACAGTTGGTACAGCAGTGCGTGATTCGAGTTTAAGCGCACGAGCAATCGTGATGCCAGAAGAACCGTTTCAAACTCGGTGGCAACTTTAGCCAGTGCTTTGCCCTCCAGGCCGACCGATCGATCAAAGTGAAATTGCAACTTGTTTAACAAATCCGTCCAAAGATGTGATGGGGAAACAGCACGGCCTCGATCAAAGTCGAGCACTAATGCTGCAACAGCATCGCCATAAGCTTGCGACAGTATCGCACCTTTGGACGATTTCAAAATGGACCTCGCAGTCGACATACTGAGATTCGAATGCCATGGCTCTAAGTGTTTATTTTTCTCTTCCAACAAGGTATCCAATAGATCCCACGGTTCGCTGGCTTGAGCAAGTTCTTGCTGCCAGGCGAGGAAGTCGCTGCTAGTGATCATTCGAGAGGAAGAGAGTAAGTCAGATGGAGCAAGGTTCGCTAGATGCGGACTGATAAGATCCAGCCACTTCTCACAAGAAACAGAGCAGGTAAACTTGTGATCGCGATACAAACCGGAGCTAGCGCCCTTTTCGGCTAATTTTTCGAAGAGTCCTCGAAATGACTTCCCGAGTTCTATCATTCCGTCCATATCACTCGATCTTAAAGCACGAGTGAACAATAAAACTGGGCGAAACCCTTTGGTTGCTTGAAATACCCTAGCACTCAGCGACTGTTGTGCAGCGGATATGCCAAGAATAGATCCCTCGAAGGCCGAACAAAGCTGACGAGGAAATCCGTGAAAGAACTGTAAGCTTCGTGAGGATCCCGTCCCACGGCTCTCCATGCAAATAGCGTGGATTCCAAGTTGAGCTAGAAGCTTGAAATCGTATTTTTTCGTTACAGCTTTTTGAGGCATCTTCCATAGGTCGATGAGGAAAACGGAAGCGCTCCAGCAGTGAATGCGGGTTGTTTAGACGATAAAATACAGAGTACTCCGAAATCTTCTGGATCCAAGGCGAAAAAAATGCTGTCGCGGAACAAAGACGGCAATTTCGAGGCTTCGCATCGTTTACAAAAAATAAATCGCGTTAGCTCAAGATGGATCACGTCAAAGAAAATTGCATCCTCGACGATGCCGCTGGAACTTGTCTGATGTTTGTATACGCTCGCCGTGTGATAAGGTCCTGCGACAGTGCTTGGTTTTCCATTTGCGCCAATCGCATAATCGCCTTTGTAAAATACGGTGATATCGGATTGATGGGTGAAAACAGACCCTAGTGGCTTGAAAATACGTTTGCAGCGATACCAGGTAAATAAAAGGTGATTGTTATCGGAACGAATGTATTCGCGGCTCCAACTCAGTCTTCCTGGAACGAAGACAACGGGCGAGCGATTTTGGCTAAATCGAAATCGTCGCGTAGCTTCTTCCTCAACGTAGTCGGTTCTGAATGCTCTAGCAAGATATTGGGTTGTTGCATCCACAACGTTTTTCTGCGACGGCGCTTCATTCCACGCTACTGAGTGGCCCACTAAACTACAAATCACATTTTGATTTGTAGGTAGGAAAAATGATTCGGCAATTTCAAAGATCTGTTGGAAATGAGTGTCGAACTCAGTGTGTTTTCGTGCTCTATTCCATCGAGCTGCGAGGGATGCACCGCCGATTCTTGAAATCACTTCGTCCGTAAGATTCCAGAATGATCGAATGATTTCTGGTCCAGTGTGGATCGTCAGTGCAGTGGTTGAATGAAGCCCCTGCCTGAGGCTATTTACCTCTTGGTCAAACGACCCATCTCGGTAACGCGAAACCTCGCCGATTCTAGGTTGAATTCGAGTAGGATTGATCACGCGACACAAAGAATCCCAAACTGATTGAGCCATGGCATACCTGCGGGGCAAATTCGAACAAGGAGATTGCGTGGTTCGTATGACTCTCCTCATTCTACTGCCAATGAAAACATCGCGCAGGAATTTACTTCAAGTTAGCAACCGGAGACGTGAGTGCCCTAAATTCCAGAAGAAATTCGCTTCTGGATGCTTTTCAGCGGTCTAGTTAAAGATATCCCTGCCCGTTCAGCCACTCTTTAATCGCTTCCTCAGCGATTTCTTGGACGGTTCCTGGCTGCCGGCCGTAGAGCTTTTGCTCAAGACCTGCCCGTTTCAAGGCGGCGGCGGTCGAAGGCGACAAACGTGTCGTCAATGGAACCAGCATGTTAACTAGGCCAAGCATCAGTTCGTCCCGCATCGCGGTCTCGCGTTTCGAGCGTGGTCGCGACTTTCGGCGGGCTGACTCTGATGATTCACTGTCGTCCACCTCCCTTTCTAGTTCGATAGCGGCTGGGGTTTCCGCCGCAACAACTGATTGCTGGGCAGTCGCAGCAACAATCGCAACCGGAGCCGCAACTTCGGCTGGAGTTACCTTTTCCGTCAACTGGATCATCGGAGTCGATGGAACCCCACCCTTGATGAACGCCAGCTTGTCTGCCGATACGTCAATCGCTGCTCCCATTGTTCGTCGCTTTGCTGCTGTCATAAAACCTCCACCAATTTTCAACTAACCGTTGCCAACCTTTTTGCGCTTCTTAAGAAATGGGTCGACCAACTCGTGAAACAATGCATCCATGTCGGAAGCGGCCTCAGCACTCTTCTTTCCCATCCGTGAAACCACGGATCCTTGTTGTGCTGCGTCTCGATACGCCTGTAGATCGCGTACGACGTTCGATGCAACTCGAACTCCGAGCGTCGAAGCTGCACTTTTAAGCTCCCGACTGATCGTGTCTCTCGTTCTCATCTTGTTCAGAATCAAACACCCTTCTGGTTTCCCTTTGTTGATGCCCTGAGCGTAACGAAGAATTGTTGTGGCCTGCTGAACGCTGCGAAGGTCCAAAATCGATGGTGAAATTGGCAGTAAAGCGAGATCCGCTAAAAGAAGCATAGTGCGTGATAAGTCATCGAGCCCACCTGGGCCATCACCAACTACCATATCGTGGCTCAAAACGAGTTCTTGAGCCTTTTGGAGACATTCGTCAGGCGTATTCGTGGTCACCACTGTGATTCCAGATTCCACCTCCGCGATCCACTGCGACGAACTGCGCTGCGCATCGGCATCGATTAACGCTGTTCTAAATCCTTGGTCGTGAAACCAAGCGGCTAGGTGAACCGCGATCGTACTTTTTCCAACGCCGCCTTTCGTATTCGCTGTGCAAACAAACATGTTTGCTAGCTAACAACACGGCAAGCCGTTCAGCAAGATGGAATGTTTGTCTGATTGCCGATTTACTTTCTGGATTTCAAGATGAGATGCAGGCAAGCTTCCCTTGTTGCAAGCCTGCCATCCAACTGTGCGCCTTTCATCCCTGCAAACATGATTGCAAGTAATCATGTAAGACAGCTTACAAGAGTTCATGCAAGCCGACTAGCAAGCTGGCCAACTTACTGGATTGCTGCGTTGACAACATGGTCGTAGTCTTTCAAGTGAAGGTACGGCTGACAACTGGAGTTTTGCGTTCGGGTCATTGGGCACAAGTCGAATCAAACAAAATCAGCGCCCACGCCTGGGTACCGATGTTACGGGGAGATTTTGTGTTCAGCTTGAATGCCGGATTTTGCAAGATCTCTAATGATACCGATGTACAGGGGATGAATCGATCTCGCTTACCGATGTAGCGGGGAGGATTTACCGATGTACAGGGGATGGTCGTACCGATGTTGGAGGGAGGATTGTACCGATGTTGCGGGGAGATTTTAGATCGGATTGCTCAACAAAATTAACCACTTGCCAGAGGGTAAAGCATATACAAAGCTTTGTTTATAAAGATCAAAACAATGCTCTCTGTTGTTGTGTTTTCTTAGTTCTATTAAGGGACAGCCAATGAATTCATCGGGGCATGTAGCCCTTAAGCTAGGCGAGAACGAACCGGTATCAATACCGGAAAAGATCGCTGCGCGACGAATTGGCAGCGATGAAATGAACCTTGCCGAATTTCCGCTGGGAAGCATTGGACGCGACAAGAGTGAAACAGGGAACTCTCTTTTCTTCAAAGACAGAATTTACGATGAGGGCGCAAAAACTCACGTTGACCGAGAGCTAATCGTTACCGGCAGCGAACACTTCGGACTGCCAACATCAGCCGACTCAGATATTCTGATTGTCCTCATGTATCTAACGCACAAACGAAACGGATTTGCGGATCGCACTTTGCGATTTAGCCGCTATGAGCTAGTGAAAATACTTGGCATTCCGGATTCCGGCGCTTCCTACAAGCGAATCGATGAGTCGCTACAGCGTTGGGTTAGCGTGACGCTTCACTACAAGCGATCCTGGTGGAGCAGGAAAGATCTCAATTGGCAGAACAAATCGTTTCACATCTTAGAATCGGTCGATCTCGTCGGACGTAGCTCGAAGGCTGGCGACATTCAATCAAGTATCTCTTGGAATTCAGTGATCATGGAGTCGGTGCAATCAAGTAATATAAAGCGTCTCGATCTAGAAACATACTTTTCCCTGAATCTGCCATCGGCACGCCAAGCCTATCGATTCCTCGACAAGCGATTTTACAATCGGAAAAATCTGGTGTTCGATTTAAAGAGTTTTGCATGCGAACACGTTGGACTGAGTCGCAACTACGATTGCGGAAAACTGAAATCCAAACTCGAGCCGTGCTTGGTTGAACTGGAAGCTGTTGGCTTCCTAAAACGAATGCCGAAGGAAGACCGGTACATAAAAGTGAAAGCAGGGGAGTGGAAGATTAGACTCTCTCGTGCGACGAGTGCAAACGAAATCGATAATCCTTCCGAAGCAGCGACGACCGACCAAATGGCGGTCAAGGACATGTTGATCCAACGTGGAGTATCCGAACAGGGAGCGATGGAGCTTGCAACTCAGTTCTCACTTTCATCTATCCAAGAAACGATTGAGTATGTTGACTGGCTTTCGCAGCAGCCAAAGAATACGCCAAAAAATATTCCAGCCTTTCTGGTTTCGGCGGTCCGCGATGGATATGCGATACCTGAATCCTTCAAGCGAAAGCAATCGCAGCCGTCGTCCAGTAACGGTTCGAGAGGCGTCCAGGTACCGCGAACAGTAAAGAAAGAGAACTCCGCACAAGGAGAATCAAAGCCGATTTCGCAGGACAGTACGGAGGAGGATTCAAGGGCCATGCTGTCTTTCTTACAGGGGCTTTCAAAGGAGGATGCTTCTCGCTTTGAAGAGGAAGCTGTAGCATCTGCAAACCGCTTTTCGGGCCAAACGTATAGGCGACTTCAAACGAATAACGACTCACTGGCGGCAGCGCTTCGAATACAGATCATGTTGGACCACTATCGCAAATCAAAAGTCGCCTAGTTTCACGAAACGAAAATTTGTCGATTTTGAAATCACATTTTTGCATTTTCTGTTTGAGTAGTAGCCCGTTTGCCGCTACCGTCGCACCACGCGAAGTTCGGATACTTCGCAGACTGTCAGTGTTCGTAAAACGCTTTGACAACTTTCCGTTGACGCATGGTACCCGGTAAACCGACCTAACCAGTCGGCTAAGGGAGCTGCCTAACCAGTAGTTGCACCATGTAGCAGTAGAGCTGGATACGCCGAGAGGTGTTCGTCCAGCTCGACGGAGGCTCAAAGAAGTAATACGGCTGGCTTTGTATGCCAGACGAGTAATCTCTTTGTTCTATCCGATAGGTTTCATCATTGAAGGTGGGCGATGCAGACAGACCAAGTTCGATTTTCAATATCGTGCTTGGCCGTAATGTTCAAAGAGGTGAACAACGCTCCAAATTGGAGTCGTTTTAAATCCTCCCATGGGGTTCGTGTCCCGAGTGGATCGTTCAACATGCGCCGGTGTGGGGAGCAAGGTTGCTGGCGACAGCACCTTTCGGACAGTGATGTGTCCGGGTATCGATGGCAAATCCATCGAACGTGAAGAGCTCAACCATGAAAGGCCCGACAACAAGGGCTTACCGGTAAGCGGCAAGAGAGTCGATGCCAAGAATGCTACCTCGTGGGTTTCGATAGAAACTCTGGTAGCGGCGACAAACTATGTGACGGCGGGTAGGAGAGCAGCTTCTACGTTCTAGCCTCAGAAATCGTTGGCAGTGTAACAACTGCCAATGGAAACTATGACGTCCTGACGGACGTACATACGTTGCATAGCCCTTGGGGTAACACCCAATTAGCCACGAGACTCTTGTTGCGAAGAGCATTGCTAATGCAGGAACCAGTATGGCAGCCGGGTTGGTCCTCGGTGCCTGACGTCATCGCGTCGGGTGTTTCGAAAGCCGTAGTGGGGGAGTGTGTCCTAAGTAGAAAGCACAGTCGGTTTTGCACGGGAGTGCAATTGCGATTGTGGCGGAGAACTGGGCAAGGCAGTCCAGAACCGTTTGCGTACCTTGGGTGGTTCCTTGGTGCAAATGCAACGACGAAAGGGATGACTGCTGTGGTCAGCGGTAAGGTAGGCAATCAGCTCGGTGGCTGTTCTTTCAAAAGGGCAGACACCGGAGCTTTGCCATTTTCCTTGGTTGGAAGCGATGCGGTCATTCGAAGTGGCATAGGGATATGCCCCTTCCAATGGCAGCGAATTGGCGGTGAACAGTCGACGTGTTTTTTGAGCACGGCGGTTTTCACTGCAAGGTTCTTTTTGATGACGCCTATGGAATTGGCGGCGTCTAACTAGGAATGTAGTTACGACGCCGCCATATAGGACAATTCAAATTGGAAGGTTCGCGAATCCATCGCAGGGAGTTATTGAGTAACGCTCAGACGCGAAGGTTTGCGAATGGACTTGGTCATCGAGTTGGTGAGTGCATTCATTGCCCCATCGATAGATGATCTCGATCGTTTTCGCCAGAAGGATTTTTCTCGTTGAGAGGTAAGCCGTTGGATGGCTTACCTCTCCTTTTTTCGACACCTATGAGGCCCCAATAGAGTGGCGACAAAGCCCAATCGCAAGGAAGTATCATGCAGTATCGGTACCTCACTACAAGTCTAATCGGTTGCGTCCAGCAACTGGCCTGCAACATTCTGCCTCACGGCTACTGGCTGTATGTCACTGGCGTGGTGCCAGACTCCAAGGATCCGTTTGCCGTCGACGCTAAACTTCTCGACCGTTACGGAATTGCAATCTCCCGCCAACAGCGTGCGAGGCGAAAGTTGCAAGGTTCGGCAAACCTGCATTACATGAGGCTTGGCCGAAACTGGATAATCCTTGCAACGCATGGACTGCATCCGTTTCATATCGAGGAAGCCAACAACATTCGAGACGCTCGAAAGATCCCAATCAAGATTGGTGGCTACTCACTTTCAGCCAAGAAAGGAGGCTACTTGAAAAAGGAGGCAGGGGAGGACGAGCCGACCGTTGATGGCAAGATGCGATGCCGCGTCCAGATTCAACGCGAGGAGTTTCAAAACTTGTGTGGTTACTTTGTGGAGCGGGCTTGTCATCGCTCAGCGGAGTCTCTTTCGAAGGAACTTTACTGCCTACCGTTCGAACCATACGCACCGATCCGCAGACAGCAACTCGTTCTTCTGCGGCAAATCAACATGCGACGACAGCAAGCGGGATTCGAGAAGATCCCACCAACGGTATTGAGGTACAAGCGAGCTATTGTAAAGCCGTTCGAGGAATTAGGCGAAACCGTCTGATATTTCTAATCAAGAAATCGCGAAGCCCCGTTTTTGGGTCGTGCCTTCACAACGAATACCGGATTGGTACCTAGAGTTTCAGGCGCAGTCGAGATGCTCTGTTTACTTCGGATCTCCCGGGATCTGTCTTCGTGTTGGAGTAATTTCGAATCCTTCTGGGAATGGCTTGAACGGTTCGTCAATTCCAATTGGCGGCTCATGATGACTTTGGAATTGGCGTAACGTCGTCAAATCCAGTTGCGTTACAACAAAGAAATCCTCCACTCCACCTTTGACTCGGACCAAGTCACGCATCCATTGCTTTTTGTAGGGCGCTCTAACTCGGCTATCCCCAAAGCGTCGATTGTTAACTAGGCTGATAAAGCAATGGACATCTAGCGAGGCCGAGTCAACTAACGATGCAAAGGACTCTAAGTCTTGGTTCCAGCTCAGGATGAAGAGACTATCAATACGGCCACGCATTTGCTCACGAAACCGGATATCTGTTAACTCACTGCAAATCAACAGTCCGAAGTGATGTCCGAAGTGACGGTAGACACGCTTATCACAAGCGCAAGAATCGAAGGTAGCTAACTCGATTCCAAATTTTTTGCGAAGCTCGTCTTTTTCATGGTGCGCAGGCAATCCTTTTTGCTGCTTAACGACGCACTGCCCAAAATGTCCCATCCTGTCGTCTGTCAAGTACATAATCGCTTCATTGACCACCACTTCTTTTGTTGGGATTGACTCAGCTAATGCTCCCGGCAGACATTCAAGGCGACGTTTGTACTCAACGCCAGCAATGAGTGAGATCCTGGATGCCAGTAGCTTCTTAGCGAGGCTCGGCAACCACCTTCGAGGAATCGAGAGCTCTGGAAACAAAACATAGTCTGGGCGATTGGTTGATTGCAGGAGTGAATTCGTAAGTTTGACCAATGCTTTGTATCGTTGCGATGTAAGGTTCGGCGCTCCAGCGGCAGCTCGCGCCCAGCTTTCGTCAGTTGTTGCATAACTCGTAACTGCAATTCGTGGCTCCCTTTTCCATTCCTTCGTGCCTATAGTGACGATATCCGGGGGAATATCAGATGCCAAATCACTGCTCGGTTGCGATTTGATCCACGTTCCTCGTAGCGCCCAGGCTAGTTTTTGCAAACGATCCATATTTGTGACGCAAGATGGATCCGCCTCTGTGATTTCAGCAACAGAGAATGGTCTGGTTGGGAATAGCAACGGGCGAGCTTTTATTTGCATGTCAGTATTCTTGCTAACAATTTCAATGAATCCCTTAATTGTCTCTAGACGATGCGCTTCACTTTCACTTAGGCCTTCTTTCCAAGCAGGAAATGGAAATTTCGGAAGAGTGTGAGTGCCTAGCAATCCGTATTTGAACGACACGCGCCCCAAGTCTGACCAGAAGTACTCGCTGCTTCGCTTTTGCATTGTTCGATCGTCAATCGAAAACATTCCCCCAAGATCATCGATCATCCCCAGCAATTCTGTACCCGGTCGCTCATCTCCTATTCTTGGGTCTTCAATGGGATAGGAAGATTCGACAGCGATTCGCAAGCTAAGTGACAATGTCTTTCGATAGGCGCTCCATAATTGCTGCTTGTACTTTTCTTTGCTTCCTTCCGCCAGTTCAATCGATTTCAAAGCTGCTCGGACTTTTCGAACGATTCCCTTTGCCTTGGACCAGTCTCGACAGGCGACTGCAAGAGCTGTAAGCCGCGAAATGTAGTCGCTTAGATCGAGAATACTGGCCGGAGTGAGAACATGCTTCTCAGCAAATCTATAAAACCCGAAGCGCTCTTTTTTCCATTCACTCGGCGGGAGGTCATGTTCAAGTTGATCGTAGTGGCGAAGGAGGATTGAGAAACTTAAGCGATTGAGTGAAAGCTTGTCAGCCTTTCGAAGAGTGTTTGCATCTTCATTCACGCTTCGGTTCGAGGACAGGACTCGTGCAGCAGGGGATTTTTCAAGTTCATCCAAATCTGGAAGCAATCGCCATTCACTGGATATCTCGCCGATCTTGTCTTCGATAGTGTCTAACAGATCCTGGCCGACCTCGCCATCCAATGCAAAAATTCTTTGCTTCGCAGACTGGAATTGTAACTTAGAATTTTTTGCGTAATCGAGATTCAGAGACAAGGCATGAGGTTCGACTATCAACGATGGTTCAAGCAATTTGCCTAGCCGCTTGAAAACATCCTCGCCAGATTTGAATTTCCCAGTATCGCGGATAACGAGAAAGATATCATCAACGTAGCGCGAGTAGTAAATGGGGTCGAGGTTTTCCGCAACCATGCGATCAAAGTCGCAAAGTAACACATTTGCGATGATGCGTGGAGCGGAGGGGCCGACCGGAATTCCAATTGGTCCTTCCACGGGGTGGCCGGGAATCGAGTTGGCCCAAATCGAAAACGAGTGGACTAATTGATTAGTAAATGTGGTTTCATCGCGATTCGGAAGCCTATTGTAGGTCCCTTCAAAATCGATGACCTTAAGAAAACTTTTGTCAGTGAGGAATTCTGCATCAATATTATGGTAGAAGCTGGTCAGGTCCATCGTGATGGCAATAACTGGCTTATCCTCAGCAAGTTCTTTACGGATCGCCTTAAGACCATCGTCGCGCCATTGCTTGTAAGCGTGATAGTAGGGCGGAAAAGTACCAAGTGCCTGAACGTGGTACTCTCCGACTTCGGTCCCTTCAATCTTCCTTCTAAGCCTTCGAACTCGTGAACCACGTGCATGCGAACTTAGGCACCCGTCAAACATATGTCCGACGAGATTTACCCATAGAGCACAAACGACGTACATATCCACTGTGAAGAGTGCTATCGGTCGAAAGTCAACGGTTACAGTTGCGTTGTTATTTGATGTCAGGTTTTTCCAAGATGCGTCGGGGTCGGAAATACTGAAATGCGGTCGCTCTAGGTCAAGTTCACGTTTTGACTCGACCTTCATCGACTTCGGTATGCATCCGTACTCGCCAATGAACCCTATTTCTTGAAACCAGGAACTCTTTTTTTTCAGCAAAGCATCGCGAAGCTTAACAAGATTGCTGTGGAGGTCCTTTTCGTATTCAACAAAGTCCATGGTCTTTGGTTGATTTCGTTCGCAACAAACGTCGACCTTGGCCTTTCGATAGGCGTGGTACATTGCGTCTATCGATATGAAGTCTTCGGAAAGCGAAAAGTAAGGCATGAAGGGAATGCTCGTGAATTGTTGAATCGCGAAATGCAAGCGCAGCGGCCATTAAGTTTAATCGCAAATTCCCAGGGCCTATCCGTCGCAGCGAAGATCCCTCTCAAAAAATCGGCTCATTGCAACAACGCGTTGCATCTGTCTTACGTGGAGCCCCAAAAAACCTTACGGTTTTAGGAAATGGGAACCATGACTTTTTGATTTGCTTGGACTGAAAGGCTACTTTTAGATTGCCTCGAACCGTAGGAATCGGTGATCGGCTGAGTCTCAAACGGATCGATTGAGTATCTCGATCTGCGACCTGTGTTCTTTGATTAGGAATTTGACTCGTGGCAAAATCTGCCGTTTGGCTTTTTTGAATGGAGGATATATGGCCGATCAATTGACAAGCAAAAGTAAAAATAAGGAACAAGAAAACGAAACTGTGGAGCCCGTCATCGTTATGCGAAACGGCGCTATTGCGGCAAGTATTTGGAAGCGGCAGAGCCCAAGCGGTTACGCGTACTACGACTTTTCACTTAGCCGATCATGGAAGTCGATGAGCACCGAAAAGCAGGGCTATTCTCGCAATTTTTTTGAGTCCAATGATGGTGACCTAATCGAGGTGATTAAAAAAGCTTCCAACTGGATTGCTGAGAATCGAACCGAGGAATCTGTCATTGAAAAAGTGGCAGCTTAGTTTTCATCAAGCCCGGGCCAAAGTCTTCGTTGGCTTGGCCGGGCTATTTTTCTACGGGCACTAAAATGTCTCCGCTATCGCGCAGTCCTGTTAATCCGGACACCGGCGCACACGATTGTTCATAACTCCCACTCACTGACTCGCAAATTGCAGACCAACAAGATGAGTATCGACGGGTATGTCTTTAACAGCAACGAAGAGGATGCAGTCAAGGATGAGTCGCCTTCGGCGCAATCCAATCTTGAATTGATGGCTTGCTGGGTCCCAAAGTTCAAAGCAATTTGCTTTCGCCTTCGCCAGTGAATACGAGTCTGTGGGTTAGCTGGAATCAGGAAGATCCAGTTCATACCCACCTTGGCAGCCTTGGGAATGACTGGTAAGGTTTGTAGGCTTGAAGGAGGGCGCCCGCTGATCGCCAATCAAACAGGAGACTTAAAAGTGCAAACCGTCGTCAATGATTTTGTCACCATAGCAGAAGCTTGTAAGCAACTAGGGGTTGCTCCAAATACGCTTCGGAGCTGGGGAGCACATGGGAAAATCCAGGAATACCGTCATCCATTGAATAACTATCGACTTTATCGGCTTGAGGATCTGACCTCCTTGGTTCAGATCCTGCAAAGCCCGCTCAAAGTCGGCGAGCCAAAAACGAACACGAAGAAGAAACGTCGAACAAACTAGAGCTGTACTAAGCACGCAGAGAACTGACAAGTAAACGTAAAAGGACCAATGAAAGACATGCTCGATTTGCAACTCCGCGAAGAGTTTCGCGGCAAGCGACTCAAAGGAACAACTGTCGACTTCACGAACCAATCGAAGACTGGCGCACTTGAGGTTTCGGCTGCTGATTTTCTTCGTATCACCTATCCATCGTTCGACCTTCTGAAAACGGTCGAAGCGATCGGCCCCAATCAGTCCAGACCAGTTGTACTCATGGGAGCCAGAGGACAAGGTAAGTCTCACCTTTTGGCGGCCCTTTATCATTTGTGCACGGACTCAACAGCCGGTGAGTCATGGCTGGCAGAATGGAAGGATCGGCTAGGCGGCAGTGTTGGAAATCTTGATCTGCGAAAAGACTGCATCGTCATCGCGGAAAGTCTTCACCTTCAACGCTACAAGTTTCTTTGGGATGCATTGTTTGATCAACATCCGAAGGGTTCATTCTATCTAGGCAAGTGGGAAGGGGCGGGGGACAAGAAAACCGACATCCCAAGCTATCAACTCATGGTCGACATGTTTGCGGAAAAACCTACCGTTCTCATTCTCGACGAGTACCAGACTTGGTTTGAGGGACTAACGAACACCAAGCAGTACCCTTGGCGGAACTGGGCGTTCAATTTTATTCAGATACTTTCCGAGATCGCTCAAAAACATCCTGAGCTGCTTGTCTTGGTTGTTTCCGTTCGCGACGGCGATTCGGATGCCTATCAACAGATCCACCGCGTGAATCCCGTTCTCATTGATTTCAAGGGGCCACTTGCCAAGCGTGACCGACAACGATTGCTCCTATACAGAATCTTCGAGAACCGTGTTCAAGTTCATCCGTCGAAGATTGAAGCGATGATCCAAACACATGTCGACGAGTACTTTCGATTGTTAAAGGTCTCACCGACAGAACACGAAAAACGGAAAGCCGAATTCGTCGAGGCATGGCCATACGCTCCGCACCTACTCAAACTCCTGGATGATCAGGTTCTTATCGCAACCGCAGCGCAAGATACGCGTGACCTAATCAAAATCTTGGTCGATACTTTCAAAACCACCGAGCCTTCACAGCCAATTATTACTGCTGCCGATTTTTCGTTGATGAACGAAAAGAGCGGTGTCGCATCTCTCTTGGATTCCGTAGCCAACCAGCTCCAGAAGGATCTCCGTGAGAAGGCCATCCGCAATATCGAAGCGGTCAGCGATGCTGTTACCAAACCAGAGAAGGAAGTTCCACATCTCGCCGAGATTTTGAGTGCCCTTTGGTTGCGGTCGCTGTCGGTAGATAAGCTTGCTGGTGCAGATCCAAACGAACTGCAAATAGACATTACCAAAAGCAAAGCAATCGATGACAACCAATTCCAAGCCGAATTGGCCACCATCGTTGAGAATAGCTTCAATATCCATCCCATCGGCAACAAACTTGTTTTCAAAAACGAAGAGAACCCACAGGCTAAGCTGCTCTCTCACGCAAAGAACGAGAAGCTCTTTCCGAATGGCGAGGATGTCGAACATCTTGCGAAGGAAATTCGTGCCGTCATTGGTGGCCCTGAAAACGTTTCTCAGATCTACCGCGTCGTGGTGCTAAAAAAGAAATGGCAAAGCGATCCTTGGTCCGAATTTGACGAGAAAGAGCAACCAAAGAGTTGGGATGATCGGCTCACATTGATTGTAGTGCCGGAGAATCCAGATAAGCTAAATACTGCACTCGGCGAATGGCTTTCCAAGCGACTTCAAGAGCGACGCAATACGATTCGATTTTTGCTGCCACAACGTGGAACCGATCGTGTTTACTATGACAAGGACCTACTTGTCCTTGCTCGTGCCGTATACCTTGCCGGGATCTGGCGAAAGACTGAACCCGTGTACGGGGAGTTGCAACGCAAATTTCAAGCGGAACTAACACTAAAGCTCAAGTCCCGATTCGATCGATTCGCAGTTCTCGATGAGTGGAATTTTGCCGATCCTTCGAAATGCGTTTTCGAGGAACGCAGCCATGGTGCACTTGGTGACAAGATCCCGGATGCCGTCAACTCAATCATCAAGCAAGAGCTATTTATCCCTGAGGACTTCGAAGAACATGTTCTATTGTTAGCGAAAAATTCTGAATCGATAGGCAAGCTACTCAAGGACCTACGTGAACCACGCCCAGGTGGCATGCACGCAATTCCTTGGCTTGGCGAAGTTGAGATCAAAGAACGGGTCATTCGCATGTGTGCCAGTGGTACCATTACCATCAATGCACGCGGCATGAAAATGCTACAAGCATTTCCTGGTGAAGACCAAGATTCTGCTTGGCACCGAATGAAGGGGGAAATTGGGAGTGGAAAGCATCTGGATGAAACAACACTCCACTTACCCGATTCGGTTGTCACTAGTAGTGGCAAGATTCCAGTCAATGTTGCTGTCGAAACCGCGGATTCAAATTTGTCTGGGCAAGCGGGAAACAGCGGGGGATCGATTCCGATATATCCCGACGCATCTGTGAAAGTGAATTTCCCACCAAATATTTCGACCTGTACGATTGGAATCAGGCTGCGTTGTTGAAAGTCATGGAGAATTGGCACTCGGTCAGCCATTCTTTTATACGATTGTTCAACACTACACACGCCACCGCGCTCAGAGCCTGGGAGCCGTCAGTTGACCAAC
>JANMLD010000374.1:0-1061 GCA_031372345.1 Pirellula sp.
ACCCGTGACCCGTTTCCGAAATCGATACCGCAACACTGTCGGCGACTATGTGACGTTGGAATGGACGGCGAGAGCGGTGCAAGACGAACGAATCATCTTCGCCGTCGCACGGGACGTTTCAACGGATGACACGATTGAGAACCCCCAACTGTCACAGGCCTGAGGAAGCAACGTTTGGATGCGAGAAACGCTGCTTCCACCTGTATGAATCCGGTATGAAACCGGAGGAGAGACTAGCCCCTCACGGGTTTTTAGTAGCTGCCAATTATCGCCCATCTGGCATGAAGTCTTTGGTAGCGAAACACTGGTGAAAATACATCACAGCGATGGGTCGACGCCGAGTGTCCCTTTGAGGGTGTCGCGATAGTCGGGACGATTGCATTGCACAAGCCGCGATCTAGCGTGCTCTAGTCTGGCGGGCAAATTCAATCTTTTGGTCACCGCCGAATGCGTCGGTCGGCTGCAGTACTCCGCCAAATACTCGACGTGTCGTTGCCAAAGCCGTTGGTCCACTCGTTGTTTGGCGGCCAGCCTTGCGGCATACCAGTTGCTCGCTTCCAAATGCTCACGCGTGAACATCGCGCGAACTTCGGGCGCGCTAAGTCCCAATCCATTCCAATTCCCTTCCGCCATGATTTTCAGAATCGCCTGCAGGGGTGGACAGGCAATCTTGAAACTGCCATCGTTTTGATAAATCTGCGCCACCCGCTTTTGTGCTTCGGCAATATAGAGAATGCCGTCCGCAAAAGATTCGAGGTCCTGCTTTTCAGGACAGAGGATGCGTTCGTCAAAGACCTTGCTCGGATTGTCAAAGACGCGGCCAAAATAGCGACGTACAAACCTGGCCGTGATTCGATAACCTAGGCGACTGGCGGGTATATTGGTCCCGTTGTGCTCGAAGTCCTCGATTTTTTCGAGCAACCCTTCACGCATCAGGAAAGTGGGTTCCCGTTCCTCGGGCCGCAAACGGCACCAGATTTCAGGCACGAACATACTGATGTCATGCCCAACCTCGATCTCGGGCCCGATGTGCCCCGCCGCCGTGCTAAACCCGCCTAGCC
>JANMLD010000383.1:0-5104 GCA_031372345.1 Pirellula sp.
AAAACGCCGCACCAGTTTTATTTTGGCCTACATTCCGAGCTCCAAATGGGCTCCCACTTCGGCCAACTGATTTCGTGTGCGGATCACAATAAGCGAGTTTAGGTCAACGAAGCCAATCGCGTCGATGGTAGTATCCACGAAATCCACTCCCCATCCTGGCCCGAGCCATCCTCTTCGATGTCATGGGCTGGGGTGGAAGGAACTCTTCGCCGCGTTGAAGGCAGACATCGCGCGCGGGAGGAGCCGCTGACCCCCGGGGCCAACTGGTATACTGCCTCCATGAAACACGCACACTCACTCATTGCCACCCTCCTTCGCATCCACAGATTCAAAGCGTATCTCGCAATCGCCACCGCACTGGCTCTCGCCGCCTCCGCGTTGGCGCAGACGCCTGGGTCCGCCCAAGCTGAGGAGGAAAGCGGACATGCCATTGCCAGTGCTTCGATCGAACAAGATCCAAAGTTCGCTGCAGCCGTTCAACGCTTCCAAACCGGCTTTGGAGCGACCCTCAAGTTGGCTTGCGCCGACGATGCAGTGTTTGCCAAGAACTATGTCGTGACCGCGCTCAAGCCAAAGCATTTCGACAACACGCTCCAAATTCTAACTTGGATGGAATCGGAGTTGAATCGTTACCCCCTAGGTTTCGTGAAGAAGCATGGCCCTAAGAATCTGGTGCTCGCGAACGCATACATCTCCAAGACAGCCAAAGGCAACACACTGGCTTACTCACCAACGTTTATCGCAGAGAAGACCAGCGACTCGATCCTCGTCACCGTGCCGACGACCATGACTGCTACCACCGAAGTCCTTGGCCGAGGCTATCTCCATCAGACACTCTTCACTACCATCCTCGCGAATGGGAACGATCCGGAATCACCCATTGGTCTAACCCATTGGAAGTCGCTGGAGTCAGACGACTCGAATCTAGAAACCGAAACCGCCAAACGTCTCACCAGAGCGAGCAATGGTCGCGAAGTCCTCTACAAACTGCTTTGGGATGCATGGGAGTTTGCCGAACTAACCAAATGCGCCAAGACAGACGCCAAGCTGATGCAACGCATCGACCTCGTGAAGTCTTATATGACATCGCTCGATCCGCAATTCGATGAAGCCTATTGGACCGCACTCGCGGTCATCCCAGAGGAGCAACGCGTCATTTGTCTCAACGACCTCAACGATACACATAGCACGGACAAGATCAAAGCCGACGCCGAAATCCAAGCCGATATCAAGGCGCTGGAAAAGCAATGGGGCTTCATTGTGCTTTGGGAACCCGGTTCCGAAGCTCCTCCGATGCCAGTCAAAGTTCGATTCGAATACTCCTATTTCACCGACAAGAAACTGAATGAGTTCAAGACCTTTATCCGCATGGCCCGCGAAAATTTAGGGATGTATCCCGAGCAGATCACGAAGCGACTCCACATCAAGAATCTCTACATCCTTGATATCTTCGACTTCCGGCGTTCAGGTGTCGCAGGGCAAGGCATGAGCTGGTTGCCCCGGCCCTCGTTCGCCTATGGACTCCGCACCTTTGATCCGGCCAAACCCGCATCTATCGACTTCCTCCGCCGCACCATTCACCACGAAGTGCTCCACCTGATCGACAAGGAGTTCTCCGAGGAAGGCGGCCCAATCTACGGAGCCAACTGGGACAGTCTCAACCAAGAAGGATTCCACTATAAAGTCGGCAGCCCCGGAACCCTCAGCGGCCCTAGCCAACTCGGCTTCTCCAAAGACAACACCCAGTGGCAAGGCTTCGCCGAACCCTACGGCATGAACATCGCCACCGACGACCGGGCCACGCTCTTCGGCCGCATGATGACTGCGCGCGTCGCCGATGAAGGGCGAGGCGACCTGCTCTTCCTCGCGAAGCTGGAGACCGATAAAATCCTCAAAGCCAAAGCCGACCGTATGATCGAGTTCTTCCAACTCCTCAAGCGCGATTTGGCCATTCCATCCGAAAACCCTTTGTATTCAATACTCGACGGTGTTTTCCGTCCGCAAAAGGCCAAGTAGCGGGAATCGAACCGAGGCCAGAACCGCGCCAGCGCGGAATTTAAATTGCCCCCGGAGGATCACGCAACGCTGGATCGCGCCTTTCCGTCGCCGAAGCGTAAAGTGGGGCGTGTCAAACCGATGCGAATTGCGGTTAGGCGGACTCACTTCAGTTTGTTGCGTCCTTGTCTCAGTCTTGCTTCCAAGTGCTCAACCGCCCGGTGCGGTCCCGCATGCCGGGTGGTGGGAGGGGACCCGGAGCACACCAATTCCCTATCCCGATTCCGGTTGTTCGTCCTGGTGTGCGCTAAGCACCTAGGAAGCGATAGATCTTTTGTTGATGTAAAAGCCTGGAGTTCGTTATTCCAAACAATGCCAAGCTCGTAGCATCTCCGCTTAAGTAGCAGCCATCGTTCGTCATCGTACGGTTTTAGAGAATCGTCATGTGGGCTAGACGCTGGCCAACAAAGTCTCAATGTACCTCATCTGGCTGGTTGAATGGGCAGCCAAGCTACTTGGAGGTGAATGTTTGGCTGGGAGCTGAGTAAACACCGGCGCTCCGGCGTGTCAAACCGGTGCGAGTAAGGGCAGGGGCGGAAATCGACGGTTTGGGCTAGCGTCGGAAACACACAGTTCCGGTGAATCATCGTTTTAAAAGTGCGAGTAACTGACTCAGGACTCGACCCTAGGTGCAACTCACCGTTGCGCCCAAGAAGCCGGCAAAAATCTGCTTATGCGCTTCGAGTCGAAGGCGATTCAAAGCTGAAAAAATGCTTTCGGATGCTTGCTACGAGGGACCGTGTTATTAGCTCCAGAAGATACCTACGGGATCTTTGGCGATGTATTCCAATGCAGCTTCCAATGGCATAGTCATTGGGCTCATATCGCCGATCTGCTCCCACTTTCCACGATAACTCCACCACAAGATTTCCACGAGATCTTCTTTTTCGGACGGGCGCAGCCGAGCTATCGGACTGCCGTTGTCCTCGCGAAACAGTGAGTATCCATTGGACCGCTTCTCAATCAGCACACCGCCACCTTGGGCTTGATTGAACGCAACGATACGCTCAAGCATTGCATTTGATTTCACCAACCGTTCCCTCCTGCTATTTAAGGTGCGGCATTCTACACGTTCATCTGTCCATAGCTTCAGCACGACTTCAGCCCGCCCCACAGATGTCCCGGCCTGCCTCCAGCGGAGTGTGACTTCGTGGGATACTACCACCCCACCCGATTTTCTCAGCCTGTCCACATTCGAGGAAAGCACTGGTCATGCCGGCTCCATTGCTGCATAGACCCTTCCGTGCATTGTGAGCCAACTTACGTCTCCGCGCTCAGCGTATTCCTTGACGTCGCGAAGAAACTGGACAGTTTCCGATTCGTAGCAGGGTTCAGTGGGGTCATCGACTGGCACGACCATTTCGACCTCAACCGCTACGACGTACTTGTCTGTCTGAATCAATTTTGTCCTTTTTATTCGCTCTCCAGGTATGCGCATCACTAACCTCTGTCGAAAAAGTGCACTGTCACAAGTTTGGCCACACCACTTTGTCGCAGATGTGACCAAACAGCTTTGAATTCGGTGCCGTCTGGCAAGACTTCTCGAACCTCGACAACCGGATATGGGATAGCGTCCTGCCGCTCGACAATCAGTTCGCCGTCATCAAGGCCAACCACTGCCTGCCATTCCATAATACCACGTTCCTCTAATCGCTCGGAAGCGTGTTGTCCGACTAGGTATTTTTCCTCTGCGACGAGTTGCCGAATAGTGTTAAAAAGCTGGCCCATTACGTTCAACGCTATCTGCCGAGGTAGTTGCAGTACTTTTGGCCGGAACACGTTCATGTTTCTCCCGTCAAACGCCCGACTTGGTTGATCATCATAGTGAATTTGCTTGCGGTTGATGTCGACTAGCGGTCCAACGAACGCAGAATATCGCGCGCAAAAATAGTTTTGTTTCAGGACCGCAATAGTTGCTCCAGTGAAATGGTAATCCTCACCAGGGAACGGACAAGGGCGGCGATTATCCCCTTGCGAAGTTCCGGCGTTTTGAAGCAAGCTACGTTTTCAACCCGTCGGACCGAAGGACCGGCGACTGTCGAGACACACACTACAGTTGGAAAATCCATGAACTCGCTGAGGATGGACCAAACGATTTGAGTTTAACTCAATGCCTCCAGCACCGAGGAACCACACCTTGTTGAACGGTCAGTCGAACAACAGCCACCACGTCACTAACGTGAGCAGGAGGGCGTGTCCTTATGCACAAGGACGGTTCGTCCTTGGTCATGAACGGCAACCGCAATCGGGCCCGAATTCAAGTTCTTCGCGCAGTCAAAATGATATCCGCGAAGGTCCAGTCCTCGCTCGCAAACTGCTTTCGGTCGATGTAACCGACGCGCGTCGCCGACACCCCGAAATGCAGGAAAGTTCATGACCGAAGCGCGAGAATTTAACCCGATTCGACGCTCCGGCGTGTCCAACCGGAGACGAGAAACGCGATGAACTTGTTGTAATAGGTCATGATGTCGCGGCATCGGTTAGAGACGACACAGTAGCCGATAACTTATAATTCTCAGGGGCAGGGCCGATAAGCACATGCGTTAGTGTACCCAATCAAGCTGGCTGAATGGGCAGGCGAGCTACTTGGAGGTGAATGCTTGGTTGGGAGCCGAGTAAAAACCGACGCTCCGGCGTGTCAAACCGGTGCGAGTTGGCTTTTTTGCGAACAGTTCAAGAACTTATCATGAATGACCGTGCACCGCGAGAGATTGGAAGACCGCGGAGAATTGCACTTCAAAAAGTTCTCTGCGGTCTTCCGATCTATGCGGTGCAAATCGTTCACCCTGCTCTCAAAACTTCCACCCTCCTGTCACCCAAAGTGCCGTCGCTTCGCGACTCAGGACATCATTGGGCTTGGGGCAACATGGGGTTCCATTCGCTTCGCGAACTCCACCCCAGGCTATTTACTGACGTGACAACCGATGTTGTATCCAGGGGAACAATGTTTCATTCTGTTTGGCCCCGCGAAGGGCTAGGCATATGCCGAAAAGGCACTCGTTGAACTGTTCCTGGTTCGGGGATTCCTTGTTTTTCTTGGAGTACCAAG
>JANMLD010000440.1:0-5004 GCA_031372345.1 Pirellula sp.
AACACTGATCAGCAATGGGGCACGTGCCGCGAGTTCGAAGTTCGTATGCTTGTGCCAAAGTCCGTGGTCACCCAGTTGCCAGCCATGGTCCCCCAATAGAACGATGATGGTGTTGTCAGCGAGCCCTTCCTTGTCCAACGCATCGAGCAGTTTGCCAATTTGTGCGTCGGTGTAGCTGATGCAAGCGTAATAGCCGTGTCGCAACGTCTTTGCAAAATCAGAAGGGATGGGCTCTTCTTTTGGCACGCCTGGGTAATTGTGGAGTTCGCTGTTCTTGTGGCCAGCGAAGCTGGGACTGCCCTCTGGCAAATGATCGATGGTTGGCAAGGGGATGGAATTCGGATCGTACAGATCCCAATACTTCTTCGGTGCAACGAACGGCAAGTGCGGTTTCAAGAAACCGACCGAGAGGAAGAACGGCTTGCCCTTGGCCTTGAGGACGCTCAAGCGTTTGACGGCTTCGACTGCCGTGGCGCCATCGGGAAGTTCGGTATCGGCTTTGAGGCTGACTTCAAAGGCCGGGCCTCGCTTCGCATCCTTATCCGACTTTTCCTGTGGGGCAGTGTACTCCTCGACGACAGTATCGTGCTTGGTGACAATCTGCTTTGTGTAGTCCAATAGGTCGGTGTCCACCGATTTGCCCATCGGGTACCAGTGAGGTTCGCTCCAGGAACGTCCATCCTCGAAGCCCTTGTGATACACCTTGCTCAACGCAGCGCAATGATAGCCGTTCGATTTGAAGAACTGCGGAAGCGTAATGCAATCGGGTTGTGCGACTCGGAAGTGGGTATTCAAATCCCAAACCTTGGTCACATCCGGCCGCAGTCCCGTCATGATCGCCGTGCGGGACGGGCTGCAAAAGGCTTGCTGGCAGTAGGCTTTGTTAAAAACCATGCCCCGCGCGGCGATGCGATCGATGTTTGGAGTCTTTACGACGGTGTTGCCGTAACAACCAAGTTCCGGTCGCAGATCATCGACGGCGATGAACAGAACGTTGGGCCTGTCCGCCGCGTATGCAGAAGTAAAGGACAACAACAAGGCAGCAAAAGCGAGAATGGAAGTTTTCATAGGAAGTCGTGTGTGTTGTTATTTTGTTTAACCGCGTGGGCATCGCCCCGCGTTTTACAGTGCTCGCGGCCCGATGGGCACGCGGTTAAACGAAGAAACTTGTGTTTAGGTGCTTATGTTAATCCAAATTTGCATAAAGGCGAACGCCAATCGTAGGTCCGCATCTCCGAGGCGGACGTCGCAGCTAATCGTAGGTCCGCATCTCCGAAGCGGACGTCCAGCATCTCAGCATCTCATAGTTTGGCGGGCTCCAATCGGGGCACAAGCAAATGAATCAGCAACAGCGCCACCAGGTAGGCGGATCCAGCGATGATGAAAATCAGGAAGTAGCTACCCGTTCTTTGAAGAACTTCACCGACGATGAGTGCGATGAACATACCGCCAATCGCGCCCGCCATCCCCCCGATGCCGACGACGGAACCGACCGCTTGCTTCGGAAACATGTCCGACGTCAGGGTGAAGAGATTTGCCGACCAACCTTGATGGGCTGCAGCCGCGATCGAGACAATCGCCACAGCCAGCCATAAGTTGGTAGTCTGGGCCGCAAAGACGATGGGGACAACCGCCAAAGCGCAAATAAGCATGGCCGTCTTGCGAGCCGCGTTCGGTGTCCACCCACGCTTGAGAAAATGCGACGAAAGCCAACCGCCGCCAATGCTTCCCACATCCGCAACCAAATAGATTACGACCAATGGTAATCCCATCGTTTTGAGATCGAGACCATGGTTCTTTTGAAGGAAGTCCGGTACCCAAAAGAGGTAGAGCCACCAAATAGGATCGGTGAGGAATTTCCCAATGGCAAACGCCCACAGCTGTCGGTGCGGGAATAGCCGAGACCACCCGATTTGTTCCATTGTCTCCTTCGGGTCACTATGGATATGGGCAAGCTCCGCTGGGGAAACCCACGCGTGTTTTTCCGGAGCCCTATACGCCACCCACCAAAAGGCGACCCACACGAAACCGAGCAGTCCTGTTGCGATGAACGCCCATTGCCAACCCCATTGCAGAGTGATCCACGGCACGACAATGGGTGTTAGCAGCGCCCCAACGTTGGTGCCGGAATTGAAAATCCCGGTGGCCAGGGCGCGTTCTCTTTTCGGGAACCACTCCGCAACCGTCTTGATCGAAGCCGGAAAATTGCCGGCTTCGCCGAGTCCGAGAATCACTCGCGCGAGCGCAAAGCCAGCGGTCGCCCCTGCAAGCATCATCAGCGTAATCGCGGGCGGGTCAGTCGCAATGCTTGGCATTGGCATCTGCAACCATGGAAACCAATCGGCCATGGCATGCGCCATGGCCCCAAGGCTCCAAACAATTACCGCAATCGAGAATCCAACTCGGACGCCAATGCGATCTATTACGCGACCAGCCAGCAGCAGGCCAATCGCATAGGCTGCTTGAAAACTAAAGACAATCGCGGCATAGGCGCGTTCGTCAAAAACAAACTCCTTTTGCAGGGTCGACTTGAGAATCCCGATAACCTGTCGATCGATATAGTTAATCGCGGCTGCAAAAAAGAGCAGCCCACAAATAACCCACCGAAAGTTCGTGCGCGCGGAGGTAGTCATGTGCAAATGGGGAGAGGCGATGGAACGAGTGCGTCACTATGAAAACGGCAGTGGCAGTATGATACCAATGTTAAGCTGCCCTTCGGTGTCAGTGGGGTGGATGGTAAGCTTTTGCCAAAGTTCAATAAAAGTTTTTTTCAGGCGCCTGCAATGCCCCCGAGTTTACTCGGGGGATACTTACCATAGCTCTAGAATTTCGTTTAACCGCGTGGGCATCGCCCCGCGTTTTACAGTGTTCGCGACCCGATGAATTCGAGCAAAACGCGGCCTAAGTCAAACCCCGCGTTGCGCAGCCTATTTGCGTGGGATGGATCCCAACGTAAGGAACATGGGTTGCGGTGACGGTCTGTCCCCCAAACTACCCGCAACGGTTTCAAGTAATTCAAATCCGTATTTCTCATAAAAGTCGACCGCGTCAAGCTTCGCATCAACAACAACTCCAATGCAACCTGTTCGATCTGCCATTTCATGCGCGATTGCGAAGGTCGCTCGTAAGAGTCGTTTGCCGATACCTTGGCCACGACTTGTTTTGGCAACCGCAAGTCGCGCTAGCCTCAACGCGGGCAAAGGATATTTGGGAAGTCGTTTACGGGCCGTCACAGGCAGACTTTCAATCGTGATCGAAGTTGCGGCTAGAGTCACGAAACCGACAATCTCATTGTCACGTACAGCGATGTAGGTGGTTCCGATGTGAAGTTGAAACTGGTTCTGCCCAGCGAATTTTTGGAAGAAGCGGTCGAGTTCCACATCGCCGCTAAAGAACGTGTCGCGCCGATCATCTGGCCGAAGTGGCCGCATCTCAATCATTGAAGAGATCCCGCATTGCGGCTGTTGGCGGCTTCGGGTTCTTAATTCGATTCAGAATGGACTTCCCTGTTTTCCCAGAGACTTCGATTATCGGTGGAATCACCAAGTCGGCCGGGATCGCGTCTAGGGCACTCAAGTGATGCAACACAGCCGTTTCGATCAGATGCGATTTCTTGACCCCGTGAATCGCAACATAACGCTCCAACAGTTCACGTGTTTCGGCAGAGATATTCGCAGAAATTTGGGTTTCATTGCTCATTCGACCGCCCTCCAAAGAGCGACTTTGGTCAATTCTCGTTTTCCCTACGTTTCCGTAGATTTTACTACGAACTGCCATGATTCGCAAGCCGTTGGCCTGGGCTACGCAAACTACCCGGCCTTGGGCCCTAATATGATAGTTTAAAAAATACCTGGCATCACGGGTTTGCCACCTTAGAAAAGACTTCTCGAATGGACGCTTTGAGAGCTTCTTCGGAACCTGGCCCGACCCAGGCCCAGTCATTCAGATTCTGATCCTTTTCTTGCCAAGCCCGCTCGATGGGAATGTAACCGGGACCGCATTCACCGTAGCCCAGACACATCACAAAACTCTCAGGACGTAGCTGTTGCGCGTACAGCTGAAACTCCACGTAAGTCTCGGCTGGCAGTAAGAGCAGTTGGGCGGGCCCAAAATCAAGTAAAGGCAAGTCGATCTGATGCCCGGACTTCACCCGTTCGTACCAGGCCAAGCCCATGGCTGCCTCTGCCCGATGAAATGGATTGGGATCGCTTTTTAGTCGCTGTCGAAGCAACGCTTCGGTATGAAACTCGGTGTTGCGTGCACTTAATGGGATTTTGACGTTGCAAAAGTTCACCGTTGTTATCGAATGGCGGAGGGTGTTTTTCCAAGCGTCAGTCATGGCGGAATGCAGTCTCGCGGCAAGCTCAAGTCGCTGAGGAGGTCGGCCATCGTTGTACTTACCAGCTGTGACATTTCCCGCGCATCCGGTAGCGTAAATTTGCAGTACCGATGGCAGGTCCCGCTGCATTTGTTCGCGGGCCAGACCAACAAAGTCAATGCTCACTTCCCCCTTGCCGTAGTAGCTCATGGGATGCACCGCATAGCTATGCAACGCGCAAAGCGGCGTGTCCCCATTCCAGAAACTTAGGGTGCGCAACCAGGGATCGATCTCCCCTTCAGCCCCTTCGGACGCTTGCGGATTGTTGCCACTGCTGCTGTAACGCCCATAACTCACCGTTCCATCGGGCAACAGGAAACGGCGATTGGAAGCAACGCGATCCACTTTCGCCTTGCCTAAACCAAAGTGAGTTACCGGGGCTTTTTTGGTGAGCCCGTCGCGCATAGCAACCAGCACGCGTTGGATGCAAATGCGATTGAAGTCTGGCCAACACACACTAGCCAATTGAATTGGTGCATTCAACGCGGGCGGAGGCAACTCTTTCCAATGGCCTTGTTTCTCCGTTTCATGCAGGAGAAATTCTGCTTCGGCATCCATCACCGGGGCATCGTGGACATGCGTACTGCTTACGAGCACGCGCTGCGGGTCTGTATTTAGCTCCTTTG
>JANMLD010000465.1:0-7067 GCA_031372345.1 Pirellula sp.
CCGCCATGCTCAAATCGATGCCGATCAACGACTATTGCGACGCTCTCCATTCGAAGTTTCCAATGCTCGAACGATTTCAAGCCAACACCCTCAAGGCCACCGTCGATTACTACGCGACGTGCCTCACCAACAACGCCAAAGCAGTCCAATGCGTTGAACGCATTTTCAACTTAGCAACCGAACAAGCCCAATCACTTTCGATCGGATTTAGCGACCGATCACTTGGCAACCAACTGCCAGCCAAACAAGTCAAGCACGGCATGGAGATCCGGCTTAAACTCGAAGAACTCGGAATCTACAAAGACAACGGCCGCGAAACACTGCGAGGCTACGTAACGATTCCTTTGCTCGACGAACAACACCACATCACCGGCATTCATGCCCTGCGATTGGATGCGAAACATTGCAACGATGAGCCGCTCGTCATCGGAACCGGCAACTTGCCGCAGGCTTTGTTCCATCAGCCGACGGCGCTAGCCGCGGTTTGCACGTCAGACACCATCGCACAATCCGCAACGCCCGAACCCGTCACTCCCGTTGCCACTCCTTCTTTTGAGTTGATCGTCGCTCCCCACCAAGTCACCTTCATTCGCGGAGATCGGCATTACAAAGTCCAGGGGTTGGATCGCAACATGTCCTCACTCAGCCTGCGAGTCAGCTTGCAAGCGTCCAGGCAGGACCTAGTCCATCTCGATACCCTCGATCTCGTTAAAGCCCGATCGAGAAGTTCCTTTATTCGGGCCGCAGCCAGCGAGCTTTACCTCGAGGAAGATATTCTCAAAAAGGATATCGGATTGCTCCTGCTCCAACTGGAAGACCTTCGCAATCGGCAGATCGAAGCTTCGAAATCGCAGGAATCCACCACGCCCACTCTTTCCGAGTCCGAACAGGAACAAGCCATCGAGTGGCTTCGCGATCCCAATCTCTGCGATCGAATCGTTAGCGATCTGGAACAATGCGGTATGGTCGGCGAAGCCTTCAATAAACTAGCCGCCTACTTGGCTGTCGTCAGTCGCAAGCTTGCGCAGCCGCTGGCCATTCTGATCCAATCGTCCAGTTCGGCGGGCAAGACCACGCTCATGGATTCGATCTTGGCCATGTTGCCACCAGAAGATCAACTCCGTCTGAGCAACCTCACCGGCCAATCGCTCTACTACCTCGATAGCCATGCAATCCGGCACAAGACGTTAGCCATCAGCGAGGAACAAGGAATCGCCGAAGCCGCATACGCTTTAAAGCTCTTGCAAAGCGAGGGAAGATTATCACACGCCACGGTTGCCAAAGGGGCCGATGGACGCATGACCATGCTGGCCTATCATGTCGAAGGCCCCGTGCAATTGTTTCTGACTTCGACGAGTCTTGAACTGGATGAAGAACTCGTCAATCGCTGCTTGGTGCTAACGGTCGATGAATCGCGTGAACAGACCCTTGCTATCCAAGCCAGACAACGCTTGCTTCAAACGCGCCACAGCCAAGCACTCAGTCGCCAGACCGAAGAGATTCGGCACTTGCACCAC
The DNA here is from genome assembly GCA_031372345.1 of Pirellula sp. Taxonomy (GTDB): domain Bacteria; phylum Planctomycetota; class Planctomycetia; order Pirellulales; family Pirellulaceae; genus JBKCUI01. Next base: position 1,518 of record JANMLD010000465.1, read on the forward strand.
AATGCTCAGCGGTTGCTCCGTCCTTTAAAAGTCTACAACCCGTATGCCGATCGACTTTCGTTTGCAAGCGACCGAACTCGATTGCGTCGCGACCATTCGAAATACTTAACACTCATCCAAGCCATTGCCTTGCTGCATCAGTACCAGCGACCCATTCAAATCGAGGAAGTCGACGGCAAGAGTATCGAATCCATCGAAGTCACTTGGTCAGATATTGCGATGGCCAATCGACTAATGGCCGAGATCTTGGGCCGATCGCTAGATGAGCTATCGCCTCAGACGCGTCGCTGCTTGCTGTTGCTCGAGGAATACGTCAGGGGAAATTGTCTACGCTTGGTCATCGAGCGAGCGCATTATCGGTTTTCGCGGCGTGAATTTCGAGAATGGATTGGTTGGAGCGACTTCCAAGTTCGGATGCATCTCGATAAGCTAGTGGCGATGGAGTATGTGCTGGTCCATCATGGCAAGCAAGGTCGCAGTTACGTTTATGAGTTGATCTATGCGGGCCAAGGGCAGGATGGCAGACCCTTTGTCATGGGCTTATGCGAGCTAGAACCAGCCACTTCGAGCATCTAAAACCCCACTTCGAGCATCTAAACACGAACTTCGAGCATCGTTCGAGCATGCTTCGAGCATCGGTTGTGCATGGGTTGTGATTGCCGCAACGCTTTGCTGCACAACGTCTTAAGTGCAAATTTCTGTGCGCCGACCAAAAACGGTGCAAGCTCCACTTTTTCTTTTAGGTGCCGTAGTTCATAGGCATAGATCTAGTTTTCAGTTTTCAGTTTTCAGTTGTCGGTGGAGCGCGAGGTTCACTTCGAACTTCGAACTTCAAACTTCCAACTTCTTTCGTTTCCTTTCAGGAGATTTCGTTTCATGTCGATTCCGTTTCCATCCTTTGAAGTCCTTAGGGACCGCTATTTCAACGACCTGCGTGTGAAAAACTGGTCCGAGGCCACGATCGTGCGTCGTCACAATTCCCTCGGCCGATTCGTGCGTTGGCTTCGTGCTCGCAGCATCGATTCGTTTGCCGAAGTGACGGTCGATAGCGTCAACGCTTATCAGCGAAGCCTGTTCCATCTGGGCAATCTTCGCACACGCAAGCCGCTGCGATTCGCCACTCAATCTTCGTACCTGACGGCCGTCGCACATTGGTGCCAATGGGCCTGCTTAAACAAGTTTCTACCGTTCAATCCTGCCGTTGGGATCGAACTGCCAAAAGAGGAGAAACGACTCCCGTCATCGTACCTTTCGATAGTCGAAGTCGAACGGCTGATCAACCGAACAGACGTTACGACTCACTTAGGGATACGCGACCGAGCCATTTTGGAAGTCTTGTATTCGACAGCCATGCGGCGGAGCGAGCTTCTGAAGCTGACGCATTACGACATCGATCGTCCGCGGCGATTGTTGGTGATTCGTCAAGGGAAGGGGCGCAAGGACCGAATCGTTCCGATTGGCTTACGAGCGATCGAGTGGTTAGAAAAGTACTTGCGGGACGTTCGCCCTTGGCTTGAGGCAGGTAACAGCAGCAAGCGGTGTCGCAAGCAATTGCCTGCTGCAACGAATCGATTGATCTTGAGCAACACGGGTGGAGCGATGCGTCCGGAAGTTCTTTCGGCGTTAGTGCGAGAGTACATCGAAGCCGCCGGGATCAACAAGCCTGGCAGTTGCCATATCCTTCGTCATACGGCAGCGACATTGATGTTAGAGAATGGGGCCGATTTAAGGAGCCTGCAGACGCTGCTGGGGCACGAGAGCCTCAACACGACGCAGATCTACACTCACATCACGCTAGAGCGGCTCCGGCAGGTGCACGACGCCACGCACCCTGCCAAACCGGACGTCAAACCGGATGAGAAGTCGGACGGAAAACCGGATGCGAAGGCCGATGCCAAATCAGACGTCAAACCAGATGCCAAACCGGAAGTTCCGCCGAAGGCAGACAAGCCGGACGAGCAGGGCCAATAGTTTTTAGAAATAACCAATTGAAAGGCAAAAGGAAAGGTAGCCAACTTGCGGTGCGGGGCGAGCGAGTTGGTTACAATGCAGGGATGGTAGCGAATGCATCAAGACAAATCGAAACAGCGAAGTGGGCGATATTGCCTCGCGCGGACGCTCGCGCAGGAGAGGAAAAATCCGCAACCGTTTCTTTTTGGTCGGAGGGTGACGACAACATCACGGTTAGCAGCCTGAGCACGCACGGATTGCATGGGTTTTATGATCAAGAGCCGTCAAACGTTGCAAGCGTCGATCAAAGCAACCAACAATACTCAATCTACGCTCTAACCGACTCTAGCGTCAACGTAAGTGAACGCTACGCCTACACCGCCTACGGTCAGCCAACATTTTTGAACGCGTCTGCAGCAGTGCAAACAAGTTCTGCAGCAGGCAATCGCTACACGTACACGGCACGTGAATGGGACTCAACGCTTGGCTTGCACCACTTCCGAGCAAGGTGGATGAGTGGGTTGACGGGAAGGTTCCTCACCAGAGACCCCATCGGGTATGTCGATGGGACGTCGCGGTACAGAAGCTACATAGGTTTAAAAAAAACCGACCCAACGGGCTTGGAAACAGTTAATCAGCTCATAGATCGACTTGATGCAACTGATGGAATAGATGGTTGCTATACGATGACACTGCAATCGTTTTTTGATTGGAATCGAAACAATGGATCACCTCAGCCAAGTCCTGAGCAAATAGTAGATCTCTATCGCGGCTGCATTGGATTTACGTCGGCCAATCAGCATTGTACGCCTAAGTATGATGATCATGGATATCCAGAGGACTATCCGAACACGACTTGCTTCAAGACCGAAGTAGAAGCAAGAGCGATTAATTGCAAACAGGGTGAAATTCCGCTTTATTTTGAAAAACTGGGGACCTGGTGTAACGGAGTTGAGCCTCCGGATGGAAAGCCCATTGAGCCAGGCAAAGGGATTTGTCCCATGCGAGATAGGACATTCAACTATGTGACGTGTTTCGATGGCTATTGCATTGACATGAATCATTGTCGCCTAAACATGGAAGGGGAGTGTGCAAAGGCGAATGAACCAACATCGGGAAATCCACGGGATGCTCAATCGATCCGATTTTGCAAGAAACCTATGCAGCCTGGCGGTGACTTTCCAAATGCTATGTGGTGTGCTACCTGTAAACCTTGTAGAGGCAAGGACGATGTTATATTTCGTAAAATTACTCCGCTACGTTAATGGGTCCAACCCAAAATCGAGATCGTAATTCTTGGAAAATGGAATATCAAAATGCGCATTAAGATAAGCAAATTGCGTCTGGAGAGATTTAGTCTTGTAATGATTATTGCAACCTCTCTTTTGTTTTTCGATAACTTGCATGGCCTATCCGAATTGGTACAAGAACGACCTGCGCCTGCGGGTACTGTTTCGATTACACTCGAAGAGTTCCTTACACGCTATCGGATTGTCGGGGAGTCTGGATTCCCATTACGAAAGTTAAGTATTTTTGAAGGGAAGTGGGTACAATCGGAATCAAAATCCAAGCCTGACCTTAATCCAATCCGATTTAGGTTGGAGTCAGTTGACGGGAAGCGAATTCAGAACTCGAAAGTCTTCTACCCATCATCCGTTCGGATCTCTAACAAGTCTGGCGAATTGCTTAGCTTCACCGAGAATGTCAGTGTTAGATTTCGTGGCTATGAAGATTTGTCTAGGTTACCTCCACCGGAGGGGTATTTTGAGTTTACCGACACGTATTCGAGTTCCCCTCGACAACAAGATGCCACTCAATTGATTGGGGTTCTAGATCCGAAGTAAACTCTTTTCGTTTGGTGCAAAAAGTCGTAAGCGTAGCTGCGAGCCAAGACATTCTGGAGTTTTGTGTACGAGAACTCGTCAATTAGTCATGCTGATGTTCGGCTTAGGCACGGACGGTCGCAATTAGTTGGACATCGCTATTTTGACGACGGAATTTGGGATTTCCTGACTTAGATTTGCTTTCGATTTGAGCTTTCAGTTTTGGTTTTGTGTTTTGTTGCGGACGTTGAGACAAATGAGTCTGATTGCTTGTGGTTTTGAACTGAGCAACGTGCCAAGACATTCTGGAGTTTTGTGTACGAGAACTCGACAATTAGTCGTGCTGATGCTCGACTGGGGGCGAGATTGGGGTGAAAGGCCAATTTATCTGTTCGAGTTGGGTATCTCCTCGTTAGGAATTCCTTTCGAAGGGTGATTGTGAACTTGGTTTTGTGGGTAGTTGCGGAGGCTTAGTCAGTTGGTTTTTTGTGCTCGTCGTCTTTTGCTTCAGTAGTTTCCGTTAGGTGGTATCGGTTTTCTTTGGATCGATTTGGACAATTTGCTTTTGGGCTGACAGGTGTTGCATCGTTGAGCGAGATTCGATTCTCGCCTTGCTTGCCTGGCAACAAACCGGGCCACTTTAAGTTGTTCTGGCACCTCGGCACCCTTAGAAAAATACATTTCGTCAGGGGTCTGCCACCCTTTGAACGCCGAGTGTGGCACGTGGGAGTTATGCTGCTCGACATAGAAAGCCACAAGCTTTTGCACCGTTTCAACGGAGTCGAGTTCGTTCAGATACTACCACTGATGCTTGAGAATTCGCCACCACGCTTCAATCATGCTGTTGGAAAAGACCACGTCGACTTGAGCCAATATGCGTTTGAGGGTTCCTGACTCTACGAGAGCCGTGACGGCGGAGCTGGTGTTTTCGACTCCACTGTCCATGTAAACTTGTGGAACGGCGTCGGTTAGCCCTGACGCCGCTTGCTGTAACAGCGATGCCGTGGCAGCTGGATCGAAAGTTCCTCCGACGCACCACGCGAGAATCCGTCGCGAGAAGTTGTCGATGATCGCATGCAGGTATGCTCGACGCCCATCAAGCAATCGGGCAATTCTGGGTGTGCTACAATCGCTGTTTTGAAAAGCCATATTTGACCGTAAGGGGAGTAGCGATGGTATTGGGAATCAGGTTGGTCAATGATTTTGCGTACAAGAAGACCTTTGGCGATCCGATCAATCGGTTGGCGTTGATCAGCTTGCTCAATGCTATTCTGATGTTGGATCTTCCGATCGTGGAAGTGGTGATCCAAAACCCATACAACGACAAGGACTTCGAGGACGACAAGCTAACGATTTTGGATATCAAGGCAATCGATAGCAGCGGCGCGATTTACAATATCGAGATGCAAATTTCGGTCTGCGCAGGGCTGGTGAAACGGATGGTTTTCTACACTTGCGAACTGTTTTCGGCCCAAATGTATGAGGGAGATAGCTACACCCATCTCAATCCGGTCTTTTCGATTTGCCTACTAAACGACAAGCTTTGGGCGAAGGACGAAACGGCGCACCATCGATTTCGGCTGGAAGACCGACAAACTGGCCGAGTTCTAAAAGATACAATAGAGATTCACTTGCTCGAATTGCCGAAGTATAATCTGGAAAGGAAAAGGCTATCGGCAGCAACGCCAATCGAGCGGTGGGCGTTCCTTTTCCAAAACTCGCAGCTTTACACAGCGGAAGAACTTCGGGAATTGTTTCCGGAAGAAGCATTCCAATT
>JANMLD010000480.1:0-5219 GCA_031372345.1 Pirellula sp.
GTTGGGGCCGGGTGTTTGAAATGTCGTGTATCACACCGTTATCCAAGGTTTTGCAGCTATTGATCGGGGAGCTACCAACGACAATATGGTTGATTACGTTGCTGACCGGATCGCTGACGTGTCGGAGACAGTCCGCTGTCGACGTTATGATGGTCGAGGCCGTCGAAAGTGTTTCAACAGTTGGTCGGCGACGAATCTTCGGGACGGACGAACGAATATCAGTTGATAGAGCAATCTCGGTAGCCAAGCGTCTGGCTCGTTCCGAGATGTCACCTTCTGCGTTGGCTTGAAGTTTCCAAGCGATCCGTTTGACCAGCCACCGCTGGTTGCGAGCGTTCGTCTCTTCGCCGAACGTTTCGCGGTAGCGTTCGCACAAGTCGTTTACGGACATGCATTCTAGCGCCGCCACTTCTTTAGCAACATTAAGTGCCATGAGCTCTCCTTTTTGAAAAAGTCCTATCGATCGTTAACCGGGTGGATCACAGAGAGCACCGGTTTCGAACGAAGCTCAAGGCTAGCTGTTTCCGATTCGAGAGATTTTTCCTGAGAACTACGGTTGCGAGCCAATCGGCCACTGGTCGCACAATGCAATAACGCGTCAGATAGCAACGCAACCAAGTCAACGCGAAGTTCGTCGGGCGATAAAAGTGTGATTGAACGAGGCGGCGGCATGGAAATCCCTACGGCAAAGTTCCTCAACCTTTGAAAGTCGCAGGTCGCGGCGACGGAGACGCGAAGATGCAAGTCTCTATCTGTAGGGTTACACGCTCGGGGTTGGAGATGACGAACCAAAGCCCGAAATTTTTTCGCTGTTAATCAGAAGTTGTGCCCTACTCGACCTTTGAAAGATTAGAATGAGTCCTTCATCTATTGTGAAATTTACGGGAAACGAACAATGGAACAGAATAATTTTTTGGTAGGATTTTTAGTTTGTTTGGTGAACGTTCTTTTGAGCGCCCCGACCATGGGCCAACTTGATGGAAGCGATCGCTTACCATCTCCCGCCTGGCGTCGAGGAATTCCCATTCACTTGGTTTTGATCAAAGAAGTACAAGTCGAAATCTCTTTGGACGAAGAGAGCATCAAGAAAATAAAAGTTCTGTGCGGTGACAAAGACATAGGTCGCAGGCAAGCACCAGACGAGGAGCAGATCCAGAAAACTCTTGATGCGATACTAAGTCTTGAACAGATCGAGAGGTTACATCAAATCCATGTCCAGCAAATGGGTATGCATGCAATATTGGATGCGAACGTCGCAAAAGCCATTGGACTCAATGATGACGAGTTAAGTCAGGTTCGAATGGCTCAGAAGATATATTTTCGAGATAGCGTAGCCAACGTTAAAAAGCGAGATAATGCTTTACTCTCCAAGATTGAGGCAACGAGGGGCAAAGTCTGGAACTCGATTATGACAGACGACAGGAAGTTGGCTTTAGAAAAGCTCGGGGGAAAAAAGGTTCTTTTGCGAAGCCCCTCTCCTTAGCGACTCGATTTTTGCTTTGATGTACGGGGATTTACGTATGGTCAATCATCTGCACCATACACATGGATCGAAAGCATGCTCACAGAGGTTCTCCGAAGCCGATTGTAGGTCTATGGGGCCGATTCGGGGAAATCCACTCCATCCGGAAACGCCGGTGACGGCAGATTGGAAACAACATGAAATCTAAAATGGTCGGGTTCGTCGTATTGACAGCGATGTTCTTTTATTTGGGAAAAGTCGACGCAGCACGCGCTGAGTTCAGTCCGCCATCCGCGTTCGGTTGGCATCAGGGAGTCCCGCTTATTTTGATCGATTGCGAAGCTGTTCAGTTGGATTTGGGACTCAGTCCACAAACCATAGATAGTCTCAAGAAACTCAACGAACAGATTGAAACCGATGCACAAGCTGAGTTGCTCAAGACGTGGCAAGGGGGCAAATACAAGTCGCTTGATGATGTTCCGTCCGACCAAAAACAACACATCCGGGGTTGGATAAAGATGAATCGCAGGGTGATTGGGGAAATACAAGAAAAGTACCAATCAAAAATTAATGATCTTCTGAGCCACGATCAGCAGGACCGGCTCCACCAAATTGACCTCCAAAGTGCGGGGATAGATGCATTTGTCGATCCGGACTTCGCTCAAGAGTTGAAAATGAATTCGCAGCAGAAAAGGAATATCGTTCAGGTCTACTGGGCACTTCATAAACAACAAGTGAAGCCAAGCAAATCAGTGGTAAAACCATTCAACGAGCAGATCTTCGATGTTCTCACGACAGAACAGAAAGAGACATTTGAGAAGCTCAAGGGCAAACCACTCGATCCAATCAATGAAGCGATTTCGGCAAAGTTGCAAAGTTTTCGGCGGAATACGGGAGCCTCGAAAATATTTCGTGAATTCCCTGTTCGGTGACTGGAGTCCTCCAAATAGTCGCCCCAATATGGTCTTAAGCCGATGGAAGTGATCGAGCGAGGCGAAATCGACCGTCTTTGGAACATGGTATTCCAGCTTCGCAGCGGAATGCATGGGTAACGGATGACATGAATGGCAATTGAAACTGCTATTCCGCGTTATGTAATTCCGCTCGAAATTCAACTCGCTCATCCGTGTTGAACTTTAAGAGCTTCTCTGTTGCGATACCAACTGGCGTAACGCCACGAATGAAGTAGCCTTCGAATTCAAAATGCTCGTCCCAGTCGTCTTTCCTTGGATGGAATAACAGAACGATTTCTCGGGTTGCGGCATCGAGGGTCGTGAGATTCGGTCCCTTGTGCCGATTGCAATCGGGGCATGCCAAAGCCAAGTTGTCTAGGGAATCATCCTGGACGTGCTGTTTGGCTTGAATGTGCTCGATGTGAAACATCAAAAACGGGGCCGCATGTTGTGGCAGCCTGCAATACTCACAGCGGTTCTCAGCACGGCTTCGTACCAGCCTTTGAGTAGCAACTTCCATGGAGTATCTAAGACTGAATGAATCGACGTGCTCGGGCTTGAAGAATAGTTACGAAATGAAACGCAGCCAAGTATCGATCGTATTCGGACTGCTCAATCTCCGTGAGCGTCCCGGCGTTAGCCTTGTCGGCCAACGCATCGACCCGGCCTTGGAGCTCGTCGTCCGCACGAATAGCGACAATTTTTCGCGCAGCTTCCGGCGTCAAGCATTCGGCAAATGGTTCGATTATTTGGTCGAGGATTGTCGTGTTCATACCCCAATTATACCACACGCTACCAGGAAGACGACCGTAAGCAACATGGAATGAAATCCATGCCATCCGCAATTCGGGGGCTGACCATATCTTTTGGACTCTCCCGGTGTGCAATTACTGCGCTCCGCCCATGATTTCCCTGGAAAACCAGCTCTTTTCGATGGCAAGCTTTCGCAACATCTACACGTCACTCATACTTGTCATCGCAGGCTCAACGCAAAAGGAACTGGTTCGACAGGTCAGCTATCTCAAGGCTGAAAACCAAATCCTTAGGAGTCGCCTCCCGGATCGCATCAGTTTAACTCAACGCGAGAAGAATCGCCTGGTCCGATTTGCAAAGAACCTCGGATCGGCATTAAACGAGCTCGCAACAATTGTTCATCCGGGAACGATACGCCGCTGGATTCGAGACGCTTCAGGCAAAAAGTCGGCGCGCCAAAACAAGAGTGGCAGGCCCAGAACGGCCGAACAAATCGAGCAGTTGATCCTGAAATTGGCAAGTCAGAACGGCTGGGGTTACACCCGAATTCTCGGCGAGCTCAAGAAACTCGGAATTGAGTCGATTACACGAAATACCGTCAAGAACATTTTGAAGCGGAACGGCTTTGATGTTGGCTCAAAGCGCGGGCCAGGCACATGGGATGAATTCCTGAAGCGTCATGCGAAGACCATGTGGCAATGCGACTTCTTTTCAAAAAAGGTTGTTTCGAAGACTGGCCTCCGTGATTTGTTCGCCATTGCATTTTTGCACATCGAATCGCGACGTGTCTTCATCACACCTAGCACGTACAATCCCGATGAAGCATGGGTTCTCTAGCAAGCGGATGCGTTCAAGAATCACATCAAAGAGGAAAAGCTTCCATGCAAATTGCTGTTGCATGACCGAGATACAAAGTTTACGAAAGCGTTCAACAAGAAGTTCTCCACCGGAAAGAAGGAAGTAAAAATCTCTGCATTCCGGTCGCCGAATACGAATGCGTTTGTCGAACGATTCATTCAGTCGATCAAGCAGGAATGCCTTGATCATTTCGTGGTCTTTGGCCGTGGTCACTTCGCTCATATTTGTGCAGAATACAGCGTGCACTATATCGAGGAGAGACCGCATCAAGGGATTGAGAACGAAACCATCGGAAAGCGTCAACGTAAAGCAAAAGCACAATCGATGCCGGACACAATTCAAATGCGAGACGTTCAGTGCAAAGAGCGATTGGGTGGCCTGCTAAAGCATTACACCCGAAAAGCAGCCTAAGCAAATAGTCATTATCAATCGTTTGGCAATTGAAACTTGATGATTCTTTGGTTTCCGGAATCCGCGACATACAGGTAGCCCGGGGCGAGTGTCACTAGTATGGACTTCTGTGAACAAAGGTAAAACATGTTCAGCACAGTCAGCCGCCCACGCGACGAGCAGGCGATGCGTAGGCATATCCAGATCGCCACCACGATGAATAGCAACGAATCGTGGATCTCGATTACCCGAGTATCGTTTCAATTGGGAGCCTCCAGCGTCTGTGGCTGGAATTCAGCTATTTCAAAGCTCGAACAAGTCGAATCTGGATCGGCTGCGGGAATTGCAATGTCATGTCGAGCGTGTTGTCATTGACCAGCTTATAGCGAATCGTGAGCTCTCCCTGAGTTCCGTTGCCGTCTGTGTAGCCGAGATTCAGGACTGCGTTGCCGTCTTTATTGAATTTCCACGCGCCGAGATGCGAAGAGCCTGTGCTGTCGGCCCCGACCTGGAATACATCCCCGTTTTGTGCGTTAACACTGATCAACGACACCGACGTACGCCCAGCGTCGACGGATTCCGATTCAATGACACGGTCTTTGATTTTCCACCTTACTGTCATCTTTAGCCCATCGCCCTTTGTGCCTTCATCGACCCATGTACCGACTAATCGCTCCCAATCATAACGCTTCAGTGCTTCGGAGAGTGTCTTTGGTCTAGACTTGTCTCCGTCGACGCTTTCTTTCGGTTTGGCATCGGCGACCGTTAGAATAAAATCGTTGCTGAATTGGCCATTGGGATTC
>JANMLD010000485.1:0-21531 GCA_031372345.1 Pirellula sp.
CAAAGAACCGGTGAGATGGTCAGTGTGAGCAGCAATGCTCCGCCGAGAGCGAAGGCATACGTGTCGGCCATCGGGCCGAAGATTTGCCCCTCCGGTCCCTGCATGGTAAATAATGGTAAAAGGGCACAGACCATAATGAGCGTCGAATAAAAGAGACTGCGTTCGACCTCGCGGGCGGCTTGCAAAATTCGCTTCGACAACGGCAATTCCTTGTCTTCCGTCCCGCTGCTTACCCTTCGGTAGATGTTTTCGACCATGATGACTGTGGAATCGACGATGATGCCAAAGTCGACAGCGCCGATCGACAACAGATTTGCCGAACGGCCTCTTAAATAAAGTACGCTGAACGCAAACATTAATGCCAGCGGGACATTGATTGCAACGATTAGAGCTACGCGGACATTATTCATAAACATCAGTAAAATGAACGTTACCAGAACCATGCCAACCAACAGGTTGTGATGCACTGTTTCGGTTGTGACGTCGATTAGCGTGGTACGGTTGTAGTAAGGCTCGATCTGTACTCCAGGCAGCAGCCAGCCTTTCGTCTCGTTTAACTCGCGAATCTTTTCTCGCGTGGCTTCCAGCGTAGGCAACGACTTCTCCCCTTTTCTCAAAAGGATGATGCCTTGGACCTTTTCGTCTTCGTCGACAATCACCCGCTGGCTGTTATTCATGACTTCGTGTCCGCTATCGTCCAATTCTGGGCTCGCAAAACTAACTTTGCCCTGTCGGGTATGGTGCCCCACCACCACGCCTTGCTTGCCGAGGTCCGCTTCCGAATGGTTGGGACCTCCTTCGACGACATGTTCGACTCGAATCGGAACGTTGTTCGTTGCGGTAATCACGATCTGCCTAATCTCGCCGATGCGGCGACGCTCTTCCGAACGAAGGTAGGCGGCAGCCTCCATCGGGTCGGTGAAATGCGTTGAGGCATATGCCATCGGGTCTTCACCACCGCCGATCAGTCCGATACCTCGGATAATCTGCACATTGCCTCCCTGGACGATCATATCGCCACCGACGTTTGCATTGCTGGACGAGATCGCGTTCTCCAGTTGTTGCAACGTGATGCCGTATTCTTTGAGCCGATCCGGATCGGGGTGAATCTCGTACCGTTTTACCATCCCGCCACAACTCGTCACTCCAGCGACGCGAGGGATACGTCGAAGTTCTCGCTCCAAATTCCAGTCTTGTAATGCTTTCAGATCGTAAAGCGTATAGATGTCGCGGCCCAATTTGTCTTTTGGGCTCCTCAACATATATCGGTAAATCTCGTCGATGCAGGAGGCTGGGGTTAACTCCGGCGTCACGCCTTTGGGCAACTGAGCTTGTGAAAGACGATTGATGACCTCTTGCCGAGCATCCTTGAAATCAACGCCGTACGAAAACTGGTTGAGCATGTATGCGAGACCAAACATCGCTTTGCTACGGGTGTACTTGAGGCCGGGCATCCCCGCCAACGAGACTTCCATTGGAACCACCAGCTGTCTCTCAACCTCCTCCGCCGAAGCGCCGGGATAGATGGCTGCGACGCCGATAATCGCCGGAGCCGGATCTGGATATGCCTCGACGTTGACGTTCACAATGGCATGGCTGCCAACTGCAATCAACGTGCAAGTCAGCAATAAGACAACGACCCGATTATGAATTGCCCAATCCAGTAGCTTACTAATCATAAGGTGTTTTGCTCAGCCGATTCCTTGGAAGTTGTTGTTGCCGTCGTTGATGTCTCTCTCGCTGCGGCACGTAATGATTCTAGCTCGGCAGCCATTTGGACTCCCCCGGCTTTTACTACTTGCTCGCCAATCCTAAGTGTGTCGTACGCTAGTTGCCCTGGAACATTACGTGGTTTCGTTGAGATATACGCAAACTGGTTGCTCCTGCGAGTGGGCAATACGCTACGACATGTGAATTCGTGTTTCAACGGGTCGGTCGCCACGAACACACGCGACTCTCCTTCCCGATCAACGAGCGCAGAAATTGGAATCACCACCTCATCGGGATCGGGTGGCAGATTAATCTGTGCGGAGATGAACTGTCCGGCTCGTAGTCGCCCTGCCGAATTGTCGACCCAGCCCATCACCAACGCTGTATGTTGTGCGGGATCTATCAAGTTGCCTATCCGCTGAAAGCTCCCTTCCAGCGGCTGCGATTGTGGATTTGCGTTCAACCGGATGGTCCAATGCCGATGCCCTTCAGGTAATGTTTCCAGCAAGGCAATGTCTTCTTCATAAACATGTGCTAAGACATCCAGCCGTCGCAGGTCAGCTATTTTAAAGAGATCAAGATCATTGCTGACGAAGTCGCCCACAGCGAGGTTCTTTTCGACGATTGTCCCGTCAATCGGTGCTCGAACTTCGACTCGAGCCCACGACTCATCGAGATTAGTATGCCAATCGCCCTTGTAAGCGCGAATCCGTTCCGCCTCCTCACGAATCGCCTGGATCTGTTCTACGCTCAGTCTCCATGACCGTAACGTCCGCTCGACGCGTGCAATCGTGATGAGGCCCAACTCTACGTCGTGACGAGTATCGAGTAACATTCTTTCCGACATCACAGCAGCCGAGGCTTCCAATCGTTTGAGACGCTCTTCGTTGAATCGCAACATGCTCAAACCTTCCACAAGTTCGCTTTTCTTTTCCCCTAACTCTTTGCTCCAAATCACAGCAAGAAGCTGTCCCTTGCTAACGGGGTCGCCAAAGCTAACCGACCGATTGGTGGTCTTCATCCCCGAACTCGGATTCTGAGGGTTTTCAGCAGCCTCAACTTGCCCAAGTTCAATGACGTCGCCGGAAAAACGAGAATTGACGTGCACCAACCGGTTCGCATCCAAATACAAAGAACCTTCCAACTTCAGAGATTCCGAGGCGGTCGCGGGCCGAACATCGGAAGTCTCGACCTGCATTGTTTCGAGCACCTCCAGCGGCAACCGCAATGTCCGTTTTCCAGTGCCTACCAGTGTCCCATGGGGCTTTGGCTCTGCAGCATTTGCGGAATCGACAGCACGATGATTTTGATCCAACCACTTTTTGAATTGTGGCACGCCCACAAAACCGAGTATCGGTAGGGCTACGATCACCACCAGCGATAAGCCAACCCGAATGAACCGAAAAACAGGATGACTCATTGTCCAGACTTTCTTTCCAAATCGAACCACATTCTACACAAATAACCACTATTCACGATTTGCAAACCATTCAATAGCATCTTTAACGCTGTAAGTGTAGCTGCTCTAGATCTTTAAGTCAGCGAAACAGAGTTACAAACTTGACAGGAATGCCGATGCTGTGCCGTTTCAGTGTTTATTTAAGATTGATTCGATCGAGGGCGAAGCTCCAATTATTAATTAGCTGTTATCTCCTAAAAACTTGAATAACCGTAGAAACCTCCTTGAAGTCCGTCAATTTGAACAGCCATGGGGGGGGCACGCAAATTGAACTTGCGTACCGAAGAACAGATCGTGTAGACATCTCGAACGCATCCCATCGCTTTGCAACAAAATATTGACGACTATGACACGACCGCAGAAAGTTTCTTTTCAAAGGCCTTATCATGGAATTCAACCACATCACGTTATCGGTGCGGGCTTGTTGGCCAGTCTTTTCGGGATCTACCAGTATGCTTCTCAGAACATGTTGTTGCAGAATCCATCAGCCGCTCCAACTGCAAATTCAAGCGGGTCAGCTACCAGTAGCGCAAGCCCTCCGGGTGTTCCTGTTTCCTACAATGGAATCTCAAATCCGAATGCATCGCAGCCCCTCAACGATAACTATCCGCAAAACGGATTTGCCCCGCAATTGCCAAGAAATACGCAGGGTGACATCCGTGTCTACTTTTCCCCTATGGGAGGTTGTACGGATGCGATCGTTAACGAACTCAATCAGGCCCAAAGACAAATACTGATCCAAGCTTATTCCTTTACTTCAGAACCGATCGCAGCAGCCTGCATTGCCGCCCACCATCGTGGCGTCGCCGTTTATGCAGTACTCGATAAAAGCCAAGAGACGGAGCAGTATTCTGCGGCGGACCTGTTGATCAATTCTGGGATCACCACCCTCATTGATGCGCAGCATGCAATTGCACACAACAAAGTTATCTTGATCGATGGGCTTACTCTGATAACCGGGAGCTTCAATTTCACGAGCAATGCCGAACGCTCTAACGCTGAGAATCTTTTGATCATTCGCAACCGACCGGATCTCTATGCTGCTTATGAGGGCAATCTACGCCATCATTTTGACCACAGCAAACAATACGTTGCTCGATCAGCCCGTTCAACGTCGAAACAAACCGGTCACAACCATTGAATCGAACGGCAGCGTAATACTGAGCCGCGATTTTCCTATATCCATTTCCTGTGCAGTAGCCACGTTTTCACGGCCTGGGTAAGAACAACGTAACACAACAGAGACAACCCTAAAAGTGGCCAGTAGAGTTTTGGTAACACTGTAAAGCCAAGGTAGTCTCCAACGAGTGTAAACGGGATGGCAATCCCGATGAGCATGATCAGGAACGACGTTATCAGCAATGGCCAAGAAGCCCAGCTTTGCAAGAAAGGGATCTTGTTCGTGCGTATGACGTGGATGATCAACGTCTGCGTAATTAGACTTTCAACGAACCATCCCGTTTGGAAAAGGCTTTGACTGTGAGCTGCCAACGCTGGGGTGGTTACGTCCCAACATCCAAAGACATACAGCATCATCAAAAATGTCGTGTAATCGAATATCGAGGAACACGGCCCAATGAAAACGATGAAGCGAGTAAGCTGCTTAATATCCCATGGTTGAGGTTTTTCGATCTGTTCGGCGTCCACGTTGTCGGTTGGAATCGCGGTCTGGCTAATGTCGTATAGCAAGTTATTGGCAAGAATTTGTATCGGTGACATCGGCAAAAACGGTACAAAAATGCTCGCGCCTAGCATGCTAAACATATTGCCAAAATTGCTGCTGGCACCCATGCGCACATACTTGCGAATATTGACAAATACTTTGCGCCCTTCGATAACGCCGGACTCAAGAACCATCAGGGACTTTTCCAATAGAATCATGTCTGCAGACTCTTTGGCGATATCGACAGCCGTATCCACGCTAATGCCCACGTCGGCTGTTCGTAGAGCGGGGGCATCATTGATGCCATCCCCCATAAATCCAACCACGTGATCTCGCGATTGCAGAGCCTTGATAATGCGTTGCTTGTGCGAAGGGGACACGCGAGCAAACAAGGTCGTTTTCATAGCGACCTCTGCCAATTGAGTGTCATCCATGGCTTCCACGTCGCTTCCAAGAAGAACGAACTCAGTAGCCAGGCCGACTTCCTTGCATATTTTGCGGGCTACCAAGTCATTGTCGCCAGTGACCACTTTGACGACGACTCCATGGCCGGACAAGGCTTTGATAGCCTCCGTCGCCGACTCCTTAGGTGGATCGAGGAACGCGATATAGCCATTGAGTACTAAGTCGGATTCGTCCAATTTAGTGTAAGGAGTTGCGTGTTGACCGACGCTTTCCCTCGCTTCAACATCCTTGCTGGCGATTGCGAGTACTCGGAATCCATCTTTGGAAAGTTCCTCGAACTCCTCGGAAAGGTCCCTTAGAATCAACGGATCCATAGGAAAGTGCTCGCCATCCAGTTCAAAAGTCGTACATCGAGGGAAGATCGCTTCCGGTGCCCCTTTGCTGATGATTCGGTCCTTGCCTTCCGGCGTCCGAACGACGACGGTCATGATTCGGCGATCGAAATCGAAGGGGATTTCATCGACTTTCCGATAATCGGGGATTTTCGCATGCTGGTGCGTTTCAGTATGAGATAATACAGCTCTATCGAGTACGTTCTTTAGCCCCGTTTGGAAGTGGCTATTCGTATAGGCCAACGCAAGAACACCCTGGTCCTCCTTTAGAACCACATCGCAGTATCGCTCCAGGATTACCTGATCCATGGTCAACGTCCCTGTCTTATCCGTGCAAAGAACGTCCATCGCTCCCAAGTTTTGAATCGCATTGAGCCGCTTGACAATGACTTTCTTGCGACTCATGGCGATGGCTCCCTTCGACAAACAGACGGTAACGATCATCGGCAACATTTCCGGCGTTAAGCCAACGGCGACCGCAATAGCAAAGAAAAACGCTTCGCCCCAATTGCCCTTGGTGAGCCCATTGATGACAAAGACCAGCGGGACCATGACGAGGACAAAACGGAGCATCAGCCACGTGAAATTGGCAATCCCTTTATCGAATGCGGTTTCCTCTGGCTGCTCCGAAAGCGACTGAGCCATTCCTCCCAAATACGTGTCCTTTCCTGTCGCAACCACGATCCCTAACGCAGAACCGCTCTCAACGCTCGTTCCCAGGAATGCAATGCTCGATAGCTCGACGGCAACTTTGGTGTTGAGGTTGCGCTCGACCTCAAATTTTTCGACAGGAAAGCTTTCGCCCGTGAGCGAGCCTTGTGTAACGAACAAGTCCTTTGCATTAAGGATACGAACGTCGGCTGGAACCATATCCCCGGCTGCCAATGTGACGACATCCCCGGGGACCAATTGCGAAACAGGAATCTCGCGCGGGCTACCGTCTCGCAGGACGGTAGCGGTCACCGAAATCATCGCCTTGAGCTTGGCGGCCGCACTGTCCGCTTTGGCCTCCTGCACCAATTTAAGTCCAACCCCTAAGGCGATCATCATGGACATCACGATCCCTGCCCGAATGTCGTCCGTTGCAAATGAAATGCATGCCAATACAGCTAGCAAAATCACTAACGGATTTAAAACTGCATGCCAAATGAGTGCCCCTGTACTTGCTCGATGTTCCTTTGCAAATACATTTGGACCGTACTCAACCAGACGCTCACTCGCCTGTGCTTCGGAAAGTCCCGCGAGACGAGTTTCGAATTTTTGAAATATCGCGCCGGAGTCCATGGTGGCGGAATCGACGAGAGCTTGAGAGACTTCGATGCGAGACTTGCTTTTGTGGATCCCGGCAAAAACCGTCTTGGGGATTACGGTTGTTTGAATTCTCGGCATAGGATCGTAATACAAATGTGTTAGAACAATAAGCGAAGAATGCAAACAAGGGATATAGCGTTCCAAATTGTAGCGACCGGTTGAGCTTACCAAACCATGAACAACGACAGAATCCGAATTTTAATACGCCGGTTTGCTTTCACACTTCTGCTCATTCTTTCCGTATTGTTATCTTCAGCAGTCATGATTCGGCCGACCTCGTCCATCTAATTGCCGCAAGTGTTGGTGTAATCCTGCATGCCTTGTTTGACCGAAACAAGGAGTAACGATCCCAAGCATATTGTATCCAATTGCTTGGCAACGACTTCGTGCATTGTCTATAATGAACTCATGGTTTCATCACGTGATTTTGAAAGGAACATTGCATTTATGTCGCGCAATATGGGACTCGCCTTCATTTTATTAGTGTCGCTTTCAACGACGAGCGTCGAAGCACAGTATCGGAGCCATCATCGAACTAGCTCATACCATCGGCATGCCATTGCGAACATCCAAGCCCAAAAGATGCAGATGATTAACATGCTTCAATCCCAAGTTGCAATGGCAAATCAAGTACTGGCCAATGCCGAATCTAAATCTGCCATTTCCCAATCGATAGCCTACGAGGCGATGTCGAAGCTAAACCATATCCGCAAAGAAATTGAGACGGCGAACGGAGAGGTACACAATGCCTTCGAAGAAGTTCAAATGATCGAGGCGGATATATTAGCAGAACAAGCCGGCAATTCCGAGTTCGCAGAAGCCACCAAAGCCGTTGGTCTTTGCAACCAAGAGGTGCATCGCGTCTTTCACAGTTTGGCTCAGACACCCGAGGACGAAAAGACTTCAACAGAGGATTCGCGATTTGTCGAAATGTCCAGACTGCCTGAATCACAAAGGATCACGATCAAAAGCGACGCCGAATACAAGTTTGTAACGGAACAACTTGCAAAGGCTGAGCAACATGTAGTGGACGTCCGCAAAAAGCTGTTCGAGGGGAGCAAAGAATGGAGAGACGCCAAGCGAACCCTCGACAAAGCCCGCCAAGATGCGAGAGAGGAAATGGCAAAAACAAAACCTGCCACCATGGCTGCAACACATCAGAACCAAGAGGCGCAGCAACTGCGAAACGTCATTGAAAATGCAAAGCTCATTGTTGCTCAAGGCGAATTGCGGCTAAGACAGCTTGGTGCAAAACCGTTGGCATCCAAATATGGAAAGCGATAGCGACAGCTACGTTGACCTTTTCCTCGCAATCAGTTGTGTCAGGTCTGCAAGGATCCTCGGAAGGGCCAATCCGCCCGGCGACGCGAGGTACTTGGGTTGCCACACCGGATCGAATTTCTGCTTGTATTGACGCAAGCCTTCAAAGCTATAGAAATGGTCGCCGTGCCGGTAAGCCAAATTGATCGCTTTGTTCCAGATCGAGCTGGCTGTACAATCAGTGTGCTCGGGCATTCCAAATTGTAACGACCGAGCATGCTCACCTAATGATCGTCTTCCAAATCAATCTGAATCCGTTCGTCGACCACGCGAACTCGGTAGGTCCGGACATTGAATTTGGGCTTCTCCTCATCTAGGTAAGTACCGTTCCGAATGCAGAATCGCCAGTGATGGATTCGGCAACGCACCACGTCGCCTTCGACAATCCCATGGGACAACGAAGCGCCGGCGTGCGAACATGCATTATCCATCGCAAAGAATTCACCCGCTTGATTGAAAACACCAACCATTACGTCGTTCACTTCGAACATTCGAGCTTCGCCCATTGGAATGTCGGTCACTTTGCAAACGTCGAAAAACTGTGACATGCTATTCTCGTGTTGAATTGGCTAGTGAGGCCTTCGCTCAGCTATTGATTCCACGAGCGAAGGGCCTCGCTCGTCTACCAGTGTCGCCTTTTGCTCCGCAAAAGTGCGTTAACGAAACGCACTTTCGCGGAGCGAAAGGCGACAATCACAAATCAAAACCTCTGCGCAAGCTGACGATAACTCGTCTCTCATGCATGCGGCCCCTTTCTTTTGGGAAGCACGTGCAACAACGTCAAAACGTCGGCTCGCCATTCCGGCAGGACGCAGGTGATTGCAGTAGCCTCCAAATTTGTTAGCGTACCGGCGAGCATGGCTAGGCGCAGGGGCCATACGGAATAATCCAAGAGTATGCATATCGCCGCGACCAACACGATCCATTGCGATATTTTGGCACCATAGGTATGGTAACTCGGGATCCGGCCATATTTCCAAAGCCCGGCTCCAGTCGTTAAAAAGTAACTTAGTACTCCCACGATCAACCAAACCAACTCGTGGCTGAGGACATCCCATTTGAGCCAAAGCAATCCAAATAACAGCGCACCGTAGAGAACCGAATCTGCAAAACTGTCCAGCCTCGCACCAAAGTCCGATCTCTGCTTTAGCCATCTTGCTAATCGTCCGTCAATCCAATCACTTAGGCTGAGAGCAACAAAAACCCCTGTAAATAGATGCGCTTGGTTTTGCACCGCCAACCAAAACAACCAGATAGCCCCAACCAAACGGATGGTACAAATGACGTTAGGTACGGTCACGTATTTTTTTCGGTACGCACCTTCCTCATCGCTTGCTTGCCCCACCGAGGACGAAACAGAAGCATTTTCAGTTGAAGTTGGCTGGTTGGAGTCCATAGTTTCCATTTTTTCTGAACGATTTACAGAGGCCAGCGCTGAATCAACATTCTGCCGCTCGCCTTAGGAGCGTACCAGAATAAACGCAACGAAGTAGTAGAAAACAGGGGCAGAAAAAGTCAAACTATCGATTCGATCCATCATTCCTCCTTGCCCTGGCAATAGTGTTCCACTGTCTTTGACGCCGACATCGCGCTTGATCCCCGACTTGTTGATATCACCAAGGAATCCAAACAGAGCAATCAACATGCCAGACAGCATTGCGAAAAGACCACCAATCCTCCACGATTTATCTTGCATAAAAGTCGTGAGCCATGGTGCCATCAAAATGGCCAGAAGAATCGTAACCGTTAACCCGCCCAGTAGGCCTTCCAGTGACTTGTTCGGCGAAATTCGTGGTGTTAGCTTCGTCCTGCCAAAACGACGACCTACCAACGCTTGAGAGATGTCATTGACCTCCGTAAGCAAAACCAAATAGAGGAACCAGCCCGCCTCGCCAACCCATGGCTTTTCATGCATGGGCAATTCGAACAAAAAGAGAGCGTGAGATAAGCAGTAAACGAATAGCAAAAGCCCCCAAGTCATGCCAGCTGTTGTTCGTATATAATCGGTAATCTGGCCAATCGAAGCCCTCAGTGCTCCGAATACCAACACCATGAAAATTGGCGCAAGTGTACGCAAACCATCGCTATATCCATACAATGCCAGTAGGTAGTACACAGGAACAACCGAGTACACCAATGCAGTCGTTGGAACTCCGACCTGTTTCGTGCCGACCAGACGCAGATACTCTCGGAGGCTTAAGATGCCCGCCATCGTTAGAAGAATAGCCACTCCCGTACGATCCAAGATTACCGCCAAAGCGAGGGCTACGGCCAAACCCCACCATGATTTCAGACTATTCCGATTCGATTTCGACTTTTCGTCGGAACTGCCGCGAAGACTGGCGATCCGAACCAACGTGCCAATCGTTAACGCCAAGAACAAGCATGCAAGGCCTAGTAGTAGTTGCGTTGACGCAAAGTTCATGCTTTCTCCGAGAGCGAGTGCGGAAAATGGACCCGCGCTTAGTTTCCCTCTTTAGGTTACCATTAGTTGGTGTCCTGAGTACTCGCTGGAATTGTTTTTTTGATGTCGGCTGCCCCACGGAATTACGAAATAGTGAATAGTATCGCGGAGAACCCAATCAAATTACTGCATATTTCCGACCTTCATTTCGGTCCTCCGTATGTACCTGAGGTCGGCGAAGCTGCGTTGAGAATAGCAACGCAATTGAACTCCGATGCGGTGATTATCAGCGGCGACTTAACGCAGCGTGCCAAGAGGGAGCAATTCGTATCCGCCAAACAGTTCTTAGACCGATTGCCGAAGTCTCCTCAATTGGTCATTCCCGGTAATCACGACGTCCCGCTTTATCGAATTTACGATCGCTTGTTTCGGCCGCATGCCCTCTACCAAGAGATTATCACAGCCGAGCTCAACCCAGTCCTCAAGATCCGCGGAGCGGTCATCGCTGGGCTCGATTCGACGGCTCCTCGTAGTGCCATCAGCAATGGTCGGATTTTCAAATGGCAACTGGACGCCTGCGAACAAGTTTTTTGCGATGTCCCGAGTGACTATGCAAGAATTGTCGTCGCGCACCATCATTTTGCGCCTGCTCCCGATTACCTTCATGACAGCAACATGCCTAAAGCCAAACGAGCCATCGAGCGTTTTGCCGATTTGAAGGTCGATATGATCCTCGGCGGGCATTTGCATCGGGCGTATATCGGGAATTCGCTGGACTTTTACCCTGGAACACACCGAGACCGAGGGATCATCATCGCGCAATGCGGTACAACCACCTCGAGACGTGGACGCGGCCGCGAACGGGAAAAGAATTCACTCAATCAAATTGAAATTGGGGCCAACAAGATCACGATTACGCACTATGTCTACTTCCATGAAAGCGGGGATTTTGAATCGATAAGCAGACATTCCTTTCGACGCGGTTCCCTTTCAGCACCTAACGGCTTCGACTAATCATTCAAGTCGAGCCGCTGGTGCATTAGAGCCTTTAATATTTATTTGAGAATGAAGGCCACTTTTTGGCTTTGAGTCGGCGACACGACTCTTCCAATGGGAGAGCGAGGCTCCTGCCGAGCTGGCGCCGCCATCGTTCGGCGGGAGCCTCACCGCCTCACCCTCCCGAGTAATGAATCGGTTGGACACAGTCGATGAAGACATGTGTACAGCGGTGGCCTCTCCCTCCCGGTATAAACAATGTAGCCGGTCGCCTTATTGCAAGTCTCGTCGCGGACTGCTTAACTATAAGCATGTGCGTTTAACTAGTTGTATGGCTTCGATTGCGAAGCCACATCGTGCATCCTTTGAAAAGTCCTTATGCCAATCTCAGTAACCTGCCCCGGCTGCCTATCTCGATTCACGGTTAGCGATAAATACGCTGGCAAGAAGGGCCCTTGCCCCAAATGCAAGAAGGACTTGATGGTTCCGGACAAGTCTCAGGAAGTGGTTATCCACGCTCCTGAAATAGGTCCGAAAGATTCCAAGGGCGTTTCTGTTCTCAAGCCCTTGAAGCGAGCGGAATTCAAGCTTTCCACTCGTGAAATGATTGTGGCGGGAGTCCTAGCCGTCTTATCGTTGGGCTTCGCTATTTTCGCTCGCCAATTTACTGAGCCACCGACGATTTTAATGGCATTCGGAATCTTCGCGCTCGCATTTCCGCTGGCGTGGGTCGGATATTCCTTTTTTCATGACGACGAGTTAGAAGAGTATTCGGGGAAGGAACGATCGGCTCGGGTGGGCGTTTGTGCGTTGATATTCGCCGTTACATGGGGACTCTATTGGTTCTTGGCAATCTACTTCGGAAACAA
Organism: Pirellula sp.; assembly: GCA_031372345.1. Taxonomy (GTDB): domain Bacteria; phylum Planctomycetota; class Planctomycetia; order Pirellulales; family Pirellulaceae; genus JBKCUI01. Next base: position 12,530 of record JANMLD010000485.1, read on the forward strand.
AACCTTGGCGGATGTCGATGCAGTTCAGTTCGCAATCTATTTGGGGATTATGTTCGCCGTAGGATCGCTGGGATCGTTGGTCGCCATGGACCTGGCTTTTGGCCAAGCGTTGCTCCACTACGCGATGTATTTTGCAGTGACGTTCCTGTTGGCCATGCTTGCGGGCGTGCAGATTTCCGAGCCAATGTCGAGCGGAAAGGGCAAGTCACCGTTCCCAACCATGAATCAACAGCAGAAAGGACTTGGCAATCCGCAGGCTATCCCGATTAAAGCGAAGTAAAAACGTGGCTTTTCAAGAATTCTTGAATTCGTTTGGCCGGTAGCCTGCAAGGTTCATTGCTCGTTCCTTCGGGTTGGTTTAATCTAGAGAATCTGCGATTTGGCTGTTTTCAGTCCGCAGCTAACAGAGAGTGGGTCCTTTTTTCACACAGGGTTTGAGGCAGAGTATCGAAATGGCGACTCATAGGCGAATTACGGTTTCCGACAATAACGGCGTAAGTGTTGTTCGATTTGTCGACAAGAAGATCGTTGACTCCGGCAGTATTGAACAGCTCGGTGAAGAGTTGAATTCTCTGGTGACCGTGGATAAGCGGAATAAGGTCCTGCTGAATTTTGACTCAGTTGAATTCATGTCCAGTGCCGCTCTCAACAAGCTGATTTCGTTAAACACCAAAGTCAAGGCGGCCGCGGGCCGTTTGAAGTTGTGCTGCTTGAGGGCAGAAATCAAGGAAGTGTTCACTATTACTCGTTTGGACCGTGTTTTCGACCTGCGAAAGTCGGAAGAAGAAGCAATCGAAGCGTTTAAGCTCTAGTCAAGGCACTTGGGACAAGCATGACGACTGTTCAAGAACATTGGTTTTTCGATAAGTTTTTGCCTAGCGACTTAGAAGTGGGGCATGCCGCAATCGAAGAACTCGTGACGGCACTCGAGGCTGCGGGCTGGGTAGGGATGGATGTCTTTCGTATTCAAATGGCGATCGAAGAAGCGGTCGTCAACGCGATCGAACATGGCAACAAACGCGAACCCGACAAAATGGTGCGAATGATATTTCATGTGACGCCGGAGAAAGCCACCATGGTTGTTTCCGACGAAGGGGCGGGATTCGATCATCGTAACGTGGCCGACCCGACTTCCGAAGAACGGTTGGACAAACCTCGCGGCAGAGGCGTTATGTTAATGCGTGAATTAATGACCGAAGCCATCTTCAACGAGTCTGGCAATCAAATCTCAATGACGAAGATCCGATCTGTCGAAGTGCCAGCGAAATAGTACTCCCTCGAGCCGCTGTGATGTCCACCTCCAATAGCCTGCGATACTATTTGTCCGGTGCAAATTTTGGTTTCGTTTGCTTGGTGAGTCGCTAGAATCATGTGCCGCATTGTCGCCGTTTGCTCCGCAAACGTGCGTTAATAACAACGCGCACTTTCGCAGAGCGAAAGGCGACAATAACGAAATCACATCCCGGTGACGAGAACCTACTTAATCTTGGCTCGGCTGCCGCGGTGTCGCGAAACTAGCAATTTGAACAGCGATTGCATATCCCCTTCGGCCCCCAACAACTGATCAATCTGGATTCCTTCGGCGGACCATTCGGCCAAGGCGGCATAGAGTTCCAGCGGTTTATGCACCGCTACAATGGCGCGATTCTCAACGTGCTCGATACGAAGCGATTCCACCCATAATTGGTTGGCGAGCCTAGCCGCTAATTCTCGGACTTGCGGGCTAACGATCGAAAGCTCTTGCGGCAGGTCTGCCAACATTCCACGCAGTTCGCCAGCCGTTCCTGACGCTAGTAGCCTGCCACCGTAAATAAGTATGAACGAATCGGTCACTTGCTCCACTTCATGCAACACATGGCTTGCGAGGAGCAAGCTACGACCGCAATTTGCCCAATCGATTAGGAGTTCCGTCATTTGATGCCTCCCAACAGGGTCCAAACCATTGAATGGTTCGTCCAAAATCAGCAGTTGAGGTTCCGTAGCGATGGCTTGGGCGAGTTTACAGCGTTGGCGCATCCCGAGTGAATAGGTGTTGATCGGGCGATCCATGACTTCTTTGATCCCGACCCGTTCTAATACCTCGCAGGTTCGACTACGTGCATCACGAGGACTCCAACCACTCAGGGCGAGCAGTTGCTCGATCCAAAGTCGGGCAGTGACGCCTGGCAACAAAATGTCGCTTGCAGGACACAAGCCGATGTTTTTAAGGACTCTCGAACTCGCGTAGGGATCCTCGCCAAAAACACGTACCGATCCCAGGGTTGGACGCAGCGCTCCAGTGATCAATCCGATCAGTGTCGATTTTCCGGCTCCGTTAGGACCAACCAAGCCATACGCACCCTTGGGCAGTTCGACATTTAAATCGTTGACCCCAATCACATTTCCGTACAATCGGGTCGTGTGGTTCAATTCGATGATGGATTGAGCGGCTTCCACGACTAAACCTTTAACATTCTTGCGACGCGCCAACGAGCAATGCCAAACCCGACAAGACTGACCGCCCCGCAAAGAATCCATGGCGCCATTTGATGTTGGTTCTCCGGCAATAAACCAAAGATCTCTTCTTGAAGATGGCCCAAAACGTGATACGGAGATATTAGAAGCCATCGTTGCTGAAGAACCACAGGATCGTCTGCTTTGAACATCGCGGCCCCGGTCAGAACTAGGTACGTGACCCAGCCTACAATCCACACTGCGAACCATGCAAATGCAGCAAAGCGACTTTCCTGGGTGAGCGACGAGAACGCCAGGGCGATGGCGGACGTTGGTAAGACCAGAACGGCTGTCGACAGCAAGATGCGAAAGGGTATGTCCCACGTTTGCAAGAATGCCGCCGAATCGTTCGATAGAAGTAGTCCAAAGGAATAGACCGCGATGGCAGGAAACGTTGTGATCATGGCCAGTAAGAAAAACAAAACGCAGGCTTTTCCAAACACATAACTACTCGGTGAGAGCGGTCGCGAAAGATACAGCAAATAACCACGACTGCGCAGATCGTAACTGATCAATCTGGGAGCAACCAAGCCGATAACGACCACGATCCAAAGGGCTTGAGGGTAGCGAAAGTACCACAACAGCATGTGCGACCAAGCTAAGTGGCGTTGCGTTGCAGGGTCCGCACTAATTGGGATAATAGGTTGACGATTTCTGGCGCCCTCTCGTGAGCGATCTCGCATTCGGTTCCGAGGTCCGATGGGTTCGACTCTCGAAGCCAGGAACTGATTGAACATCATCCGGTAGCCTTCGTCACGTGTGCTCTGTTCAAATAGGCCTACTCCGAACATCGTCACAACAGCCGGAAAGGACGCGAAAAGCAAGAATCTCTTGAGCCAAGTCCCTCTCCAAACCAATGAGATTCCTGTTCTTGCTACGACAGACCACCGCATCCACTCGCGGGAGCGATGACCTGTCCACTTCCGGTATCCAAGATCAAGGATGGGCATAATTCTTCTCCCGTACAATTTCGAGAAAGGAGTGTTCGAGGGAATTGCGAGCTTCGTCCATCCGCTCGACAAGTACGCTCTGCTCTTTGCTCGCGGCCCAAATGGTGCTTGTTATAACGGACGATTCTCCTTCTACCAGCAACTCGGAATCGCCGCCACAATGGACCGTTAGTCCGTGATTTCGCAGAGTTGCTGCCAATCGGACAGCGTCGCGTACAACTCGGACTTGGATGCCGGTCTGTATTGGTCGTTGCATGTTGGCGATCGAGTCTGCTAATCGTACTTGGCCGCGAACCAGAATGATGACCTGGTCGCAGACTTGCTGAACATCGTGCAAAATATGCGTTGACAACAGGATCGATTTTTCGAACCTGTGGGCCAAAGCATGTATGCGGTCCAAGAATTCCTCTCGCTGGGTCGGATCCAGTCCCGTGGTGGGCTCGTCCAAAATGATCAGTTGCGGGTCATGAACTAGCGCTTGGGCAAATTTTAATTTTTGCCGCATTCCAGTTGAATACGTTTCCACGTTGCGATACCGCTCTTGCCCAACATCGCAAAAATCGAGAACTTCGTGCGCACGTCGCAAGGCTTCGGTTGTCGGCAGCCCCGATAACCTTGCCATCATCTGCACTGACTCGATCCCTTGCAACCCGAGGATATAGCAATCGTCTTCGGGTAGGTAGCCGATTTGATCTCGGATCGACTTAACTTGCTTCGGCCATGTTTTTCCGAGAACGGTACCCGTCCCCGAGTCGACTTGGACTAACCCCAAAACGGCCTTGATAAACGTACTCTTTCCCGAGCCGTTTGGACCGAGCAAACCCGTCACACCTACCGGTACGGCGAGATCGACATTCTTCAACGCGAAATTGCCAGCATACCGCTTGGTCAATCCGGTTATGTCAATGATAGCAGGCTGAATAATGGGGACTTCGTTCCAACAGGTGTCAAGAATGTGTCAGGAATAGGTCTGTCCGACGACAGACGGAATGCCTAGTTTAACGACCTGTTCGAAAGTTGCCTTAGGAGCTTGGAGAAATACCGCATTTGTAGCAGTTTGTAACGCGGCTTTCCTTATTGTCGCCTTTCGCTCCGCGAAAGTGCGCTTCGTTAACGCATTTTCGCGAAGCGAGAGCCGAAAATTGTAGACGAGCGAGGCCCTTCGCTCGTTGGATTCACCTGAGCGAGGGCCTCGCTCAGCTACAGGAGTGCGAAAAGCGACAATGACCTTGACCGACTACGGTCGCTCACGTTGTTTTGACATTTCCGATTTCTGCTTGGAAAGCTCATCTAATTGCTTTTTGAGCATTTCCGATTGAGCTCTCATGGCTGCCAATTCCGCACGAAGGGCTTCAGATTCCCGCCCGCGAACACTCTCAAGAATCGGCCCTTCCAGCAACGATCCCCGTAGACGTTCGAGACCTGGCAGTTGTTCTTCCCTTTTCTTCATATCGCGACTCAATCGACTCCGGACTTCTTGAAAATTGGCGTCCTTTTCTTTTGCATCTCGAATCCTATCCATTTCACTCCTCGCTTGTACCTCCGCACGTGCTGCAGAATTTTGGGCCTCGCGTGCTCCTTTGGCTGCGTCTGCCGCCTTCTCCTCCGCCAATTGCATCGCTCGGTGTTGTTGCATTCGATTCTCCGAGGAACGCGATTGTCCGCCAGACGCAGCGCTACGATCTAAGGATCGATACTCGCTTGGAAATTCCAGAATTTCCGTTAGATACTCATGTGCATGCTCGATCGGCTCTCGCGATTCCCCGCGGCGTTCGGCGAACTCCAACACTTCCAACGCAGGCTCGTGATCCCAACTGAGTTCGTCTTTGTCGCCAAGCAACTCACCGAGTCGGCGCTGGACGATCTGCTCCTCCAAGTTCGATCGGCGTTCCAATTGCGTTTCAATCGCGCTGAGCCGTTCCTTCATCCCAGCGATGCGAGTTCGCTGCGCCTCCGTTCTTTCACGAAACACTTTGGTCAATGCCTCCCGGAGCGCATTGCGTTTCACTTCTTTGTCGGCGCCGGATGCCTTTTCGAACGCATTCACAAGCTTGTCCAGTTCTTGCTCAGCTGTGTCATCACGACCATCAAGTCGAACTTCCCCGACGCATGCCAGGTCTGGCCCTCTCGCAGGCTCGTCGGCCTCCAAATCAGCCGATTTTTCAAACGCTGCCGCACCAATGAAGCTGACTCCATCTCCCTCGGGTGGATCTGCTCGTTTCCATCCACTTGCAATAGCGATCATTGCGGCCCCGACCAGGCAACAGCTTACCGTTCGTTCCAAAAGGTTGAGTTTCATTTTCGTCTCCGAAAGAGGTTTCATTCACTTCAATAAATCAAGGCCATCCCTAGACAGCTCAAGCAACATCCAATCCAATTCCTGATCGATCGAATCCTTCCAATCCGTCGAATCGTGTTGCAACGATTCGACGGGAAGCTGAAATCGATTAGACAACTTTGAGATCGTTGAGGTACCATCATCGCTTCGAGGATGTGCGACCGCGGTAGGAACGGTGCTCGAGGATGACGACTGTTTGGAAGTTGAAGTCGGTTTTCCCCAATTCATCACAGCTATGGCAATCAACCCCAACGTAAGCAAAACTGCGACTGCTTGGGCTATCAAACGCATCCACTCCGACTTGGTCGCTTGAAAGCCGCGAGGAAGTATTCCGGTCGATGGATTCTGGACGTGTTGCAAACAACACCTAAGCAAATGACTGGCGTCGACAGCGGTTGGGACACGATCGCGGGGATTTTTTGCATGAAGTCGTTCGATCAGTTGGTGCGCCCAAAAAGGCAAATGGTCCTGTATTTCATGCACCGGCTTGGCACGCTCGCTGCCTACTTTTTGCATGATCGCGACCGCGTTCTCGGCGCGAAAGGGCGGCCTGCCAGCAAGCATCGCATACAGGACACTTCCCAGACTATAAAGATCGCTGCGGTGATCTATCTTGTCGCCGCGAGACTGTTCGGGCGACATGTATTGGGGCGTTCCAGCCAGATGTCCGCTGGCGGTGATGCTCGCATCATCGAGTGCCCTGGCTAAACCGAAATCGGTGATCAAAACGCGTTGCCAACGAGCCTCAAGTAGAATGTTAGCCGGTTTGATATCACGGTGCACCAAACCGAGAGAGTGCGCCGCTTCCAGCCCTTCCGCGATTTGAAGCCCAATGCGGAGCGATTCTTCCAGCGAGAGCGGTCCGTCTCGATCGAGTTTATCCTGAAGCGAACCGCCCGAGACAAAACCCATCACAATGTAGGGTTGTGAATGGTCATCGGCCACGTCGTGTATCGGCACCACATTGGGATGCGAAATGCTGGCAACGGTTTGAGCTTCTTTTGCGAATCGAACACGCGCGGCACCGCTTGTAGCAAGATGCGGATGCAAGACTTTGATGGCAACCACTCGCGACAGGCGCTTGTCCCATGCTTTGAGCACAGTCCCCATTCCGCCGTATCCGATGACCTCGCGTATCGTGTAATCGCCAAGCTCGCCTAGTGCTCCTGGTTCTTGAGATGGCTTCAAACCGGAGATCACAACCAGTGGCGAGGCATTCGCTTTGTTTGAGCTTGAGGGTTCACGGCTTTGGGCCAGCGAAAAATCGCTGCTTGTACCACTTTTTGATTTGAAAACGCCGGACTCCGTTTCGATCAATCGCAAAGTTGACGACGTGCCGTGCCACCAAGAAGCATCCGCACACATCGATTCGAATTTCTCGCGACAACTGACGCAATCTTCCAAATGCTTGGTCAGTTCCTCCGCTTCGCTTGCAGACAAATCATCTTGGACCAAGCGGTTCCAGTGGCGTCGTTCGTTAGAACAGATACTTGCTACCATATTGGTTATTCCTCCCCGCATTCGCGAGACTCAACTTCTCGCTTAAGAGTTGCCATGATGCGTCCTCGCGATACATAGAGAGCACCCGTCGTCATCCCCAATTCCTTTGCTACGGCGTCAACGTTCTCGCCTTCGACGACCGTCCTCCAAAACGCGCTAAAGGTTGCAGCGGAGACTCGCGATGCAACCCGCATCGCAGCCCATTGAAGCACCTGCCGTTGGTACGCTCGATCCCATTGCTCTTGAAGCATCTGCTTGGTCGAGTTCTTATCCGTCAACCAGACTGTCTCCCGAAGCGATTCCGTTCGGCAGGGGGGTATTTTACGGCTCAAGTAATTGATAGCCGTATTCTTGGCAATTTTGGCGAGCCAACCACGAAAGGCAAATGCATGCGAACGAGGCTCGTATTTGTCGATCCCCCGATAGATCGCAATCCAAATTTCTTGAACTACGTCCTGCTGTTCGCTGGCAGGCAAACCAACGGAAACGACCATCCTCGCCAAAACGGGACGATAGATGTCATGAAACTCCGCCCAAGCGGTCTCGTCCTGGCCGTTCTGCAGCCGCTTTAGCAGGCTGAGCCGTGTTTCAGGGAATTCCAACATGGATTGATCTCGGTGCGTAAATGCAGGTTTTTTTGCTTCTCACCTCTAAGAACACATCATGGTTACAAAATCTAACAGGAATCTAAGAAAATTGGCACAGATTGGCGTCACCACTGACACAGCCGACAAAAGTTAAAGTAGTAGGCACATTCCATGTGCCGTTCACCAGTGTTGTGAAGTGTTGTTGTGAAGGGCCACAGCACATTATAGTGGGGGGGCACATCTGTGCGATGGTGAGTTCTCGAAAGATCTGGTTTGTCCAGAAAAAGGGCTCATCGATCTCGTGTTTGACATTGCGTTTAGGGCAAAGAGCCCACCATCGCTTGGCTACTTCGGAATCATCCCAAGTCGCAACCACATCAGGCCTGGATCGAAGGACGAGAGATCGTGGTAGTTGCGTGAGCTTGCGACTGACGACAGCCAAATAGGCGGCCAGTTTATTGAATGCTTCGCCGACCATGCCCTTCAGGGCGATGTGGGACGTTTTGTTATTACCCAGGGCGGCGCTTCGCGACGTTTCATCGCTACGCAACCGCCCTGGGCTTGAATGTGGTTGCCCCATTCGGGGCGAAGGATGCGGCAAAATGCCGACGGCATGACAATGCCCCCGAGTTTATCTCGGGGGATATTTACCATCTCTCTAGCTAGCTAGAATAGATGGTCAACCTCCCCTGGCATGAAGCCAGGGGCATGCAGGTTCGAACGAAATCACAACACAAGCGGAGTTTAACAAGCGGCTCGATCAGATCGCGATCTCGGACTATCGGATCTTGATCGATGAGGATGGCAATGTAACGATCAAGTACAAGTGCTACAAGAGAAAGATCCGCACAACCGAGCCACTACTAAATGGGCAAGGCACGTGTCAAAGGTGTCAGTGTCAAAGGTGTCAGTGTCAAAGGTGTCAGTGTCAAAGGTGTCAGTGTCAAAGGTGTCATCAGTGTCAAAGGTGTCAGGAGTCATTGATTGGTTACAAAACAATGACTATCGCGGTAGGGACGGCCATTGCTGGCCGCCCCCCGCACAGATCCGTACGGGCAGAACTACTGCATACGGCTCTTACCGTAGATGTTGACGTGCAAAACGAACATTGGGATAGGGATGCAGGATTTTCGG
>JANMLD010000488.1:0-23823 GCA_031372345.1 Pirellula sp.
CGCCGGCATGGCGATTCTACGATCGATAAATCGTGTGGACGAGCGAGGCCCTTCGCTCGTACGGTGTGGACGAGCGAGGCCCTTCGCTCGTAGGGCCTCGCTCAGCTACTCTCCACTGAGCGTAGGGCCTCGCTCAGCTACGTGCGTCGCTCACGCAAAGACCAGCCAATAGCCAATAACAAAGATCCCGGCGTCCACCAAGGCATGGCTTAACCAACCAGGAATCAAGTTGCCACATTGGTGATAGATGCTTGCCCAGATCACACCGCCGACCGCAACTGACGCCGCGAGCAAGTAGGTCATCACCGAGCCGTAACCGAAGAATTTCCCGAGCACGAGAACATGGTGCGACACGAACGCTAGACTTGAAAGGCACACCGACGAGGCAACTCCGAGATACTCGTTCAAGCCGCGAAAAACGAAACCGCGCCAGTAAAACTCTTCAAAGCCCGAGTGAATCAACGCGTAGAAGATCGCAATCGCAAATAAGAAGGACGGTGAATCAGCGCCCAGGCTTTGCAACTTTTCTTTTGCAATCATCTTGGCGGAATCCATAACACCGAGCGGCAAAAGAACCCACTGAAAGACCACCATCCCTAGGCATCCGATGGCAAGTCCCGAAACGCCGCCAATGGCGATCCATCGCATGCAAATGGGCCTACCTAGAAGCGTTGGCTTGTCCGGCAAGTTCTTCCATCGGTGTAGCCAAATCCAATAGGCGACAAGCATGATCCCAACCTGCGAGATTTTACCTAGCGCATACGCAATTTTTTGAACCGTGGCCGGCGCGTTGGCCAACAGGTCGAAATAGATCCAGGTGATGAGGGTAGGAATCGCCATGCCTAGTATGATTACGAAGATAGGCAAACGTTGCTGTGGCGATGAATTCAATTAGACACCGATATCTTCGTTCCAGAGTTCTGGTCGTGCCGCGATGAAGTCTTGCATGAGTTGAATGCATTCGGCGTCGTTAAGGATTTCGAGGCGGATTCCACGCGATTGAACGTATTGCTCAGGTCCTTGGAATGTTTGGTTCTCACCGATAACGATGCGAGGGATTTGATAGAGCAAAGCGGTACCGCTGCACATATCGCATGGCGACAGTGTAGAGTAGAGAACGGACCGTTTGTAGTCGTTGGCGGTGAGTCGACCAACATTCTCAAGGCAATCCATTTCGGCATGTAGGATGGCGCTGCTGCGTTGGACACGACGATTGTGTCCTCGTCCGACAATCTTCCCGTCGATCACCAAAACGGAGCCGATCGGGATGCCACCTTCACTTAACCCCTGGTAGGCTTCCTGAATCGCGGCTCGCATGAACTGGTCCATTGGATCTTCCCGCATGAAAAAGATTTTTAAATTTTCGTACAGTGACCAGACGTGTCACTCTCCGGGTTCACAATTTCTTAACCCTAGCCGCATCCGCTAGTTAGCGACAGGCAGGGGCCCAAAAAAGCCAAAGCCGGTTTTCACGCCATTGGCTCCAAAGTCATTCCAGGCAAGCCTTTACGGACGAGGAGAATCAAAATTTGACATCCACCTAGGAATCGATACACTGCTCGGAAATGACGCAACATGTTGTGCTATCAAACCTGCGGGATACTACCTGTAGTGGTTTTTGGCCTATATGGTTGCTAGCGACTGACTTGCCAAACCGACCGGGCATGCCAATTGTTAGTATTGTGTCGGATGCTTTCACTTTGGGTACGAAACCCCGGTCGCAACGGAATTTTTCTTGGTTTGGTAGCATGGCAGCTCGATTGGCATCGTGGTTCCTATTGCTGCTTTCAATTCATCCTTTTCTAACGGCAATACTTTTTCGAGGGAGTCGAACGAACGCATGGCAACAGTAGAAATGGGACGCGAGCGTCGCAGCAAGTCACGCACAACACACGAAGCTCGCGGCGAACGCAGCGGGCTTAAAATCGAAAGCAGATTCTGCCCAACCGAGGTGGCATCGCCTTTTGATACCGTTCAATGGGAGACTCGAAGCGCCGCCATCAAAGATGAAAGCGGGAAAGTTCTCTTTGAGCAGACCAATTGCCAAGTTCCATCGGGCTGGAGCCAACTGGCCACCAATGTTGTAGTCAGCAAGTACTTTTACGGCGATCCGACGAATGTCGAGGAACGCGAGTACTCGGTTCGTCAATTGATCCATCGGGTGACGCGAACGATTGCCGATTGGGGCATCGCAGATGGATACTTCGATACGCCTGAGGATGGGGAAAAATTCTATCGAGACCTCAGCTGGCTTTGTTTGCACCAACACGGTGCCTTCAATTCGCCGGTTTGGTTCAACGTCGGTCTCTATCAACAGTACAACGTGGTTGGAACCAAATGCAATTGGCGTTACAACGTCGAAGCAGGTCAAGTGGAACAACCCGAAAACCCGTACGAATACCCACAAGGCTCGGCTTGCTTTATCCAGAGCGTGGACGACAACATGGAAGACATCATGCGGCTCGCGACTAGCGAAGCCATGTTGTTCAAGTTCGGCTCCGGCACTGGAACCGATTTATCGACCATACGCAGCAGTCGAGAGAAACTTTCGGGCGGTGGCAAGCCGAGCGGACCGCTTTCGTTCATGCGAGTCTATGACCAAATTGCAGCCGTTGTCAAATCTGGCGGCAAGACTCGACGCGCAGCCAAAATGCAGTCGATCAAAGTTTGGCACCCAGACATCATGGAATTTATTGAGTGCAAATGGAAGGAAGAGCAGAAAGCCCACGCCCTCATCCGAGAAGGCTACGAAGCGAACTTCAACGGTGAAGCCTACTCATCGGTCATGTTCCAAAACGCAAACTTGTCCGTCCGTTTGACCGACGAGTTTATGAACGCGGTTTCCGAAAACAAAATTTGGAAGACTCGCTGGGTCAGTGATAAATGTGATATTGAACCACCGACTTACCAAGCCAAAGACATTCTCAACCGCATGTCGGAATGCGCTTGGCACTGCGGTGACCCTGGCGTTCAGTACGATACGACCATCAACAAATGGCATACGTGCCCCAACAGTGGTCGCATCAACGCAAGCAATCCGTGTTCGGAATACATGTTCCTGGACAACACCGCTTGCAATTTGTCCTCGATCAATTTGATGAAGTATCGCGGAGCGGACGGGGCGTTCGATGCGGACGGTTTCGTTGCGACTTGTCGATTGTTCTTGATCGCCCAAGAAATCTTGGTTGATCACGCAAGTTATCCAACCGATCGCATTGCCCACAACAGCCATCTATTCCGCCCGTTGGGATTGGGTTACGCCAATATCGGCTCGCTCATCATGACGAGCGGTGCCGCTTACGATTCGGCAGCAGGACACAGCATGTGTGGTGCGATTACGGCTCTGATGCACGGCGCAGCCAACTTGACCAGCGCTGAGATGGCTGGTGTTGTGAGTACGTTTAGCGAATACCCAGATAACGCTGAGCCAATGTTGCGAGTCATGCAAATGCATCGGAACGCGGTCGAGCAGATCGATCCAAGCGGCCCAGCCTACTTAAAGAATGCCGCTCGAAACATTTGGGACCGCGTTCTCGAGCTTGGGGCTCGCAACGGATTCCGAAATGCACAAGTAACCGTATTGGCTCCGACCGGCACCATCAGTTTCATGATGGACTGCGACACCACTGGTATTGAACCGGATATCGCGTTGGTCAAGTACAAGCAGTTGGCCGGTGGCGGCATGCTCAAGATCTTGAATCGCTCGGTATCGCTCGGCTTGAAGACGCTTGGCTATTCACCAGAGCAGATTGTTGCCATCGAAAAGTACATTGGCGAAAAGGATACCATCGAAGGTGCTCCACATATCAAAGACGAGCATTTGTCCGTGTTTGACTGTGCCTTCACACCCGCCAATGGAACTCGAAGCATTCGCTGGGAGGCTCACATCGAAATGATGGCTGCGGCCCAGCCATTCTTGTCGGGTGCTATCAGCAAGACCGTGAATATGCCTCCCGATAGCACCGTGGCTGACATTGCCGAAGCGTACTTCTGGGGATGGGAGTTGGGGCTGAAAGCCATCGCCATTTACCGGGACGGTTCAAAGCAAAGCCAACCGCTATCGACCAAGAGCGAAGGCCAAAAGGCCGAAGACGCTGCATCTGCCGCTGAAGTAAAAGTGGTCTACAAGCCTCGTCGTGAGCGATTGCCCGATACTCGCAACTCCGTTACGCACAAGTTCAGCATCAGTGGACACGAGGGCTACATCAATGTTGGCCTCTATCCAGACGGCCGACCCGGCGAAGTGTTTATCACCATGGCCAAAGAAGGTAGCACGATCGGAGGTTTGATGGATAGCTTCGGTACAGCCACATCCATTTCGCTGCAGTACGGAGTGCCACTGGAGGTGTTGGTGAATAAGTTTATCAACACTCGCTTCGAGCCGATGGGTCACACGACGAACCCGGACATCCGAATTGCCAAGAGTTTGGTGGATTACATCTTCCGATGGCTTGGATTGACCTTCCTAGACAGCTATCGCGAAGAGCAGAAGGCGAAGGCAGAAATGCTGGCTTCGTCCAAAGCAGATTCGGCCAAGGCGGAATCGACTGCGACAGCAAAGGTCGTAAGCAATTTGACCAAGGCTCCAGTCAATGGCAATGGGGCCGAGATTGCGAACAAGAACAACGGTTATACCAATGCCAAGTTTATCGGTATCGATGACTTAACGAGTCGAGCACCGGGGCGTGGATCCTCGAAAGCGGACACTCGGGACGGTCAGTTCGCTGGCTTCCAGAGCGATGCTCCTACCTGTGATAGCTGTGGATCAATTACGGTTCGCAACGGCAATTGTTACTTGTGCCACAATTGCGGCAATAGTCTCGGTTGCAGTTAAGTTTTGTTAATGTAATGTAAAAAAACCAAGGCAAACTGCCTTGGTTTTTTCGTGGGCGACGTCGCTCCGCGACTCGCGGTCAGCGTGCTTACCAACCCGAGAATTCTCTCCTCCTCAAACCCCGTTCACCCAGCCAAACCATTCGCCCAGCCATCCGCACAAGGCCGCATTCCAACAACACTTCCGTCGGGGCTGAGTACTTGGCTGCATTCGCGATTCTGTACCGCAAGGACATCCGTCGCGGAGCGACGGATCTACGACTACAATAGGCAGACTAAACAAACCTATCGCACTAAAATCAAGAAGCCTAAACATGGCCAAACTAGCTTTCGTTGCATTAACAGCATTCGGTTGTTGCATCGGCGTTTCCAACGGGACCGAAACCACAACGATACCCATCGGCAATATCAGCTTCTCCGTCGCCGAAGGCTTGGTGGTCGAAAGCGTTGCAGATGAAACGCTGGTGCAATGGCCAATCGCTGCAACGTATCATCCAAGCGGTGACTTGCTCATTCTCGAATGCCACTGGATCAAAGAAAACGTTCCAAAGCCAAAGCAACTTGAAGCCAAATCTCACAAGATCGTTCGCTTGTCAGATTCCAACGGTGATGGGCGGTACGATAGACGGTTAGTGATTGCAGATGCACTTGGTTTCCCAGAGGGCATCATGGTCCTTGGCGAGGATTTGTTAGTTTGCGCCCCGCCGCAAATACTGAAGCTCTCGGACAAGGATCGCGATGGCTTTTTCGAAGCACGGGAAGTCTGGTTTGATGCCGGCACGCTGACGGGTTGTGCCAATGATTTGCACGGGCCCATGATGGGACCGGACGGGTGGGTTTACTGGACCAAGGGTGCTTTTGCCGAACAGAAGCATGCCCTAATCGATCGGGCTAACCCTGGAAAAGATGCCAGTGCACCGTCGAAAGCCGCTCACATCTATCGACGGCATCCCAACGGAGGCCCGATCGAGCGGCTCATGACGGGCGGCATGGACAACCCCTCGGATCTCACGTTTTCACCCGAAGGAGAACGGTTCTTTTGCTCCACGTTCATGCATCATCCCGGAAATGGACTGCGCGACGGAATCGGACATGCACCGCGCGGTGGGCTATTTGGTAAGCAACAACAAGTCCTCGACGGTCATTGGACGACCGGCCCACTGTTGCAGCCAATTGCAAATCTAGGACCAGCCGCACCAGCTAGCGTAAGTTTCTTGAAGTCCGATGCGATCACAAGGTCAACCAAATGGTTTTCAGCAAACCAGCCAACCGGCCAACCAAACCGCTTCTTGGTAACATCGCAATTCAATCTTCATAAGATCGGCTTGCATCGACTCATCCCTAAGGGCTCGAGCTTTGAGACAGAATCCCACGACCTACTGTCAGCCGACCGAGTTGATTTTCATCCAGTCGACGTTTTAGAGGAGCCCGATGGCAGCTTGCTCGTTTTTGACACCGGAGGCTGGTACGACCTATGTTGCCCAAGTTCTGGTAGTGATCAAAAAGTCGCGATGGGTGGTGTCTACCGTCTGAAAAGCGCCCGACTAGGAAAAGCAAAACCCAAGCCACCTCTGCCGTCCATCGAACAAGCTATTCGAGTTACAAGCGATAAAGCAACAAATGAAAGTCTGCGCAAAGAAGCCATGTGGCAAATTGCGACTGCCATCACCGCTTCGCCGGACAACCGCGAAATGGCAAATCGGATCATTGCGTTGCTGGGAGATCCGGACCCAAGCATACAGCAAACGGCCGCCAACATTGTCGGTTTGAATCGATGGGAATATGCGACACATGAATTGATGAAACTTCTTAGAAGCGACCATCCAGCCACAGTCCGCTCGGCCATCGAAACTCTGGGCGCGGTCGGGGATTCCCAATGCGTAGCTCCAATCCTGGCCGCCATGGTGCGATTTCCACAAGACCGTCTGATCACGCATTCTGGGATCTACGCATTATTGGAAATGGGCGACACGGAATCCCTGATCGCCATTGCGACGAAGACCGCCGACGATACAGAGCGGTATGCGACGGTTTATGCATTGAATCAACTCGGAAGAATCCCAGACGCTCTCTTGCCGAGTCTCGTTCCATGTCTCATTGGCAAGAAAGATGACCTGCGTACGCTTGCGATCGAATGCTTAACCAAGACAACTCAAGGCACTTCTCTCTGCCTTCCATTCCTCGAGTCCGCATGGGAGAAAGGAGATGCGGATCAACTTGCAGCAGCAGCGAAGATCGTTCAAATCGGCCGTTCGAATATGGCATTGATCCGCCGAGTCGGTGAGTGGATGCAAAGCGCTGCCTCACAATCCGAAGCCCGTCAGGATTGGCTCCTCGTTTGTTTGCAGCAAGCGTCCGGCGATCGAATACCAGGGGAATGGTCTGCTCCGCTCGCGTCCTGGATTCAAGTGACGTCCAATGGCACGCTTATGCGAATTGCTAATTCGATTCGAAAAGCCAAGTTTTCGGATGATGATCGAATCAAGATTGCCATCGCATTGCGAGCACGTGCCGAAAGGAATCTCCATGACGCGCCGGAGATTGCGATTGCATCGCTCGCCTCCAGCACGCATCTTTCCGAACCACTCAGCAACTCGTGTGCAAAACTCGTCGTAAAGCAACTCACTGCGCCCGAGAGCAAATTGGCGAACTTGGCAGACGCTGCCCTTTCAAGGTCACTTCTGAATGTCGAGTCCGCCCAGGCATTGTTAGCTGTTTTGGACCAAGTCCCATCATTGTATTTGCAAACGGCTATAGACGCATTGTTGCGATGCTCCAGCGCGGAGATCGACCAGGCCCTTGTCGAAAAATTGCCTTTCGTCCCCGCGCTGAAGACACTGGCGGTCGAAAAAGTCCTTGCGAGCGTGAACGGACGGCCGGATGAAGTCAAAAAGAAATGGGCTGCCATGATGCAAGCCGCGATTCGACCACCGGAAAACATTGCGGAAGAATTGGATTCATGGCTCAAGCGTTTGCCCCAGGGGGACGCAAAGAAGGGGTATCAAGTCTTTAGCAATGCGAAAGCCGCTTGCAGTAGCTGTCATCAAATCGGTTACGTGGGCGGGCGGCTTGGCCCAGAACTGAGCTCCATCGGAAAGACTCGAACGCGGCGAGATCTAGTCGAAGCGATTGTCTACCCGAGCCTACGAATGGCGCAAGGTTTTTATCCCGTGCGTATTCGAACGGTCGACGACGAGGTTTTCAACGGATTGCTTTCGAAACAAACCGATTCGTTCATTGAACTGCTTTGCGGAGCGGACAAAATCTGTCGCATTGAAAAGTCCGAGATTGAGGAACAAAGCGAAAGCAAGCTGTCGGTGATGCCCAGCGGTTTGGACCAACAGATTACCTTAGACGATTTCGCCGACCTACTCGCGTTTTTAGAATCCAAGCGATGAATTGTCCACCCGTGCTTACCTGAAGAATGCGCCCTGAGGCGAGCGGCGATGTGAAAACTACCAATCATAACCCGATACGTAAGTGAGGGACCTGCGATATTGTCCCTCGCTTACGCTTCGGGTTGGGATACTGCAACTTGCCGATCGCCTAACGCGTAAGATCGACACGGGATGCCAAAATGCTGGACTGTCCGTTTTCGCTTTTTTCCCACAATACGATCGTGCTGTTTTTGCGCTTAGGATCCGACACGATAACTGCGTCGCGTGCCACTTTCGCAATTGACTGCGGCTCTCCGCCCGAGAGTTTCTGAAGCATCAATTCGCCGTCGCGGCGTACGGACCAAACCGCAATTGGGCCTTCGGACGTGGAGGCTATGGTAGGTTGTTCTCCGATCCCAAGTAACTGTTCATCGCTGCCGTCTGCGTTTGCTACGATGATTGATCGACCACGCCGCCAAATGGTTGAGACTAAGCCCGTTGGGTTGATCGAAAGCATGCCACCATCCATTGGACAAGCATCCAATTTCCAGCTCTCATTCCCAAGCCGTTTGGAGCCTGACGAAGACCCATCTTGCCCTCGAAAACTTGCTAAAAACATGTCGCGATTGCCCGCGAGCGAGTTCCGAAACAGGACGTGAACCAATCCGTCGTGTATGGCGATAGAAGGATGACAGCACTCGCACACACTCTTTTCTGGCGAACGGTATACGAGTTGATTTGGCGACCAGTTCGCGCCTCCATCGGTTGACTTCGATGCGAAAATCTCGGTCCGCTGATTGCGAAGATCCAACCATGTGCACCATGCCTCGCCGCTTGACGATGCCGCCATTGCATGAAGACCTTCGCGGGCCGAATTGTTCGAATCGTTCACTTGCACTGGGCCTAGCCAAGTTTGTCCCCCGTCGATCGAACGCCACGCAACGAGGTCACCATCTTTGCCTTTCCCTAACTTACCTCCAATAGCCGAGACGACCAGCGTCTCTCCCACAACGGCAATGCGTGGTCCCCGTCGCATTCCGAGCGAGAGATTGGGGACGCGAAAAGAAACCGTCGGTTCGCCAAACGATTTCCCTTCGTCCATGGAACGACAATGGACGACATCCTCCCCCACGCCAAATACCACATGGACTATTCCATCGGCTGAAATAGCCGCTTGCGGTTGTTTTGGGGCTGCTACGTTGCTGGACGATAGGACGATCGGTTCGCCAGCCACTAAATATCCGATGCCAACAACTTCTAAAAACAAGATCAAAGCGAAAAGAGGGCGAATCATAGGAGAATTGTACCGAAGATAGGGGATCGAATTCACTGAAGGTAAAAACCGCAACTTAATTGAGTGTCCTCAAGGCGAGCGGCAGCGATGATTATACCGGGAGGGAGAGGCTCCTGCCGAACCAACGCCAAGCTCGGCAGGAGCCTCGCTCTTCCATTGAAACCCTTGGCAGGTAGTTTTTACTCTGCCGCTCGCCTAAATGCTCACACGGAAGTGAGTTCCACCACGCTGATCTCAGGGAAGCAGTTCAATCGCATCTTCCACATCGAGCCGACTCCTTTGGTAACGTGCAACCAATGGTTCTTCCATTGATGCAGTCCACGGACATAGCGTTTGTCCCGTACGGGTGCAAATGGAGTGCTTCCCCATGGTAGCGTCAATTGGCCGCCGTGGGTGTGGCCTGATAACATCAAGTCCCAATCGGCATGTTCGATTAGGTCCTTGGTGTCAGGATTGTGTGACATCAGGATACGTGGCAGTACCACCGGTTTGGTTTCAAGAAGTCCTTTCGGTTGAAAGTCCTCAGCCCAGAGGTCGCCTAGTCCGATGAGTTCCAACGGAACCTTGCCCGGAAGGGAAACTTCATGCCGTTGATTCATGAGCACCTGAATGTTGGCCTTCTCCAACATCTCAATCACCTTGGTCGGTCTGCCGTAGCCTCCGTACTGGACAAGCCAACTGCCTCCGTCGTGATTACCTGTAGTCGCGAAGGTCGGGACTGCTTTCGAAAAACGCTCCAAAATCCTTGAATAGGCATTCCACTCGTCCCATCGATTTGTGATGAAGTCACCCGTTAAGCAAACGAGGTCAGGCTTCTGTTTCAGTCCTATCTCGACAGCGCTCTCAATAAGGTCGAGAGGATTTTCATCGGATGCGTGCAAATCGGACAATTGCAAGATGCGGATTGGATCGGAACCGATTGGCAAAATTGGCACGCGATGTCGGCCAATGCCGACCCAGTTCGGCTCGATGAACCTCATGTCCGTGTAGACAGCGGCGGCGACCGCAGCCAGACCAACCATCATGCGACGCCGCGAAATCCGCCTTGTCGGTTTCGAGTGATTTATTTCGGAATCGCTATTTTTCATGGGTTTGCTTTTTCTGGTTAAAAGGCGTGCAGAAGACTGGCGTATCCCAACCCGAAGCGTAAGTGAGGGGCAAATCCGCAGGTCCCTCACTTACGTATCGGGTTATGATGGTACCTATCGGGTGATGATGGGCAGATTTCAAATTGCCGCTCGCCATCTCCGCATTACGCTTGCCGCGCATCGACGCACCTCAATCTTAGCTCAAACGCGCTTCCCTTGCCGAGAATGCTGAAAACTTGGATCTCAGCCGACATACCCTGAACCAAGTGCTTGACAATCGACAGACCGAGTCCTGTGCCACCCGAGTCTTGGCTTCGAGCTTTTTCGACGCGATAAAACCGTTCGAAAATTCGGTCCAAGTCTTCGGGGGGGATACCGATTCCATTGTCGGCGATGATCAGCACGACATGGTCCGTTTCGCGACGAGTTGCAACTCTAATCCACCCTTCCTCGCGATTGTATCGCACTGCATTGCCGAGCAATTTGCCGATCACGGTACGAAGCGACTCCAAGTCGGCTTCAACGCGGCATCCTGGTTCGACACCTGTAGTATCGATCGTAATCCTCTTCGCTTGGCCTATGGTGCGGTGTTCTTCCACGCACGTTTTGAGAACATCATCCAAAGACAAACTGGTCAGTTGCGGCCTGTCGGGTTGTGATTGCAATTTCGTTAAATGAAGTAGATCGCGAATGAGCAAGTCCAGTCGATGGGCCTGCTCTGCAATTCTTTCGACAAATCGTTGGCTCGCTTCTTCGTCCTCGAGAGCTCCCATCAGCAGTGTTTCGGCATAGGCTTTGATAGCGGACAGGGGTGTTTTCAGTTCGTGTGAGACATTGGCTGTAAAATCCCGCCTCGCATTCTCCAGTTGCTTAAGCCGTGTTTCATCGGTAACGGTCAACAGCACTCCGCTGGAAACATTTGCTGTTGAAGATGGATTTGGATCGGATAACGGATGCGCGCGAAGTCTTAGGGTTGCTTTACTGAGCGGTATTTCCAATTCCGCCTCTTGGATGCGAGGATCTGCCGAAACCTCTTGAATGAGATTGACCACAGTCGGGTGCCGTATGACCTCGATCAGGTTCTGCCCAAACTGAAAGGAAGCCTCCAATCCCAACAACTCTCTTCCGGCGCGGTTGACGAACAACAACTTGAAATTCTGGTCGAATGCCAAAACTCCTACCGGCATAGCCGACATGACTCGGGACGATTGCTCCACGGATTGCTGAATGGACTCAAGTCGGTTGTGCATGCCCTCGGATGCTCGCTGCAGGATCCTTGCAACGCTAGGATCGTACCTTGCAATCGCCTTCGCAACGCCATCCCCCTCCATCGGCAAAACGGGAGTTGGCAGGATGGGTTGCTTAGACCACACGGCAAGCGACGCTAGAAACTGTTGGCGATGGTACGTGCTCTTGGCGAGCCATAACCCAAACAATATCGTTCCGCCAGGTATCAAAATTGCCCCTGTCCAGTCCCAGGAATTGAGTTTTGCGAACTCGCTTACTGAGAATCGGCGAGCCAGTGTCAGTTCATTTCCGTCCTCGAATTCTCCATCCAGTCGACTGGTCATCTTAAGCCGAGTGTAGCCGCCCGGCTCGACACTCCATGCGTGTTTTATCTCGCTCAGCGCAGGGCCTTGAGATTCGAATGAAATCGGGTTTGCTGCCTCCGTCCAAATCAACTCACCCCCTTTGGTCAAAGACTCGATGGCACTTTGCGAGCGAGTATCCAACTCGGTCAGCTTCGAAGGCTTCACCCCAATTTTCGATCGAGTTGACGCTGCAATTTGGACAACCGACTTGATTGCCAACAGATCCGACTTTGCGACAGTCAATTCGTATTCGCGCCAAGCCGATGAGACAATCCTCCATCGTATCGAAACGACGGCAATCGACAGGCAAAAGCCAATCAGCAGCGAAAGGGCCAACACCGGCCAAGCCGAGGCCAAAAAATCGCTCGAAAAACGACTATTTGGAGTGCTCCGATTCATTGGAGCCTTAAGATTGTTAGACATGCTGCGATGTCTCAAGGTTGGTTGCAGTGCATGACTATCGTATCGTGGGCCATTCGAACATTTCACATGGATTTTGCCGCATGTATCTTAAAGCGGAAATAAAATTCCGCACTCCAATTGGCGGTGAATTCAGAAGAATTCGTGAGAATTCAGCTACCTGTCAATTGACCACTCTCTGATGGTATGATTGTGTTTGGCCGGCCACCCGGTACTTTTAATGACACCAGCAACCTTCACAATCCCCGCTCACCAATGAACTTTCTGCACTTGTGGGCTCTCGGAATTGGTGCAGGCGCTTTGGCAATTCCTGTGGCTGTGCACTTTTTGACCAAGCCTCGGCCTGTCACCTATCCGCTCGCAACGATTCGGTTTTTGCGTGAAATCATCGAAGAGAAACGCTCGCGCAGTCGACTGCGAGATCTGATTGTGTTGCTTTTGCGAATGTTGGCCGTGGGACTTCTGGCCATGGCCCTTGCTCGCCCTTGGCTTAGCAACTCACAGGCCATCGAGGCCGTGCCGGACAATGCGACTGCCAGAGTGATTGTGATCGATGTCAGCCAAAGCATGTCTGCCAAAACCACCGGGACGACCGCGATCGCGCAAGCTCAAACAATTGCCTTGAAATACTTAGAATACTCGCCCAACCTTCAAGCCAACGTGGTACTGGTCGGTGCAAAAGCTCGGCCGGTTTTCAAGTCCGTTTCTCCCAACCTTGCAATGGTAAGGGAAGCAGTCAAGTCGGCGATCCCTCGATGCGAGAAGGCCGATGTTAAGTCTGCCATGAACCTAATCGGCTCCATGCTTTCGGAATCAATTGTTGCAAAAACGGAGCTGATCCTCATCAGCGACTTCCAACGATCGAATTGGAGCAATCTCTATCTGGATTCGATTCCGAACGCCACCAAAATTCAGTTGGAGTCGGTGGCCCCAGACGCCAGCTCCAATATTGCCATTACTGGCTTTCGACTGTCTGGACGCGCGATCGTCGATTCCGAAGTGATTCTAGAATTTGATGTCGCCAATTACTCGGATCAAGATGCAGAGATTCGAGCCAACGTCGATTTAGGAGACGTAAAAACTGCAGTTCGTGACCGAGTGAACGCTCAAAGTGCCAGCACACTTACGACATCCGTGAAATTCACCCAACCTCAATGGGTGACAGGCTGGATCGAATTGCAAGACAACAACGATTCTATTCCTGCCGATGATTCCAGGCCAATCGCATTTCGTATCGAGCAGCCACCCAAGGTGGTGGTGATCACAAAATCGACGAATAAAAAGGAAGTAAAAAGTGCGTTCTTTCTCCGCCAGGCGCTGGAAGTTATTGCCGGAACCGCACGTTCCAACGACCAAACCAACCTCCAATCAGGACGTATCCAATTCGTCGATCCGGACAATGCGAATTTGGACAACTGGAACGATGCAGACATTTACCTGATCCATCAATGCGGTGCGATCGATCGATCTGTTATCGATGTGATTTCTTCTCGCGTTCGACGGGGCAAGGGGTTGCTTTACATTGCAAGCGAGCTGGTGGACGCAGTCAATTTGGACATGTTTGCAACGGCGATGGGGAGTGGATACCAGCCGCCAGTGCAACTTGTCCCGCCCGACAATGATCTAAAGAGAAAGGACCTGTTTGTTAGAGAAGTTCGCATTCGGCAACCACCCTTTGAAATCTTTGGCGAACAAGCCAACACAGCCATGCAGACCGTCAGAATCGGTGGAGGCTTAGCCTCGCGATCGCTGGACACAGGCTTGCGCGATCAAGTGCTGGCAGAATTAAGCGATTCGTCCGCCCTGCTGTTCCTGACCAGTTGCGATGCAGGTACCGTTGCTGTACTCAATGCGGATCTCGATGAAAGCAACTGGTGTTCGCAACCTAGCTTTTTCCCTGTGTTCAACGAACTGATCAATGCAGCATTTAGCAATCGCAATACTACCCCCGAATCGTTTGGAGGTGAACCTCTCATAAGACAATTGTCGAGCAATATCCTTGAGACAACCAACTTGGTCGCGGAGGCCGCCGACAAACGCACCGCTCCTGCAGACAGTTTCGGGCAGTGGGAATGGAATGCCGCCCAAAACAGCTTTCTTTGGGCTTGGCCTGATCCGGTTGGCCCTGGCATCTATGAACTTCTCAACAAACGAGAAACAGCGTTTGCGACGGCCATCTGCGCCCCTGCGGTTGAGTCCGATCCCAAAACGCTCGCTGCAGAAGTTCTGCAGGGGCGTTTGGCAGGATCTCGCACCATTGCCTTTCGAGATGCTAATTCAGCCGACCAGAAATCAGACCAGTGGTGGAATTGGTTGATCGTGGCCTGCATCCTTGGATTGGCCAGCGAGATTGTCACGCTGCGATGGTTTTCCGCATGATGCTTGCTTTTTGGAACTTCGAGCCCCGGATACCGATCTCCCTTTGGTGGATTTTGGTCTTGGTCTGCGCCGCCGCGTTAACGGCATACTGGTTCCGCCGCGACCATTCTCTTAGCAGCCTCCGTCGCACGCTTTTGACGGTCTTGCTCGGACTTAGCGTGGTCGGACCATTGCTCATCGCCCTCAATCCAACCTGGGTCGAAGAGATTCCGCCGACACCGGGGAAGCCATTGGTTTCTGTATTCGTGGACCAAACGATGAGCATGGATATTACGGACGTGGATGAACGCCCCAATCAGACTCGCCATCAAACCGCCATCACCGCGGCTCAGCAAATTGGTGAAAGCACCGACACGGTCGATGTTCGTAAAAGTGCATTCGATTCCGACGTGCATCCGTTGGTTATAGCGGACCCCAACGCGAAACCGAATACTGTTTCGGATTCACAGCCCCAACGCGGCCATCGCAGCGATTTGAGCGCCGTCTTGCGAGAGGGAATCCGCAACAACACCGAATCGGGCCAAGCCATCGTCTTGATCAGTGACGGAGCGCACAACGTTGGCAACGTGGATTCGGTGCTCGCGGCCGCGTACGAAGCCAAGTCGTTGGACATACCGATCTACACAGTCACGCTTGGAAAGCAAGTTGGTGCTCAAAACCTGTCACTGGCTGCCCGCAGTCCGCGGATGATCGCTTTCGCAGACCATCCGCTTTCCATCAAGGTCCGTGTTGGCCATTCCGGTTTGGATGGAGAATCGACGCAGATCACATTGATGCAAGGCAACGAGATCCTTCAAACTCGCACGATCCGACTTGGAAAAGAACCTAATCAAGAAGTCCGCTTTGTGATGGACCGACCACCTTCACAGCGATTGACTCGATTTCGTATCGTAGCAACACCCATCGTTGGCGAGGCCACGGATCTAGACAACCAGACGTCCGTAGTCGTGCAACGCTTGGACGAGCCGATCGGGGCCATTCTTCTGGAAGGCAAGCCTTATTGGGATAGCAAATTCTTAGCGGCCAATCTCGGCACGAATCCAACGATGCAACTGACCAGTTTGATTCGAGTTAGCGACAAGCGTTTCTTGCGAAAAAAGTACCCGCGACCTGAATTGAAGAAAACGGAGAAGAAGTCTGAGTTGGCGGACGAACCCGAAATCGATATTCGAGCTGCAGTCGAGAATGTCGCTACCGATTGGATGATTCTGGATCAGTTGGAGTCTCCGTTGGACGACATGGAGACGCTGGAACAATATCGTGTCGTAATTCTCGGGCGCGATGCGGAAGTGTTCTTGTCGGATCGAGGGCTTCAAAATTTGATGGAGTGGATCAATACCAAGGGTGGCTGTTTGGTATGCTCGCGAGGCGAACCAGCTCGAATGGGAAACGCCAA
The DNA here is from genome assembly GCA_031372345.1 of Pirellula sp. Taxonomy (GTDB): domain Bacteria; phylum Planctomycetota; class Planctomycetia; order Pirellulales; family Pirellulaceae; genus JBKCUI01. The sequence goes on from JANMLD010000488.1 coordinate 16,380, forward strand.
GCTCAACGCATTGCTGCCGATTCAATGGAGCGAACAAGCCGAAGCTCGCTTTCGAACCAAAATCAGCCAATACGGATTCGACTCGGCCGTGTTTGATTCATTGACCATGGAGGGAGATCCGCTATCGCAATTGCCATCCCTTTCGACCTCCAACAAGCCGACGCCCCGTGCGGGATTACCTCAAGTTTTATTGCAGAGTATTTCGGATGCCACGGGAAAGAATATTCCAGTGGTTACGTATCAACCGGTCGGCAGCGGCCAGACGATCGTGGTGGAGGGGGCTGGAATGTGGCGGTGGGCGTTCCTCGCGCCGCAGTACGCAGACAAGGAGCGAATTTATGCAACCTTATGGCAGTCGCTTGTGCAATGGATTATTTCTCAACAGGATTTGATGCCAGGTCAAACTGTAGCAATACGACCCGACCGCGCCACGTTCTTAACCGGTGATAAAGTGACAGCTACTCTCTTGGTCCGAGATCGTGAACAATTTCTCGACGCGAACGGAAAATTGAATTTGGCGGTTCTCTTGTATCGAGACGAGAATTCGCTGCCGAAACGGATTGTACCTATTCCAACAGAGCAGCCTGAAACGTTTCGTTTAGACCTCGGGGCTTTGGACGTCGGTTATTTTACCGCGACTGTCGTTCAAGGGGACAAAGAACAAGTCTTGGCTGACACAGCCATCGAGGTTCGGGACCCATGGTTTGAAAAACTAGAGGCGGACTCGCGACCGGATTTGATGAAGCGCATCGCCATGATCAGCGGCGGTGAAGTGCTGCGACTGGATCAAGTGGGAACCGTCATCGATCGGTTTGAGCAGCGGCTCTATCAAAACCGACCGCCACTGATCATTCGCACCACGATTTGGGACCGGCCCATTGTGATGCTTGCGATCCTCGGGGCCTGGATAACGAGTTGGATCGTGCGGCGCCGAAGTGGCGCGATATGATTTCGCTTGCCAATGTCGCCTTTCGCTCCGCGAAAGTGCGCAATCGCTCACACCAATTTCCTCGCTCCGAGGTCGTCCAGCTTATTGGCCAGTGTTTTCCCAAGGAAGTCACCCTCCTCCGGGGAGGGTCGGCCGCCAATGAAATTTGCATTGGAGTAACCAGCGAACGGGCCATCGATGACAAAGACCGCACACGCTAGTAGTTTCGTTTTTCGCTCCTAGGCTGTGCAAAGTCAGCGTCACCGAGGGGGAATGCTACAGCCCTGACTCAATCGAATAGTTGATCCGCAACGCCATGCAGAGCAGCCACGCAGAAAGCGATATGGTCATCCAAGTCGACGCCAAAGTCTTCGGCCCCACGCGTGATATCGGTTCGGTTTACGGCCGCGGCGAAGCTGATATTTTTTAGCTTCTTGCGAACACTCTTAGGTTCCAACCCGTTCAAACGATCCGGTCGAACCAACGCACACGCGACCAAGAATCCACTCAGCTCATCGCACGCATAGAGCGCTTTATCGAGTTTCGAAACACGTGGATAGTCAGGCAAATAATCCGTATGCGAGAGAATCGCATAAATCACATCGTCAGGATAATTCTTCAGCCTCAGAATCTCGCTGCCTTTGGTCGGATGATCGGGTGGATTAGGCCATTTTTCGTAATCGAAATCGTGCAGCAATCCGACGACACCCCATTTTTCGACATCTTCCCCAAGCGACTGCGCATAGGCTCGCATGGCTGCTTCCACGGCAAGCATGTGTCGCCGCAAGGACTCGTTTTGAACATATTCGTGCATCAACTGCAACGCTTCGTTTCGCTTCATTTTCGTTTCACTATTCTGCAATCTCAACTCACGGAAACCTGGCTTGTCTTCCATGTGACCAATTTGATGTTACTTTCTCGAACCACCCAGATCTGCCCTTCATCGTTTTCAAACACGACGCCTTCAAAACCGAGTCTCTCGCAAATCTTCTTCACCCGATCTCGCGAGCAGAAAGCAACCCGTTCCATGGTCTCACCGCTCACCAAATGTACCGTCGCAATTCGGTTCGCGGACTTCGTAACCGATTCCGATCCGTCAGCCGACACATCGGTTGCAGTGCGCAAGCCCGCTGCAAAAGATTCATCCACCGTGACAGGCTCAGCCGGAGGTGCACCGGTGGCAAGAGCATGCACATGAGCCGTAAGGTCATTGCCAAGTTCAGTAGACGCCTTTTCGGTAGGCAAATGCTTGGGAATGGACTTCGGCAACTTACTCGGCGAAAGGTTCTGCACGTCCGTCCTAACGGATTTGGGTTCTCGTACGAAAGAATCCCAATCCGAGGAAATGGAACGAGTCGGTCTCTTGCGACGTTTTCCTCCTGGTCGATTTAGGCCTGCGTCGTTGCGATTTTTGATCCAATGATCCAACCAGGACATGCCCCTGAAAAAAACCACCAAGAACACGATAACCCCAACGACCAGTGCGATAGAAGCTCCGACCAACTGAACAATTTCAAACGCTTCCATGGACATGCTGCAGTTTCAAAAGTAACCGAAATCCAGAATCCAGAATCTACCTCGTAACTCAACTCCAAGGCATGGCATTCTAGGGTTCCAATCTAGTCTGACCACGCCGTGCTGCAAGTATGATTAGCTCCGTCAGCGATTGTCGCCTTTTGCTCCGCAAAAGTGCGTTCGTACGGGGCACTTTCGCAGAGCGAAAGGCGACAATAGCTCACACCACCGGATCGAGTTCGTAGGTTCTCTCCGCCGAACTTCCAGCGATATGATTCTGCTTGGCGATGTTATAGAGTTTTTGCCCCCATGGGGTTGGGTAGTTGCCCGTTATGCAGGCTTGGCACAGATGCGAAGTTGGCAATTCAATGGCACGAGCAATCGAGTCGATGGGCAAGTAACGCAGCGAATCGCAGCCCAATTGAAGGGCCATGCGATCTTGTCCCTCTTCCGTCAAAACCCCATTTTCCAGAAACTTGGGCGCGAACAACTCGCCAATCGTCGACATGTCGATGCCATAAAAACACGGCGCAATGATTGGTGGACATGCCACACGGACGTGAATTTCTTTCGCACCACCCATGTCTCGAATGCGGCTTAGCAAAACCTTCATCGTGGTCGATCGCACAATGGAATCTTCGACCAGGATGACACGTTTTCCCTCAAGGACCTCTCGCAGCGGAGTGTACTTGAGCGAAGCCTTGGCCTTGCGAGCGCGCCCACCTTCGATAAAGGTTCGTCCGCTGTAGCGATTTCGAATCAAACCTTCGCGGCTCGGTACTCGCAAGTGATAGGCCATCGAATCAGCTGCTGCTTTGCTGGTGTCGGGAACCGGCACGACGATCGTGTCGTCATCGAGCGGGATTTGGTTCCTCGCAATTTCAATGCGTGCCAACTCTTCCCCCAGTCGCGTCCGAGATAAATACACACTGCGGTCATCTAAGGTACTCGCTACGTTCGCGAAATAGATCCATTCGAAGAAGCAGTGAGCAGGTGGCTTGGCAGCACTAAATTGCTCGATGCGAATCCCATCTGGAGTCACCAGAACTGCGTACCCTGGCGGTACGGACTTGATGCTCTCGCGATCAAAGCCTAAGTTCAAAAGGGCCACACTTTCGCTGGCGGATGCAAACAGAGAGCCATCAACCGCATAGCACAGCGGCTTCATTCCCAGCGGGTCACGGGCCATCAACAGTTCGCCGCGTGCGTTTAGTAAAGCCAGCGAGTACGCCCCGTCAAAATTCTTGGCTGCCGAGGCAAAAACATCGATCAGATTGCGATTCGACGGACCGCTGCTCAACTCACGTCCGATCTCATGCATGATGATCTCAGTATCCGTGTCGCGGGCCAAGTGGTGCTCGCCTTCGAGCGTCAGCTTATCCTTCAACTCTTTGTAATTGGCGAGTTGCCCGTTGAAACAAAAACTGAACCACTTATGTTTGTGGATGTGCTGACGTTCGAAGGGTTGAGCGTAGCTGCGGTCATCCTGACCGCAGGTTGCATAACGAACATGGCCAATTGCCGCTCGACCGGCATAGTGTTCCATGATCGATTCGTGTTTGCCGCGATGCGAAAGCCGAAAGACCTCGCTGACCGTTCCGATATCCTTCATCGTGTCGAGCAATAACGATCGATTTGGATTGTACGTCGTCATGCCCGCAGCTAGTTGCCCTCGATTTTGAATATCTTGGAGCATGCGAGGTAATAAGTAGGAAATTGCCTCTCGTCCACCTTCTGGGCAAAGTGTGCTTTCTTCGCCATTAGCAAGGTGGTAGATAGCGGCAACACCGCATTCGTGGTGCAGTTCGCTCATAAGTCCAAATCAATCCTCGAAAACGGGGCGGTTCGGAGTACAGGGTGGGCAGAAGGACGGCCATAGGATGGTATCCGAAGTCTTGAATTCGCGAAACCGCATTTGGGAGGGGCACCTTAGTGTGGCACGGCGGTGAGCCCCACCTCAGGCGTGCGGCGATGCCGCTCGCTGTAGAGCGTAAGGCGAGAGGCCTCTAGTTGAGGTTTTCCGTCTCCGTAAAACCAAAACGGTCCAACCAAGCATAGTCCAAATCGGATTCCTCATTTCGTTCTAACTCATCTAAAATGCAGGCGCGATGAAAGCGGAGAGCAGCGATTTTTCTGGCAAGTTCGTCGAGTTCGACAGGATTGATGTAGGGAAATCGGAGCTTCAAATCATCCAATCGATTGGGTGCGGACGCATTATTCTTGATCTTTTCTACTGCCACTGGATCCGCGGATGCGGTTGCGTTGGTCTTTGCCACAACATCCGAATAGAGCCATGCATGAAACTCCAATCGATCCGCCATTCGCACTCCGCCATATCGCTGGATATGACCATAAAGTTTTTTGACCGCTTCCTCAATAAATGGAAGAGCCACATCATCCTTGCGGAGCCCGTGCAGTACCCAGGCTTTGGTATCCAAGTACTCCTCACGCGAGGTTCCATCCGCAACGAGCGCAGCATCGATTTCGAACAGAGCGGTTCCGAGCCCTTTGCCTGTCAGCGAGCGAAAATACGCAATGGTGTTGTTTTCGGCTGCATCTCTCTTAGAAATCGGCGGATAGAATTTTTCCAAAACTTTTACAGCCAAGTCATTTTTGTGGTGGAGATGGAATAATTGACCCACAAAGCTGGCGATAATGGACTGTTGATGTTCGGGTGCTCGCGAGATTTGAGTCAATGACTCATCAAAAAGCTTCGAAACGGCTTCCGAACTGATTTTTTCTTTGTTGAAAACGAAGTCGAATTTCAATTTCCAAAACTCAGAATCGGTTGCGAGTTGACTCGAAAGTTCGCTCGCTCGTTTAAGCGTCTCCTCCGCTTCTTCGGGGTGCCCATCTTGATACGCGTTTGCGGCCCAAGCCAGCATCCATCTTGCTCGCCAGTCCGCACCCAAAAATCCTGCAAAAAGAGGGCCTAGGACCAGTGCACAAACGGCGACTAGGATTATGGTAGTGAGATACTTTTTCATATTGTCTGACGGCTAATCCCGGAAACTCCCCACATCTTTTGTCGATTCAACCAATGGCACTTGCGAATCCTTCCGCTACCAGCATTTGCCTGCTACCATCTCGGAAAATCCTTTGCTTCGCAATCACCCCTATAATGGGTATGCTCTAATGCCTCTATTCGAGATTGAAACAGATTCTCACATAATTGTAACCTGGGCGAAAGACGAGGCGTCGGCTCGCGACGTATTACGTGATGCCTATCCGACGGATGCCGTCGTTCGCATAACCAAGCGTCCGAGGGACACTTGGGTAATTTCGAAGGCAGTTTTAGGGGCTTCGGGTCGGCAACTCGATATTTGCTCCATTGCGCGTGATTGTCTGGCCAAATCCTCGGGTGACAAATTGCACGCCATCCGATTGTACATGTCCGAAACCGGTTCCGATCTCGAAAAAGCTCGACGCATCATTGAATCCAATATGGTGATGGGTTGGTAGGCTCCCCGCTCAAATGAATACCCCATGGCCCCATTCAACTCGAAACGCATCTATAGCCAAGCCGCCTTCGCCAAAGCCAAGCAACTCATCCCAGGTGGTGTGAATTCTCCGGCCCGCGCCTTTCATGGTGTTGGTGGCGAACCCATTTTTATGGAGTACGCGACTGGACAGTACTTGTTTGACATCGATGGAAATCGCTACCTCGATTACATCGGTTCCTGGGGGCCCATGATCTTGGGCCACGCGCACCCACAAGTCATCGAAGCGATTCAAAAGGCCGCGGCCAAAGGGACCTCGTTTGGTGCCCCAACCGAGAATGAATCACGGCTGGCGGAACTTATTATGCAAGCGGTCCCAAGTATCGAACGGGTTCGCTTGGTCAACAGTGGCACCGAAGCCACCATGAGTGCGATCCGCGTCGCCCGCGGAGCCACAGGCCGTCCCAAAATCATCAAATTCGCTGGCTGCTATCATGGCCACGTTGACTCTCTGCTCGTTGCAGCCGGATCTGCTGCGGCAACGCTCGGCGTTCCCGATTCGCCTGGTGTGACCGAAGGCACCACCAAGGACACCATCGTCCTGCACTACAACGACTCAGACGCAATCGTCGAAGCGTTCCGCCAATTCCCATCCGAAATCGCTGCGATCATCCTGGAGCCGATCGTCGGAAATATGGGGACGGTCATACCTACGCCTCATTTTTTGAAAACGCTTCGAGACGAAACAACCCATCATGGGGCGATCCTCATTTTCGACGAGGTCATGACCGGATTTCGTGTGGCCTACGGTGGTGCTCAAAGCCTTTTCGGAATCGAGCCCGACATGACCACCTTAGGCAAAATCGTCGGTGGCGGTTTGCCGTTGGCGGCTTACGGTGGCAAGGCCTCGATCATGGACAACGTCATGCCAGCCGGAAAAGTCTTTCAAGCTGGGACGCTGTCCGGCAATCCACTGGCAACCGCAGCCGGAGCGACCACGCTCGAGATTCTTCGAGACGATCCACCCTACTCCTATTTAGAAACCCAGGCAAGTCGGTTGGCTGAGGGCCTTAAGCATGCTGCGGATGCAGCGGGGTTTCCATCGCAGATGCAACGGATGGGGAGCATGATGACGCTCTTCTTCAACGATGCACCCGTAGTGGATTGGCCAAGCGCGGATCGCTCCGATCGAAAACGTTTTGGGAAGTATTTCTGGGGATTGATTGACGAAGGGGTGTATATGCCATGCAGTCAATTTGAAGCGTTGTTTTTTTCGCGAACCCACCGCCCAGAAGATATCGACTACACCATCGACGCCGCCCATCGAGTCCTAACCAACCTCGATTAAAAAAAAAGGGGTCAGTAAAAAAAAAGGTGTCAGGAGTCATTGTTTTGAAAAGCAGCTTGATTACCAATCACCAAACAATGACTATCGCGGTAGGGACGGCCATTGCTGGCCGCCCCCCGCACAGATCCGTACGGGCAGAACTACTGCATACGGCTCTTACCGTAGATGTTGACGTGCAAAACGAACATTGGGATAGGGATGCAGGATTTTCGG
>JANMLD010000501.1:0-3923 GCA_031372345.1 Pirellula sp.
CTTGGGGACTTGGAAGATGAGGCCATGGCCAAAGTTTTGATCGTTGCTCAGGACCAGGTCTTGATCGAAAACTTGAAACGCGAACTACCGCAGGAACGAAGCTTCAAAGTTTCGGTTGCTGCAAGCGGTTTCGAAGCGGGAATCCAAGCGGAAAGTTTCCACCCAGATTGCATGATTGTCGACTTCTCAGTCGGCAAATTAGAAGCCTTGCAAATCTGCCAAAACCTACGCAAAAATGCGGATTTCACCGAGATCATCCTGATTGCATTGCTGCCAGACGACGGCAATACAATGAGCTTCGATCGCTCAAGTATTAACGAAACTTTCAAGAAGCCATTTGATGCTCGTCTTTTGGCTGAAAGACTTCGAACGCTGATCGGGGCTAAGAAGGAATTGGTTTAATCCACCGAAGTTCCTTTATTCCGAAACGAAACAAACCTTCGCTGGCAAAATCAGCGAAGGTTTTTTCGTTTCTACTGCCGATAAGACTCGTATCATGTTTTCGCTTAAAAAACGTCACGTGGTGATAGCTGGAATCCTCGGAGGCTTCGCTATCGCCTTCCACGATTCCACCGTCGCAGTCTGGCAACAACTGCAAACCAAACTCGCTGCGCTCTCCACGGCCGCTCCAGGTCCTGGCTCAGGCCCCAGCGTCGCCCCTGGCAACCCTGCTTGGCCCAACGACTCAACCTGGCCCAACAACTCCACCCCGCCTGAAAACTCATTGAGTCGGTTCGTCTCCAATTCATCGCTTGGAGAACATATGCGAGCCGGCGATGCAACTTTTGCCACACCTGCCAATGCGAGGCCGCCCCAAGCAGCAATACCCGCTTGGCCGATGGCTTCGAGCCAATTGCAGTCGACTCGACCAGCCAGTCCAAACCAATTGCCCACGATCCGTATCGCTTCCTTTAGTCTGGAAGCCTTCGGCGAATCCAAACTCAACAAGGTTGCTGTCGTTGAAACCATCGCGCGTATGATTCGGCAGTTTGATGTCATCGCTCTGCAGCATATTCAATCCAAGCATCAAAACATAGTGCCTGAATTGCTCGACAAAGTCAATCAAAGCGATCGACGCTACGATTACTGTATCGGCCCTCGCGTCGGATCCGCGAGCAATCAACAGCAGTACGCGATTTTGTTCGATACCGATCGATTGGAAACGGACAGGCCACAACTTTATACCATCGATGACCCACAAGCCTTGATCGAATTCGATCCGCTCGTTGGTTGGTTCCGATGCAAAGCGGTTCCACCGGACAAGGCCTTTACGTTCACACTAGTAAACCTGCGCCTCGATCCATTGTCCAACGGCAGAGAGTTGAAGCTGTTGCCCGACTTGATCCGGAGTGTCCGGCAGGACGGCAGATCCGAGGATGACATTATCCTGCTCGGCAACTTTGGCTACTCGGATAGCGAGCTGAGTTCACTTCGAAACATCGGCATGCTCTTTGCGTTAGAGGGGATACCGACGACGGTTACGGGCGAAGCCATGCTCGACAACATTGTGTTCCCAGCCCGTGCAACGGATGAATTCACAGGTCGCTCAGGCGTGGTGGATTTCTTGCGTCAATTGAATCTGTCGATCGATCAAGCGTTTCAGATCAGCACGCACATGCCGATCTGGGCAGAGTTCTTCGCCGTCGAAGGTGGCAGCCCCGGCTACACGGGCTCTCGTTAATACTACAGCGCAGTGTGTCGACTTTTGCTCCGCAAAAGCACACTTTCGCGGAGCGAAAGGCGACAATGAAACCGCGCCGCGCTGTAGTATTAATTAAAGCATTTCCAACCCAGTCAGCGTTCCTGTGCTGTTGCTAAAACTGTCGACGTCAATGCTCAGTCTCTGAAGCATGCTCACATAAAGATTGCATAACGGTGGGGGATTCTGCGAGTCGAAGGCAAGATGCTGACCATGTCGAAAGCCACCACCGCACAGGAGTACCGGTAGATTTTTGACCGAGTGGCTACTCGCATCACCCAGATTGCTTCCGAAGAAGACCATCGTGCGATCAAGCAAGTTCGAGTCCCCTTCTTGCGTTCCCTTTAACTTGGATAGCAGATCACGCACAGTCTTAATCGTCTCTTGCTCGACAATCTTGAGTTGCTCCAATTTGCCTGGATCTTTACCGTGGTGAGATAGGTCGTGATGGCCTAAGGAAACACCTTTTATTGGCGGAGCCACCGTAGAACCTGCCAGCATGATGGTAATCAATCGCGTCGAGTCGGTTTCGAACGCAAGATGTGCAAGATCGAAGAGCAGCCGAGTTCGACCGATCAAATCCGCCGCGTCGGAAATGTCCTTGGGTGGCTGGGCGGCGACCTTGGGCTTAGGCGTATGGACCCAGCCCTCGTCCCTGAGCAGTCGTGTCTCGAGCGCTCGCACACTGCTGAGATATTCGTCCAGTTTTTCCCGATCATTGGTACCAAGTGAAGCTCGCAGTCCTGCAGCTTGATCACGAACATCATCCAAAATACTCTGCCCATCTGCGAGGCGACGAATCTGGGCTTGGACGTCGCTGGAATGGCCTTCAAGAAACATTTGCGAGAAGACACGTGATGGCGAATTGGCCGCTGGGACGATGGCCCCCGTACGAGTCCACGATAGGCCCAGTCCCTCGCCTGAAAGTGTCAGACTAGGGAACCGCGTTTGAGCGCCGATGTGTTCCGCTGCAAACTGGTCCAACGAAATGGCGTTACGAAATCCTGGCCTGCCTGCACCCGGCATGCCGGTCAGGAAACTAGCTGTTGCCTGATGCGCAAATCCTGGATTGGTACCCGCATGCGATAAACCGGAGATGACCGTGAAATCCTTTTGGTAGTCTTGAAGCACTTCGAGATAGGAAGTTAACTCGTACCGCTTACCCGACTTCTCGGGGAAAAAGTGAGGAGCGTACAATCCCAGCGGCGCACAGATGCAGATCATCCGCCGTGCCGGTCCAGTGTCGCGAGTGGCGGCCCGGGCTGGAGCAAAGGCCTCGAGACAAGGCAGGGCTAAGGCGACTCCAGCGGTCCGTAGAAATCTCCTGCGTGGAACTCTCATATTTAAAAACTCTTCCCAAACTGAATCACTTTGTCTGAAACACCTGGCTCTGCACAATCTCATGCACCAGAGATCGAAATCCGTAATCCTTCTGGCGAACATTGACGATCAGGTTCTCCATACTCGCTTGATCGCCCGGCTTTGGCGGAGTGCCGGTGGCGTAACTAATCAGCTTACCAGCTAAAGCCCGCGCCAGTTGGTCCTTGTCGCTAAGCAACAACTGCTTGTAGTCATCAATGTTCTTAAACCGTCGGCCACCGGGCAAAGTATCTGCGGCGTCGACCGCCGGACCATATCGATAACCCAGCTTACGCCCCTCGACGATGGCTGGATCACCTGCCCCGATGCTCCGATAGCGGTCGCGCCAACCTCCAATGACATCGAAGTTTTCTAAAGCGAAGCCCGGAGGATCGATGATCGCGTGACAACCAGCGCACTGAGCGAGATCGCGATGCTTGGCCAACTGACTGCGTATGGTGGTTGCACCGCGAATGTCAGGCTCTATCGCCTCGACATCCATCGTCGGCTTGGGTGGAGGTGAGCCCAGAAATCGGTCCAAAACCCAAGCGCCGCGGAGAATCGGCGAAGTCGTAGTGCCATTGGCTGTTACCTTCAAGATCGCACCCATGGTCAAAACACCACCTCGATGGCTGCCGGGCGGCAACATGACTTTTTGGAATTCCAGTCCATCTTCGACACCAGGTATGCAGTAGTGTTTTGCAAGACGACCGTTGAGCATGCTGAATTCGGATGCAGCGAAGTTGGTGAGGCTCAAATTGTTTTTCAGAACTTCATCGAAAAAAAGGTGCACTTCCTTGACCATCGAAACTTTCAAAACGTCATCGTACTCTGGGTAAAGCTGGTGATCGGGTGACGTCGCGTC
>JANMLD010000019.1:0-14702 GCA_031372345.1 Pirellula sp.
ATGGGGACTCGAGGTTGGCGAGACGGCAGTCCCATACAATGCCCCAGATTTGGAATCGCTGGCTCAGTATTGCGACTACGGCGACTGGGCCATGCGAAGACTCTTCGATCAATGCCGTGACTTAACGGACGATCAATTGGACCAAGACTGGGGAATGGGAGTTGGATCCATCCGCAAATCGCTCTTGCACATTTATGACGCCGAGAGTTTCTGGCAGGCAAACTGGCAATCGACTGGTTCTCCATTTCCAACCTCACCCATTACAACATCCATTGCCGAATTGTCGAAACGATGGCTGGAGATGTCAGAAAAGAAGCTGGATTACATCTGCCGATCAGGACAAGATCAGTTGGGTCGGTTCGTTACCGTAGACGTGGGAGGCGGACCCATGGAATATCACTTGTCTGAATCGCTTCTCCAACTGTCTGTACACGGGACTCTCCATCGAGCGCAAATCACCAACATGCTGCGTTCGTCCGGCAAGACGCCTGAGGCGCTCGATTTCGTCGTTTGGTTGCGTCAGACCCACGGCGTGAAGCCCATGAAGCCGACGGCATGACAATGCCCCCGAGTTTATCTCGAGTTTATCTCGGGGGATGCTTACCATTTCTCTAGAACAGATGGTCAACACCCTCGGATAAATCCGACGGCATGTCAATGCCCCCGAGTTTACTCGGGGGATACTTACCTTCGCCCTAAAACAAATGTTCCGAACCCCACCTTGTGTTATTGCCTAGACAGTGGCGTAACCTTCAGTCTTAGCGTTTCGCTTCCACGCTGCACGACGATTTCCGTTTCTTGGCCGACCTTGAGCGCCTCGATGGCGTACGTGTAGTCGTAGATGTTCTCAACTTTTCGACCTGCCAACTCGATGATGATGTCCTTGCCTTGCACTCCCGCTTTGGAGGCTGGACCGTCTTTGGCCACGCCGGACAACATGAGGCCCTTGATGTCCCCTTGTGAGTAGTCCGGAACCGTACCGAGATAAGCGGTCATCATGGCTCGAGCCCCCTGCCCTTCAGGAGCTTTCTGTTCATGAAATTCGGGGATCTGCTTCGAACTTACTAGCGCTCGGGCCACCAAACCCATCAGCTTGGCCGTCTTTGCAGCCCCCTCGTAGTTCAACAACTCTGGCGTATCGCGCGGCGTATGGTATTCGGAGTGCGATCCCGTGAATGCAGACAGAATGGGAACTCCCTTTAAAAAGAAGGTCGAGGCATCGGTAGGCAAGGCACAGTCGTTTTGCAAAGTCAAAGGCAAGCCGACCACCGCGTTCCGTTTCTCGATTTCTTGAGTCCAAAGCGGTGAAGATCCAATCCCCTGCAGTACAAGATTGTCTCGCAATCGCCCGACCATATCCAGGTTCAAACAGGCGACCACGGTCGGATAGAGCGTGTTTGCCTTTTCCGTCTTGGGCAAGTTGGGATAGAGCTCAAAAAAATGATCGGCAAAATACGCGGAACCGAGCAGACCAAGTTCCTCGCCAGACCAAGCCGCAAACAAGATGTCGTGTTCCATCGTTAACTTGCCAGAGCGCTTTAGCTGCGACATCGATTGCGCTATTTCAAGCATCGCTGCAACGCCCGATGCATTGTCGTCCGCCCCCCGGTGCATACCTTGCTTTTCCTCTTCCTTGGCCATACTGCTTCCACTTCCACCAGTGCCCAAATGGTCAATATGCGCACCTACGATGATGACTGACTTGGCCGGTTTATCGCCCGCTTGAAGGAGTCCAATTGCGTTCACTCCTTCTCGCATGATTTTCTTAACGTCAATTGTTGCGCTGACGCGGACCCCTGGCAATTCAAATCCCATCATCATTTCGCCGCGGTCAAGTTCCTTTTGCAGATCGGCTAATTTCTCTTTGCTATCGGTAAACCAAGCTTCTGCAACAGCATCCGTTACGCTGATCGCCGCGATACTGGAACCCGACAGACCGCCATCCATTTCGAGGGGTACCAACTGCTTGCGTACCATACTCGTTGGACCGCTAACAACGATGATTCCCTTTGCACCCCGGTCGCGGGCCGCCATGGCCTTGTATCGCAATGAACTGAATCGGGCAAATTGCTGCCGGCGTTCTGGGCTCACTTCGGACGGCATTTGCCTTAACATCATGACCCATTTGTTTTCCACATCCAAATGAACGTACGAATCGTATTCCGGTTGCCCTTGATCGGCCGGTGCAACGATACCGTATCCCGCGAAGACCACTTCAGTGGGCGCCACTGTTCCTGAATTTGAAAAAACCAAGGGCCGCCAATCGGTGTTGATGGCCCAGGACTTGTCGGCCGAGGTCATCGCATTGCTATTGAGCAATTCGACCCCGGCAGTGAAGGGGAAATTGTAAAAGTAAGTGCCGTTGCTGCCTGCAGGTTCAAGCCCCATCGAGGCCATGTAACTGGCAACATACGAAGTGGCAAGTTTCTCGCCAGCAGTCCCCGTAAGCCTTCCACCCAATTCGGGGCGGCAAAGATAATCCACGTGGCGTCCTATGTCGCTCGCACGGTAGTCCGCATCGTTTGCCTTGACTGCGGCGGTGGCCTCTGCTTTTGCAGATTCAATTTGGCTGAGCGTTGGAGGCCTAGTGGCGCTACCGTCCACTTTTTCATTCGGGGCCCCCAGTTCAAGTGCCTCTCGGGCCGCTTTGTCATTCCAATCTGCCATGAAGATCTGCGATTTTTTGTTCGAGGTTCGGATCGATGTCCAAGCCAGTTCATTGCCATCCGGTGTGAAGACCGGCAAACTATCAAATCCATCCGTAGTCGTGACCCGCACCGGTGCGTGCAATCCCTGGGCATCCACCAGATACAACTCGAAGTTCGCAAAGCCATGCACGTTGGTACCGAAAATCAGATAATCTCCACTTGGATGAAAATAGGGAGCCCAACTCATCGCGCCGAGCGATGTCAAGCGTTTGACGGCGGTGCCATCAAGATTGGCTGTGTAGATCTCTGCCGTTGCACCGTCTTCTGAAAAACGTCGCCAGCAAAGCCGTTTGCCATCGGGCGAAAAGAAAGGACCGCCGTCGTAACCGAACTGATCCGTGATACGTTTCACTTCGGTGCCATCGCTCTTCATAATGTATAGATCGAGGGCAGTGGCTGGGTCGTTTTCAAAGAGCGTCTTCTCGCGTTCGCTCAGTTTGGCTTGATAGGCAAGTCGATTGGACGAAAACGCGATGTACTGGCCGTCGGGCGAATACGAAGCCTCTGCATCGTAGCCTTGGATATTCGTGATTTTCTTGTACTCATGCGTCTTGCGATTCCATTCCACGAGATCGAAGTTTTCGTCGTAATCCCATGCATAGCGTTTTTGTTTACCCGAGGCTCGCTCCTCAAGCTCAGCTTTCTGTTTCTTGATCGCTTCCGGATCGAACTGCGTGGAAGCGAACAGAACGCGGTCGCCATCTGGGTGGATCCAAGCACAGGTTGTCTTGCCATATCCCGGCGAGACCCGTTCTACGTCCCCGGTCTCCCGATCCATTAGATAAATTTGGTAAAAGGGATTTTCCTTGTCCCGTTCACTCTGGAAGACCATCGATTTGCCGTCTCGACTGAAATAACCCTCGCCAGCCCGAACGCCATCGAAGGTCAGTTGCCGCGTCTTACTGAGAAAGGTAGCCTCGGTTGGGCCCGCGTCGGCAGTGGCCTCGCTTTTGGCCTTGGCTGGCGACTCCTGAGCCAAAGCCGGGCTTACAAAAAGCCAATGGAGGGCACATCCGACAGCTATGACGCAGATCGAGGGATTCCAACTATGGAACAAAATACGTAGGTTCATTTGAATCGTTATCTAAGGGACAGAAGCATGCTGACGTCATTGTAGCCTTCAACCCCAACTATTCCCAGGCTCCAGATAGACGATAGTCGCGAATCGATATACGCCGTAGTCCGGTGAAAAGTGAGGTCACGAGAGCGCCGAAGAAATCGAACAGAAGTAGGTTCTTCGGTTTCGCAAACCAAGCAAGTCGAGTTCGTAAAGCTAGCAAGCGAGTTCATTTCTGAAGGACGGACATAACGACTGCAACGACCGAGGACGGGGAGCAAACTCAACGCAAGTTCGCGCGTAGGATCGAGTCCTTCGTGTCCATTGCTTTGTTCTGTGATCTCGCAGAATTGTAACGAATCACGTCGAGCAAATGCTCTTCCGACACGATATCTTTGGGAATTATCGGCTCATCTTGACAAGCGGGACTTGGGTGCAGCGCTTGGCTCGTCCGTGTTCTTTTCGATCAATCGCTCCCAAAGCTCGTGAGGGAACTCATATGCGCGAATTGACTTGATTGGGACTTCGATGCGTTTGGGCAACCCGCCGTCCACAGCATAGAATATGACTATCTGTTCAGAAAAATATACAGGTGACCCGTTGATTTTCAAACTGATTTTTCGATTCCCGAAAATTGAGTAGTCGAGCCATTCTGGTTCGGTGTTTCGTCCCCTCCGTTTGCCTACTCAGGGTTCGGTTCAATCTGTTTTGGACACCACGGAACGCAAAAGCAAATTAATGAAACGGATGTTGCAATCGCAAAAAGGCAAATCGCCATCACCCAGCTCGGGTTTGCGTATAACAATCCGCTACCGAACAAAGCAGACATTCCGCCCGCACCACACGAAATCATCGCTTTGGTTTTCAAGTCGTAGGGTCGGTTAGATCGGATTTGGTTTGACGTGCATTTCATAAACGGTTCTCGATTCTTCGAAGTTAAAACTGTAGGGATCATCACAAGCGGATGACGATTACGTTCACCGAGGGCGAGGAGTTTGCTCAACGCAAGTCAAGGCCGGGCGACCGAGCCCTTCGTGTCATCGGTTGGTTCTGATTTCTTATCTATTGATCAACTCCGAAATGATCTTGTATTGGCCGGTCAGGATGTCAGTAAGACGAGTACTGTCCTCGAGCATTGTATGGTTTCTGTTGTCACGCTGCAACACGATCGCATGCGAGGACGGAGGGGTGGCCGCGAAGGCTGCACACCTGTGTTTATTACCGTGAAACGGTTTGACAACAAAGCCCAGGGTCGCCGCGAAGGCGGCGCACCCTGGGTCCAACGCCAAAAGGTGCGCGGGACCCCAACGGGGTCCGACAACATGGATGGCCATATCCTGCGGATAATGTCCCGCATGTCGAGGGTTCATCCCGTGCGACGCATGTTCAACCCCGTTGGGGTCGGGGGCATTGCGTTCGTGGCGAATCCAGGGTGCGCCGCGTCCGCGGCGACCCTGGGCTTTGCTGTTTAACGCCTTCGGCGTAAGCAAAGGTCCGACCGGACGATGGAACCGATATTCGAACGATTCAGGAGTTGCTGGGTCATAGCGACATTTCGACTGCGATGATCTATAGGGTAGTGAAAAACCGAAACTTCCGCAGGGTGAACCTGCGGGATTCCGCGCGCCACCTACGCAAACACTTCCATCACCGCTCGCCCCTTGCCGTCCTCTGTCACATAGAACGGCCTGTTTTCAACTAAGTATTGCGTCTTTGGGCTGATCCCCATGGCGGTCATGATCGTGGCGTGCAGGTCCATCACACTCACTGGATTCTTGATTGCCAACAGCGGACGCTCTTCTGCAGTCTCGCCATAAAGAAACCCTTTCTTGGTTCCACCACCAAACATGAGAACACTCGTTCCACCCGTGAAGTGCCGATGCAGTCCATAGTGTTTCATCTCCGATACCGTATCGACTTTGAAGGTCGCTTGATCGTTTGCATTCGATCCGGGTCTACCCTCCATGATGGCGTCGCGACTAAACTCGCTCGCGACGATAATAAGTGTTCGTTCAAGTAACCCGCGTTCCTCCAAGTCGCGAACCAACGTGGCGATAGGCAGATCCATTTCCTTGTGCAAGCCCGCTAATGTCTCGTGACCGTTCGCATGCGTGTCCCAATAAAGAAACGGTACGTACTCCGTCGTGACCTCAACAAAGCGGGCCCCGGCTTCAATCAGTCGACGTGCCAGCAAACATCCACGACCGAATCGTCCCGTATCGTATTTCTCCAAAACTTCTTTGGGCTCAAGCGAGATGTCGAACGCTTCACGTTCCTTGGAACTCAGCAATCGATAAGCGTTATCAAAACTGCGAAGCATCGACTCCTGTTGGTAATCGCTCATCAACTCGCGATTCGGATTCCTGTCCAGCATCCGCCTAAAGAGTCGATCGCGATTGGCGAACCGCTCCGCATCCATCCCCTTGGGCGGACGAACCGACTGGGCTGCCTCCTCCGGAAAGGGGAGGTTCATCGGCCCAAATTCACTTCCAAAGAATCCAGCCGTAGTAAACGCTTTCAGTTCCTCCACCTCCCCAATCCCCTCAAGCCGTTGGCCAATGTTGATAAAGGCTGGAATCACTGGATTGCGAGGACCGAGCACCTTGGCCATCCAAGAGCCAATATGCGGACACGCGACGGTTTGAGGAGGGACGTAACCGGTATGCCAATGGTATTGGTGACGAGAATGCAAAATACTGCCCAAGTCTGGCTGGACGGCGCTTCGAATCAAAGTTGCTCGGTCCATAACACCCGCAATGTTCTCTAGCCCTTCGCAGATCTTGATGTGGTCAACTGCCGTATTGATGGCAGGGAAGGTGCTCAACATGGACTTGATCTCAAGCCCTTCTTTGTAGGGCGAGTAGCGTTTCGGATCGAAGGTGTCGGGTGCTGCCATGCCACCAGCCATCCAGAGCAATATACAAGCGTCCGCTTTGGCCGGAGGATTCGTCGACGAAACGTCTTCTGCTCGCACGAATTGGGGCTGACCCGTCATGAACGCGGCCGAGCCGGCTACAGCTAGCTTCTTTAGAAAGTCACGGCGAATCTCATGCCGATTGCCATTAAGGCTGTTGTCGTTTTCCATCGCAAATTACCTCACCAATTGAAATTCTGGTTGCATAATGATAACCCACAACAAATCCTCGATGCCTCGCGCCGAAAGCTCATTGCCAAGCAACTCGTCCGAGATGGCCAGTTCCTCCTTGGTCGGTTCTCGCGTGAAGGAGAAGCCATATAACCACCGCGTAAATGCTTGTTTGCTTGTCCACGATCGCTTTAGTAAATTCTCAGCGCCCGTGGCAAGGGTTTTCGCGACGATCGATCCGTTAGCCAATTCCATGGCCTCGAGCGTTGTCAAGTCGTTAGGTCGCATGCTTACGATCTGATCGCGATTGGGTCGACCTAACGCTCGCATCATCGGGTCACTCTTGAGCAGCGAAGCCCGCACCATCGAAGATTTTGCAAAGGCCGAGCGAGTAAGTTCGAATTGAAGTTTAGGTAAGACCGCAGCCCAAGTGGCCTGAGCCGCAACAGGTACGGCAGGTTGCCAATTGCCTGGCTCTTTTGCAAACTTGCCATTGTCGCGAGGCGTCTTATCCGTCCATTCCCAAGTCGCATCGCTTGTTATTGATAATAACGGGGGCTGAGTATCCGGCAACTGGCCATCCGCCCAAACTTTGGCTTCAAAAAACAAACCTGCGGGATTCGGTGCATTCCCTTGGTTTTCGGCAACGACCAGCAACTCGTTCTTTCCTGCAACTAGACCGATTAATCGAACCGCCGTTGGCGTTTCCCAGTTATCGCTACTGGCCAGCTTCTTGCTGTTGACGTAGAGAGTGAATCGATTGTCGCATGTAATAACTGCTCCGGCTTGGCCGAAGCCCTTGTTCAACTCGAATTGCTTGCGGAATGATCGCTTCTCGCCTGCTTGATGAGGTGTGGCCATGCCATCGCTGGACCATATCCAGCTTGCACCCAGGGCTAGCGACTTCGCAACCTCCGGATTTACCTTGCCCCGCAGAAAGTTCGCATCCATGCGAGTAGGAGCTGCTTCGGTTAGTTGCCATACCGTATCGGCAAACTGCTCCGCCGTCATGCGCTTTGCCCTGGGACCAAGGTATCGATACGCGCGAGTCTCTGAATCCGCGGTCAATACCTCGCATTGGCTTTGATAAGCAGCCGAATTCGCAATCAACCGCAGCGTATGTTTCAGATTGTAGCCATGTTCTGCAAAGTCGCTTGCAAGCATGTCCAGCAAATCCGCATTCCAAGGTTCCGTCTGCATGGAATCGGTTGGGTGAACGATTCCTCGTCCCATCATTCGATGCCACAATCGATTGACGATGGTACGGGTGAATCGGCCGTTCTCAGGATGCGTCATGAGGGTGGCAAGCTGCCGAAGTCGCTCTTCGGGTTTTGCATTCGCGTCGATGTCGCCTAATTCAGGAAACAACCATTTGGCTTTTGCGGTTTTGCCAATCGCTTTGTCGCAACGATGAATCTCAAGATCCTTTGTCGAATAGATGGCTGCCAAACCGTAGGCTTCATCCAGTTTCCATCGATCCACGAAACTGTCGTGGCACGAAGCACACTTCAAATTGATTCCGAGTAACGATTGCGAAACACTTTGGGCGAATTGAATCTCGACCGTTTGGCCGGCGCTAACTTCACCGCGCCATTTGATCCCCTCGATGAAACCTCGGCTCTCCTCGGTCGGGGGCGCAATGAGCTCTCGCACAAATTGATCGTAGGGTTTGTTGTTAAGCAGCGATTGGTACAACCATCCGCTTATTTGTTTTCGACCACCGGTGATGAAACCAGTACCGCCGTAGTCATTTCTAAGTAAATCATTCCAAAAGGTGAGCCAATGTTCTGCGTAGGCTTCGTCATCCGCTAGCAGTTGGTCAATCAAGGCAGCCCGTCGATTGGCGGCCTTATTTGCGAAAAAGGACTCGAGCTCACTTGACTCAGGTAGTAGGCCGTTGAGGTCCAACGACACTCGCCTCGCGAACGTCGCGTCCGGGATGGCGTTTGGTACGGACGATTCCGACTCAGCCAAGTAGTTATCGATTATCCGATCGATTGGATTCGTTCGACCGTTGCGGGCTGCGGGCAGATCCGGTTTTCGCGGCTTGAGTGGCGGTTCGTAAGCTGGGGCTTTGAATGCAAAGCCATCTTCCCAACTGACGCCGCTATCGATCCATCGCTTTAGCAGTTCCACTTCATTTTTTTGTAGTCGTGGCCCTTTCGGTGGCATGCGTTCGTCTTCCACATCGGAAGTGACAAGCTCGATGATTCGACTGGCATCGGCTTTGCCAACCTCGAGCACTGGCCCGTTTTCGCTCCCCGTAAGAAGTTCAGCTCTTGTGTTGATTGAGAAGCTACCCTTGATCTTTTCACCTGCATGGCATTCCGCACAATGTTTGCGAAGGAGCGGCACGATTTCGTGCGGAAAGTCGATTGGCTTTTGTGCGGAAAGTTGCTGGGGGCAGGCGGTAAGTCCGAAAAGAAGCGCTACGGCAATTGTGGCAGCTTGTGTGATGCTTGTAAGTCTGAGTTTCATGGGTGCATCGGAGGGGCGGGGGAGGTTTTCTGGCAAATCTATTGTAGCCGACATGCATTGCGATGCACCGCATGATCTGGCTCTTTGTTCCGTTAAATTGTCGCCTTTCGCTCTGCGAAAGTAGGCATTCAAACGCACTTTCGCAGAGCGAAAAGCGACAAAGTGTAGCTCGGCACTCCGTGCCGAGAAAAACGGCACGGAGTGCCGTTCTACACTTTGGCGTGCTACAATGACCGTTGAACTGTTCCCTTCGTCACACACTAGACGACGCCAAGTTCAGCGACCATTAAACATCGACACACCAGCATGATTCAATACGTGGAATTGCAATGCAAAAGCAACTTCTCGTTTTTGGAGGGTGCATCACACGCACATGAGCTGGTTGAGCAAGCGGCATTGCTCGGATATGTTGGACTGGCAATCACTGACCGCAATACTCTCTCCGGAATCGTTCGCGCGCATACTGCCGCTCGAGACCTGTCCTTTCCATTTGTCGTTGGAAGTGAACTACATCCCGAAGATGGACCACCCGTTGTTCTGTGGCCCCAAAACCGAAGAGGCTATGGCAACCTTTGCAAACTACTTTCCGTTGGCCGGCTGCGAGCGGACAAAGGGGCTTGCCGTTTGTCCTGGCATGATATCGTTGCAGGCAGCGATGACTGCATTGCAGGTTTTGTGCCCCGTCTTCCAGATACGCCGAGAGCAACCACCCCCGAGCGCGTTTCGACCGACCCCCTGGCACCCCTCCAAGTCCAACCGATTCCCATTGATCCATGGTGCAAGGCAGGAGCTAGTTTCGATACCAACGATCTGCAAAATTGGATTCTATGGCTCAACCAGTTCCGGGAATTGTTTAGCGACCGCGGTTATCTGATTGCAAGCCTTCACCGCGGAGTAGACGACCAAGTCTCGCTTGCACGCTGGAGGAAAGCTAGTAGCGATTCTCGCGTTCCGCTTCTGGCGACCGGCGACTGCCTCTATCACGTACCCGAGCGGATGCTGCTGCAGGACTGTTTGGCCGCCATTGCATCTGGGACGACCATCGACGCCATGGCTGCCTCGCGGCCCATGAACGCCAGTTATGCCATGCAGTCCCTGGCCGATATCCAACGCGTTTTTCGGGATTGTCCTGAAGCGCTTTCGGCGACGACCGAGATCCAGCAGCGAATCGACTTTTCATTGCAGTCGCTCCGCTATGAATATCCGCTGGAGGCTTCGCCAACGGGTGTAGCACCCATTGACTACCTCAAGAAACTGACTTGGGTAGGAGCCAAAGAGCGATACCCGCGCGGCGTCCCGAACTCTGTGATCGCCATGCTCAAGCACGAGTTCTCGATCATCCAAGACTTGCGTTATGAGCCCTATTTTCTGACCGTGTGGGACTTGGTCCGATTCGCCCGGTCGCGGAACATTCTGTGCCAAGGTCGCGGTTCGGCCGCCAACAGCGCCGTTTGCTTTTGCTTGGGGGTAACCAGTGTGGATCCCAGCCAATACGATCTTCTCTTTGAACGCTTCATCAGTCGCGAACGCAATGAAGCGCCCGATATCGACGTCGATTTCGAACACCAACGTCGGGAAGAAGTCATCCAATACGTCTACGAAAAGTACGGACGCCATCGAGCGGGCATGACCGCGGCCGTCACTACGTACCGATTGCGATCCGCCGTTCGCGACTGCGGCAAGGCCATTGGACTATCCCAGGATCGTATCGATTCCCTGGCCAAGATTGTCGAGGGACGCGGAGGCGAAGAGTCCTTTGAATCGAAGTGTTTAGCTGCAGGCATCGATCCGAAATCCCCGATTGGTGCTCGCTATCATTATTTGGTGCAATCTTTGCTGGGATTCCCAAGGCATCTGTCACAGCACACGGGCGGGATGGTCATGACACAAGGGGCACTTCATGAATTATGCCCGATCGAAAATGCAGCCATGCCGGGCCGTACCATCATCCAATGGGACAAAAACGACTTGGACGAATTGGGTATTCTTAAAGTGGATTGCCTCGCGCTAGGAATGCTATCGGCAATCCATCGCAGCCTCGACTTGATTGAGGATCATTATCAACGTCCGTTGACGCTAGCCACGATTCCAGCGGCTGACAAAGCCGTTTACGACATGATATGCGAAGCGGACACCGTTGGCGTTTTTCAGATTGAGAGCCGAGCGCAAATGAGCATGCTGCCGAGGCTGCAACCAAGATGCTTTTATGACTTGGTTATCGAAGTTGCAATTGTCCGGCCCGGTCCCATTCAAGGTCAGATGGTGCATCCCTATCTGAAAGCACGGCAATCCGGAATTCAGCCAGAGTATCCGAACGAGGAGATCGCGCAAGTGCTCCGCAAGACGATGGGCGTCCCACTGTTTCAAGAGCAAGCGATGCGACTGGCGGTCGTCGCGGCAGGCTTTACTCCTGGCGAAGCGGACCAATTGAGGCGTGCCATGGCCGCATGGCGACGTCCGGGCGTGATCGACAAATTCAAGCTGAAGTTGATCGAGGGGATGCGAGTCAACGGGTTGGATGAAGTGTTTGCAGAACGCGTTTTTAATCAACTGCGAGGGTTTGGCGAATACGGTTTTCCAGAGTCACATGCGGCTAGTTTTGCGTTGTTGGTATACGCTTCCTGTTGGATCAAACATCATTATCCGGAGGTGTTTTGCTGTGCAATGCTCAATAGCCAACCACTTGGTTTCTACGCACCGGCACAACTTATTCAAGATGCGAGGCGGCACAATGTCGAAGTGCTTGGGCCAGACGTAAATGCAAGTCGTTGGGACTGCACGCTCGGCAACGACGATACTGCTTTCGTTCCTGAGCCGTCGAATTCAAGGATGCCGATTCGATTGGGGTTAAGGATGATTCGAGGGCTGCATGAGCAAGATGCGCAACGGATCGAGGAGGCCAAAACGTTTGTGTCGAAGTTCGTGGACCAAACGGATTTGGTTCGAAGGGCTGGGCTGACGCAATCGACCCTCTCGACGTTGGCGGACGCTGGCGCCTTGGAGTCGCTATCGGGTGATCGCCGCGCCGCCTATTGGCAATCGTTAGCACAGGAGCGCAAGCAGATTGCGATGCCGCTCTTTGATGCAAGCGACATGGATCATGACGAAGATATTCCCGGGAGTTTAACCCGCATGACGCCGCTGGACGAGGTCTATACCGACTACGAGACGACAGGGATTTCGCTCAAAGGGCATCCCATCGGTTTTTACCGAGGAAAACTGTCGCAACTGAGAGTGACCCCCGCAAACGAATTGGCCAATGTTTCGAACGGACGATTTATTCGGGTTGCAGGGTTGATCCTTTTGCGGCAAAGGCCCGGCACCGCCAAGGGCATTACCTTTGTTACTATGGAGGACGAAACGGGATCGATCAATTTGGTGATTCGTCCTGAGACTTGGAAACATTATTATCTATTGTGCAAGCAGTCTAACGCTTGGTTGGTGCATGGAATTTTGGAAAATCGACAAGGGGTAATCCATGTGTTGGTTGGACGCGTAGAGGACTTGCAAGCAGTAATCAGGCCATTGGATATTCAATCGCGTGACTTTCGGTAGCCGTGGGGCAGTCGCTCCGCCGACTGACGTCCTTGCGGTTGGAATTACTAGACAATGGTTGTCATTCATTTACTAGGCAATGTTTGTCATTCATTCCATCCGGAAGTTCGAGCGTATTTGTGTTGGGGATATGACTAGGTTAGAGAGTACACTGACCGCGAGTCGCGGAGCGACGTCACCCACGGGTCGCTCCGCCGAGTAATCATGTCAAACCAACCGAGAATTAAGAAATGGAAACGCCTGACCTGCAACCCACGATTCGACCATCGGGGCTCAAAAGCCCGACGGTGATCAGTTTGCAATTGGCCAGCATATTGGTATTTCTATGTCTATGGTTACCACTTTGCCGCGGATGCGGTGGACTGCGTTCTTCCCAATACTGTTCAGTTACTACAGAGCCATCGAACCGCTCTGCAATTGGGTATTCCAATGAGCGCTCATGGCTAATGCCTGTCAGGGGTTTGTCCGATAGAATAGGAATGGCTCAATGCAACTCAAAACTCGAATTCACAGAAGAAATCTGTTCACCAATGAATATGTACCTCTACAGCTTAAAACGAATCGCGTGGCTTGGACTGTTTATCATCGGAGGGGCGTCGATGGCATTTGCGGAAGGTGATTGGCCACAATGGCGTGGACCAAATCGAGATGGCCGTGCTGCGCTCCACAAATCGCTACTCAAGAAATGGCCAGAGAGCGGTCCCGTATTGTCCTGGAGTTTCGGCAATGCAGGAATCGGTTACTCCAGCGTCTCAGTCGAGGACAACCGCCTTTACACGCTGGGCAAGCGTGAAGATAAGAACTTGCTGATCTGCCTCGACACCAAGAATGGGAAGGAGAATTGGACAGCAACCATGGGACGAGGAGCTAACCCCAAGGACTATTCGACGGGTTGGGGCGATGGTCCACGCAGTTCCCCGACAATCGACGGAGATTTGGTTTACGCCTTAACCGACTTAGGCGACCTTGGGTGTTATCAAAAAACAGATGGTAATGTTGTTTGGTCCGTGAATCTGGTTTCTGATTTCGGTGGCGGCGTTCCGAAGTGGGGATACAGCGAGTCGGTACTCATCGATGGCGATCGATTAATCGTGACACCTGGCGGCAAGAATTTCCTCATCGGTTTGGACAAGAGGACCGGTAAAAAAATCTGGGAGTCGGATTTTTCTGCTGGAGCCCAATACGTTTCCGTGATCAAGCACACCTTCGGTGGCATTCCAGTCTATTTGACGGCTTGCGAGCAAGGTTTAGTCGGAATCCACTGCGACTCGGGTAAGTTGCTATTCAAGAATGGAGAGACCGGCAATGGTACCGCAGTCATTCCGACACCGATCGCTTCAGGGGATATCGTCTATCATTCTTCGGGCTACAAAGCAGGAAACGTGGCGGTCAAGATCTTAGTCAAGGATGGTCAATTGACGGCCAAACAGATTTACCATGAATCCAAGGAGAGTATGGAAAATCACCACGGCGGGTTTGTACTCCATGATGACGCGATCATTGGATTTACCCACGCTTTGCGAGGCGTTTGGATGGCGCAGGACTTGACGACTGGCAAAGTGCTTTGGTCCAAAAGACTTGGTAAAACGCGATCAGGTTCGATTGCTTTCGCAGATGGACTCGCGTACTGCTACGACGATCAAGAGGGGATTTGCTACCTTGCTAAAGTGACCCGTTCAGGTTTTGAGGAGCTTGGCCAAGTGAAGCTTCCAGAACAGACCACTTCGGACAGGAAGCAGGGGGCGATTTGGACACACCCAGTGATTGCGGGGCAGAAACTCTATATCCGCGATCAAGAAAAGATCTTCGCGTACGACAT
>JANMLD010000029.1:0-18812 GCA_031372345.1 Pirellula sp.
AGGCGTTTCGTAACGGTCTCAATGAAGGCGGTGAACTCCATGTCAGCTCAACAACTCGAGAGTAATGCGCCAGCAAAAGCGGAACGGCTCGCTTCACTCGACCAGTTTCGCGGTTATACAGTCGTTGGAATGCTGCTAGTGAATTATTTCGGCGGTTATGCAGTATGACCTCAGGTTCTTCGATTCGCATTTTTTGGATGTTGGGGTCTGCGATCGCACACGTGCTGTTGTCTTATTGGTTTAACTTCTTGTGGTGCAATACGGCTCCCAATGCTATCGATGGAGGACCGTTAGGGTTTCTCACTTGGACGATGGTATGCGATCACTGGCCTAGCACTATTCTTCTTCGTGACCTGGCTTTTCGTTCGACCCTTGGAGAAGCAGGGTGCATACCTTCGAGTTTAGCCAGAGTCCGCAACCAGCAAGAAAAGGCCGGTCAAGTTAGACTTGAGCTGAGCAAGAAAGAGGCGTCGATGATAACTTAGGAAGTTAGATTTGCTAAACCTGATGATCATCGCACTTCCAATGCTGCTACTAGTAATCCGAATTGTGGTTCTTTAATGCGTTTTTCAATCGCCAATTTACTCGTGATTACCGCTATTATCGCAATGCTGGCAGGGCTGTCGTTGGGCTGGCGCGGATTGGCAATACTGGTCACGGCATTGTTGTTAGCCTGGTTGGTTCTTCGATTCCAAAGCTGGGATTCTACTCACCGCAAGTTACCTTTGTTTATCGTTTTTCTAATTTCATTTGGTCCGCTCCATTAGCGGTTTCCGGGACTGGCTTCAAAATACCGCGAACAAGCCCCCTATTGTGGCAAGAGTTGCTGCAATTGCTGAAGCTGTGATTCGGTATCGCCAAAACGGGTGGGCCATGGCGTATTGCGGAGTTTTTGAATCGTCTCGCCGGCCTCGGCGAATTGCTTCTCATGCAATTGAGCCCCAGCCTGTTTGATCAAACCCGCGGGTTCGAGCTTTCGCAACCGAGCAACTTGATTCCAGTGCGGAATCGCCTCGGACCAACGATTTTGATTTTGCCGAAGCTCGGCCATTGCGGCGTGAGACTCGGCTTCGTTGGGCGAGGATTCGATGATGGAGGTGGCTGCTCGCTCCGCTTCGCTGGCACTTCCCTTCATTCGCTCTGCTAACTGCTGATATAACGTCAGGTCGTGTCGCTGAAAGTCTATCAGCTTCAACAATTGCCGACCTGCCGCGGATCTGTTTCCAATCGCATCGAAGACTTGTATCAGGGATTGATGCGTTTCCTTGTCATTCGGCTGAAGCTCCAACGCAAGCTGAAACTGAACGATCGCTTTCGCATTCTCCGAACCATTTCGGTACGAGTTCCCGAGAACCTTGCGAAGAACAGGATTGTCTTGGCCAGTCCGGGCTGCCTCGGCGTCCAGTTGGGTGACAAACGCATCGCGATCCTTGGCTTCATTCAGGATTTGTTGAAGCGTATTCAGCACGCTCGCTCTCTGCTCATGCCTCGCGTTCCAGCAGAGCATCCCCGACATGGCAGCTGCCACCGCTTCCTTCGTGTTTTTCAACATGGACTCAATATGCGCGAGTCGTTGGTAAAGGTTCGATAGCGCAGCATCATTCAAGCCGCTTGCAGGATTGGCACGCTGATGCAACACGATCGCTTCGGTGCAGTACAACTTTGCGCGATCCCATTGTTGCGAGTCGTAACATCCGTTAACGAATTGAGAGGCATTCTCTTCGGTCCAACGACCCGCTTGATGAAAGTGCCCGTCCGTCTGAACAATCAGAGTCTGCAATTGCTCCGCTCGCTGTGTGTGGAAGTACGCGGCCATCAACCTGGTTCGATATACCATAGAATCCGGATGAGACTTGACCAGAGGCTCTATGATCGGAATGATCTCGGCAAAACGATTGTCTTCTCGCAGCAAATCCACCAAAACGATCTGCTGAGCCGCATCGAGCAGCCCGTTGCCGTGAGCAATTTTGAGGATCTCAATCCCTCGCGGCTTCAACACCAATCCATTTCGGAGATAAGTCGCAATTGCAACCGCCCGCCTGCCTGAAATGAAATTCTCCTTAAGAACTTCTTCGGCAGCAGCGACAAAATTCGCATACTTCTCCAGCCAGAATTCCCGATTAATGCGGTAGAAGATCGAATGGTTGCTACCTTCGCCCGTGCGCAGATGGTGCTTTAAGTGATCGATCGTCAGTTTGAGGATTCGTTCGTCCAGTTCTGAGCTACCGACCTCCGTGCGCAGAGTCGAAAGATCATTTCCGAACGCGTTCCACGGGCTGTGATAGTTTTCCGAAAACCGATTGGGATATTGTTCCATGCGTTCGACAACGTATTGTAGGGTTGGTTTTGCACCCAGCACTTCGCGAAGGATCGAAACGGGAGCCGTTACCGTTTGATGATAGTACTGCTCCTGTCGTTTTAGAATGATAGGCATCGTCTTAAATGCAAATTCTTGTAAAGCTTCTCGAGTCCCCTGAAGTTTATGCCTGTGGGCAATCACAAACGTGTTGTTCAAATGGCTAATCAACTGATACGTAAAATTCTCATCCGGTGCATTCGCGAGTTCCTTCAGAGTGAAGGCCACTAACGGAGCAAATAGATTGGTCCGCCCCGTACCGATGGACACGGCACCATCCGCTTCTAGAGCGCTGTTGTAGAGTGTCGCCTGTCGAATTTTCAGAAACTTCTTCTGCTCTTCGTTGGCTGGCTTCGCTGGGAACTTTTGGAGCAGTTCTTCGCCAACTGCATGGCGATTGGCTGATTCAAGCAAGCTCACATATCGACTCAAAATCTCGTTGTCTGGATGCGGCCAAAGACCACTATTGGCCTGCGTGTACTCGCGAACTTCGACCTCCATCTGACGTAGCGATTCCTCTCGCTGGCCATAGCTCATGAACATCAACTGACTGAGATCCATCGTAATGGCCAGTCGATCGCGGGATGAACGTGGCGCCGCGAGCCGTAAAGCTCGCAACTCGCGAAGCTGCTCGGTCTTGAGCTGCTCGTTAGGCAATGAGCCCAACTGAAAAAGAAAGCTCGCCATGAGCTTCGGCTCGCCATCGCCCCATTCACGTTGGAACGCTCGCCGTAAGCCTGCTAGGCACTTGTCAATGTGTGTTCCTGGCTGGTTGAGAAGCTCAGACGATTTCCGCTCGATCAGCACCTCCATCAAATCCAACGCTCGCAGGTCCGTCGTCGTTCGATCCCCTTCGCGAAGTTTTTTCAGTCGGACCAGGATTTCGTCAGCGGAGGCTTCGTTTCGGAGTTCCTCAAGTACGCTACTCTTGACTTGATGAAGGAACGCATAGACTTGCTGCGGTGATCGTCCGAGCATGGCATCGGGCAGCATTTGCAATAGCCTGAAGTCACGACTAGCGCGATAGAGTTCGCGGAGCTGATGGAGATAGCTTCCAGGTTGAGCCGATTTTTCGAAGAGAGCCTTGAGTGCAAACAGCGTATTCTCGTCCAGCTCGCTCGGCAACGGAGTATTGGAACGCGACCATCGATTTTGTGCCCCATACAACTGTTGCATAAGTGAGTTCTCTGGCATCTGCTTGAATGATTCGATCCGGCTCCGTTCATAGGCATCGCGGCGGTTCGACACCAGATACCAATCAGCAAGCATGCGATACTCCGATGCCGTCAGCAAATTGTCTTTCTCACTCGCCTCGAATAATTGGATGGCTTCGATCAGCTTTCCGCGTTCCGCCAACAAGCGTGCGAGCATCTGTCGCCAAGGAGATGTAGAGTCATCGACGCGTATCCACGCACGCAAATCGCGATCTAATTCGTCGGCACGATCGAGGGCGACCAAGAGTTGGAATTTTGTCATGCGCCAGGCTGTGGCCGCATCGTCGCCGAGCTTCATTCCAGACTCAACGTACTTGAGGACGCGATCGATGCTTTCGGGCTCAGCCTTGGGGCGAACGGCCAGATGCAGGACCGTTTGCAACGCTCGTCGCTTGAGAAGTCCAGAGAGCAACTGCTCAAGGATCTCCGATCTGGCACGCTCGTCCTCGGTCTCGTCGACTTTGGCGGGGGCATCCCCCAAGATCTGCCAGCATACCGTCGCAGCCTCGGCGAAATTCTGCTCAGACTGTATTTCGAGCCAGACTTTTTCCATTCGCAACCAAGAGGCAAGTGGCCCGTTCGCTTGATTCGAACGATCCGCAAGTCGAAGCGCCAGCCCAATGCGGGCATCCTTCCGAATCTGCGTTTTCTTTTCGCCCAAGTCTTTCCTAGTAAGCTTGTCGAGCCCCCCTGATCGTTGAAGAGTCTTTCTCCTGAGGCGATTCGATTCGCCAGCATTGTGTCGACGAGTCGATGCATTGCAAGAAGTACTTGTGACAATTGCTCACTACTACTCGGTGACTTCGAAATCTGTGGCAGTATTGAAATCGATTCCGCCTCTAACGAATCCGACCAGGGTGCGCTCAGCAGATTCTCAAACAACTGGGAGGTGAATTGAAGCTTGTCATCTGGATGCGCCACTTCCATTTGTTCACGGAGAAATGGCAGCAGTAGGGACGCGCGAAATCGACTCGAATAGAGAGTAACGATCGCATTGCCCAACACGTTCTTGGCGTTGCGGTTCCTTTCATTTGCCCACCTCAATTTGAGCGACTTGGCTATTCCCTCCCAAACCGTAATCGGCACTTCGCTGGCATCAAGCTGTTTTCGACCCTCGAGCGGCTCGGGCAGTTCCATTCGCCCGCTCAATGTCCGGTTCAAGATCCCATGGATCGTGCTAGGCGATAGGTTGTCTACTTCTTTGCGAAGCAGTGTTAGCCAATCGCCACGCAATCGATCGGCAACGTCGCTCTCGATGAAATGATGATTCGAAACACATCGACCAACGACATCCGAATGATGTGAACGGCTTATGAAGAACCTGGCCGCTTTGGAAAGCGGCTCAAACCATCGTTCGTTCATGCGTTGAAAGGCAAGGTTCGGAAGCTGACCGTTCGCGAAATTAAGGGCCGCATCGAGTTTCTTTCGTTGGAGGACCGTCATCTTCCCGTCGGTTTGAGCCTCTTGTAACCACCGGTCAGCCAATGCGTAGGCTTGATCAAGCTGGTCGTTAAAGATCATCGCCGACAAATGGCTTGAATAAGCGGTGTAATACGACTCGGATTCGGGGTTTTTGGCGGTCCACTCCGTCGTCCATTTCAGCAGCTCGTCCCATCGTCGCTGTTGGCGCAGAAGGTCCGCGCCGGCTGTTCGCATCATGTCGTCCTCGAGTGAAGTTCGCTCGGGTCGAGCCAGCTCTTTTTGCAACCAAGCGATTCCTGTTGCAAACTCCCCTGCATTCGCTAGTCTCTGAGCATACGTCTGTTGGGCGTCTGCATTCCATGGGGCCGCCTCAGCGATTTGCCGACGTGCCGCAAGTGTTTCCTCATGCATGCCGAGCCGCTCCAAACAGGATGCTTCGCGCTCGATCCAAATGTCTTCCAGTTGTCGCGACATGGATTCTAGCATTCGTATTTCGAGCGGATCGTTAGCTTGTCGACGGTTCGGAAGAGATGGCACTCGTTCGGAAATAGGTCTTGTGTAGACCGGCTTGAGCAACTGATGGATCGCACGAAATTCAGCCGTTTCCGAAGTGGTATTGGCGTGTCCAAGAATGAACTCGGCAAGAAACACTTCATCCTGTCGAGCCTTGGGAATGAGTTCTTGAACTTCTTGTATCAACCGCTGTCTGGCTTTTTCATTGCGACGAACCGTAGCCAGCAAGACTGTCCGAATCCAACGCACTCCAGGCTTGTCGGCAGCCAATGATTCAGCCGCTTCGACATGCTTCCACATTTCTTCCCACTGTTGAAGCTCGGCATTGTGCAGGATCAAGACCAATCGATCAGTGAATGAAGCGGATCCATCCACAGCCTTTTGGCGAGCGACTTTCAGCGATTCGCGCGGTGCATGTACGAATTGCACGGAAGGCTTGTCCGTCATGAATTCGTTCAATCGCTGAGTGTACTGATCCTTGGATAGGACGCGAACGTCGAGCCGTGTTTCGGACGTAGTTTTTCCTTGAGCGTCGGTCTGGACCGTTTTCCTTGCCCACCATGAGCCAGCCAATTGGATAAAATCTTCGAAGCTCGTCGCGGAGAGGGGCTTACCATCGTTGAACACTTCGTGCTTCAGTAGCACATGCCGGGCGGTATCGATCGTGAACTGCACAACATTCAGCGAATCTTTTTGTTTTAGGACAATGCGAACTTGGGCGTCGCCAGCCCGTTCCAAGGTCGCGTTCCAATTCAGGTAGTCAGCGTGCAGGGACGTTAGCGACGAGTCGGTCAATCTGAGCACGGACGGTTTTAGTTCGCTAGCCACGGAAGCGCGCGACTGCCCGAGTCGAAGTGCCAACGAATAAACGCTGCGCTCCTTTGCGTCGCAGTAGTTGAGGAGCGTCTGATCTTGCCAATTCATGCCAAGAGTCAACCATGCCGTCGACGAGTACATCGCTAGGTCGACATGGCGCTGCACGGATCGATTCCACCGCGGATCGAGATATTCGGTGTCTCGCCGCACTTCAATCCCGCCATCGAGTGCCTGCAACGAATCGACTCGAAGAAGACTATTCGCAATGGCGATGGCTTCGGAGGTCCAAGTCTCCGGATCGCTTGTTGTTCTTTGTGGCTCCGTTGTAGGCTTGGGCTTGGGCTCAAGAGTTGGGAACAGCGAACTCACCCAAAAATTGTAGTCTGGTCCGTAGTTGTATCGATCTAACCGGGCGATTTTAGAAAATTGCAGATTTTCAGACTGGAAAGCAGAATCCGAGAGGTTCCCCTTCCTTTTTTCATCGAAAAGGCGACTTCGTACAGGCACCCACGCCGACATCTCATTTCGTTCCATTGCGCCCAACGAGAATTCGTACTGTGCTTCATTGTCGATCGGAAGCCATTTGGACTTTGGTATGCCATCGCTATCCTCATCCATGGCCCAGGCCATTCTGCCAACATCCCTATTCACATCCATTCCGAAGGAATCCATTTCCAGACCGTTTGATCCATTCGATCGATCGCCGCGATTTTTTACAACGTCGCCGCCCCTACCCCCTCCGCCTCCGCCAAAACCACCACCGCTGTTAGCACCACCAAAAACCAATCCACCCAACCCACTCAAAGAGAAAAGCCCGGTCGCTTGAGTATTCCCTAGCCCATGCACTTCATTTTGAAAGTCCGAGCTGTTTCGACCAAGTTCTGCAAACTCCCTTAGAATCTGGCGCCTCATCCCGATTCGCCATTCGCCTGCTCGCTTCATCTGCTGCTGCATCAGTTTGAAGTTGGCGTTGTTGCGTCCGTCGGCAAAGAAGCGTTCGCCGTCTCGCATTTCAAAGCGACGCTGGACACCAAAGCGTTCGCGATCTGCATCCGTTTCAAGCACCAATAGCGACGTGTACGGAGTGATGATATGGAACTCTTCAGACAATCGAATGATATCGTCTTGAATTGTTTGGCTTGCACCTTGTGAAAGCAACAGATCCAAATGAGCTCGAGCCCACAATCGTGGAATGAAGGAGTTCCCCTGCTCAGCATCCTTCAAGTTCAACTTGGCCGCGTATCGAACGACGTCGGACCCACGTTTGCCCGTGATAACGATTTCACCCTGTTGATCCTTTCCCTCGGGCAAGTAGCGTCCGACAAGAATCTGCTGAGTCCCAGCCGCAATGTTGGGTAATCTTTCCGGATACACGGCAGCCACCTTCAATCCACGAAACTCAATGTTCAAATCTCGGAGTCCTGGCTGCGCGATTTCGGTTAGCAACTCCAATGCAGTCGTTTGAGCTGTTTGTTCACCGGTGATTGCACGCACCGAACCGCCGCCGACATTGGCGATCCCTTTCAGCACTACCGACTCGTTCGAATTACCGACCGTTACGGCGTGAAGCGTGCGACGCGATTCCGCTGAAATGGACTTTCCGAAAAGCACACTGAGCCGTTTGACGAAGGCCGCTGGATCCGTGTTACCTGCCGAGACGATTCCGTCGCCAACATAAATCACATGGGAATTGGCGGGAGCCTTCGCAAGTGCTTCTTCAAACGCTCGGTCCAGATTTGTCCAACCCAGCGAGGTCCGATCGGCAAGGAACTTTGTGGCTGCAGCAATGTTGGCTGCATTGACTGCCATCGGTTCTGGCGATGCCCAGATGGTTGCCACGTCAGTCCCGCCCAACAGGAATCGATCGTCGCTACTCAGCGAGGCAAGTATCGCCGAAACGAAATCCGATTGCTGTTTGCGTTTCTCGGAATCCATCGAGGCCGACGTATCGCATAGGAGCACTACGTTTAGCGGCTTACCGTCCGGCAATACATCGCGCTGCCAGTTGCCGTCTGAAGCAGGTGGAGTCAACTGAATCAAAAAGTAGCCATCTTCACCGCGCCGATGCGGTACCACGACGACATCCGCTTGGCGGGAATCGACTTCGCAAACCACCTCGAAATCACGGGTCGGCGAGTATTCCTGCGCGGCAAATTCGACTTGCGCCGAGTGGGCCGTCTGTTGAGTCCGAGTCGTATGCGTAGGGCAATGAACGCTCTTCAAGCTCAACTCGGAATTCACGGTGACTTTTAGCGACAAATCGCGCAGCGGAGTCGTTCGCAGTAGTTCACTTCTCAGGCAGTAGGAGTAGCGATAGCGATTGGCTCGCAAGGGGAGCACTTGTGTGTATACGATCTTGATTCGCTTTTCGGAACTCGCTTCGATTGGGAACACGCGGGCTTTGAAAATGTTGCCGCCTGTCCATTCGAGCAGGGCTGGATCCCGTTTTTCGCGAAGGATTGTTTCGTAGATCTCCCGGGCTCGCTGCTTTTCCACAACGTCGGCTTCGATGAGATCGTTGCCAATCCACATGCCGAATCCGCTGATCGAAGCGTCCGGCGGCAGCGGGAAATGAAATACGCCTTCTAGTCGACTTGCGGTGTGGTTGACAAAGGACTGTTCGATGGTGGTGCGAGCGATCTGGTCGCGAATTTCAACGCTTACTTTGTGATAGCCCACCGTGAGGGGCTCGTTGCGACCATCGGGCAGGTTCACAATCAACGAGCCCAATGATTCCTTATTCGATGTGCCTTCAAACCCTGCAAGCCAAGCAGGGGTTTGAGCTACATCGACAAGCAATTCTTTGCTGTCGATTCGCAACAAAAGTTTGTCGCCGGGCTTGACGATGCGTTTGGCATTTCGAGCCGCTAGCAATGTAAACTTAAGTTTATCGTTGGCCGTTTCCTGTTTTGGTGAAACCGCCTGAAGCATACCCGTGTGCAACCTGGCTTCGTTTGCCGAGATGCACTCCAAAAGCGTTCCCGGCCCGAGCGTCAACACGACGTCCGACGACAGGGTGACTTTCACCGCATTGGCACCTCGCAACTCCGTTCGAACCCAGTCTCCCGGGCGAAGCAGGGTTTCCCGGCAGATAGGGGTCCATCGTTTGGCAAGCATCGGTCGGAGAACGACGATACCCTGCGCTTCGTTTACTTTGCCAATCCGTCCATCGTCTGTCAGCGACTGCGAAATCGCAACAGTTACCGCCATCGCAAGAACTAAAATCATTGCGCGCTGCCTTATTGTTTTCGGCCAAAATTCGACACTTCTTTCCGATTACCGCTCAATCCGCGCAGCTCAATAAATCCCGCAGGACGAGCCTGCAGGATTTATCGGCCATGCCTAGCCCTATTTCCCCAAGAATTTAGTTGGTGCTTTCCGCAGACGGTAGAAAACTCTATCCTATTTCGCGTGTTCACGTTTAACGACAGATAGTTTTTGGCGAAGGAGGAACAAACGAGGACAGGCATTGCATTTTGCCAGACGGACTCGGAATTTGCTACAATCGAGCCATAAAAGATTGGCTCTTTCTTTCAAAGCTCAGAGGCATGCTAGGACCATCGCTCGCTCTCGAATCGCCATCTCCGTCGAAGGTTGTTCGACAATGGATAACCACCTCCACCTCCTCTTGCGTGTTGATCCAGATATCGCTCGTGATTGGTCGGATCATGAAGTCGCAACTCGTTGGTTGGAGCTCTACCCACCCGAGTAGAAAGCATGTTCACGGGTCTGAATCACCAGATTTTATTCGCGAAGCTCTCGCTCCAAACCCAGGAATTACAAAATTCTTTCGTCCATTCAATTACAAAGGCTCACTCCATAGTGCCAATTGCTTGGGATGACATCGTTCTCCAGTCGTTCTTCGGAATGGCCCCTCTGGCCAACGGATGAGGTTGTATTTGCGTCCGGAGATATTTTGCATCCGTTTATGGCCGATTCAATGTTCGAATTTTGTGTTCCATGTGATTGCATCACGGAAATTCCCGACAGTTACTATCCCGGCAAAACTGGATTGGGATTCTGGTATGGCGATCCGGGAAAGAAACACAACTTGACGATGATGCTCTTAAAACGTCCTGATGGTGACCTCAAGGTTTGGCCAACGAGCGCCTGGCCTGACCGGCACTCCTATTTCAAGATGTATTCTCCAGGGGGAAGTGAAAAGCGTTTCGAACCTTCAATTCAATAAGGACGTATCCGGGCTAGTTCATCGGCTGAAAAAGTTCTGTGATTTGTGAGACATTTGTCCGACAGCATACGCATTGTACTATCGAGGTCGATTGCTTGTCGCAATTCTCAATGTCATAGACGGTTCGAAATCACTGGTTTAAGTTGATTGTGGAGAAGAACGATGTTAAATAATGAACGCGTTGAAAAGAATTCAATTCCCTCGAGGGAAACGGAAACCGAAAAGGCTGGATCGGCTTGGCCGCCGGTTAATTCCAATCCAATTTCCGATAGCGACCTGGACGGAGTATCGGGTGGCGCAATTTATATGAAAATCGAACGGAACGTCAAAGAAGATGCCCCCAAGGCCCAGGTGGCTATCGACGGTATTACCTAGTACCCGCCCCGCGTTTAGTCGCGATTCTCGCGTTTGGCCCATCGCTGAATGAAACTTGGATTCCGGTGTCAGTGAGCACGACAAGTTATTTGCCATTGGGATGACTAAAATGGTACCGGACACTTTGTTTTTGCAGGCGAGAAGTGGCCTTTGGGCTATCCGAAAGGATGCGAGCAAGTAGGCAGAGTTTGAGGGTTTAGCGTCAAGCCTCTTCCACAAGTTGGTACAATCAATGTGGACGTTGACTACAGCTGATTAGACTACGCCTTCAGGATCGGCCTAGCAGCAACTATGGATTTATCGAAAAAGACAATTTACTCCGTGCCTCGCACCTTAGATCTGGCAAGTATTATGGTGTTGACGGCAGGTTATGCGTTTCTGATTGCGGGATTGCAGCGGCTGACGTTTAACAACGCCGCGATCGCTTATTTGGTTTCGCTCATCACTTGTGTTGGAATCAGCCAAGCGATCTTCTTTAAATCGAAGGCTCCGCGATTAGCGTCCTTGATCATTGGCGCAGTGTTTGGAGTTGCTTTTTCGATGTTTTGGACGCGATCGCTATTTCGACGTTCGGACTTTGGCTTTTGGATGCTCAGATATCTGACGGAAGATTTCTTCGACTCTTGGTTGTGGCTTACCGGCGCAGGCGTCTTCTTCGGATTGCTGATCGGATACCTAGCAGGCGCATGTGTTGGGGGTGCGTTCCTTGTTTCGCATCATATTCGTGCATTCATGTTTCGTAAGTTCCAACCGCATGTTGAATCCTAGCGGCTTCCATAAGCTTCCCATCCACATGTGGACGTAGCCTGAGCCAGCAAGAGGAAGCGCCCACAAGTTGGCATCCGGCCGATTCGACTACGCCTGCAGGATAGGATAAACTGAAGCTGCCATTGTATCCGGGGCAACTATGGTTTCCGTTCTCGTAACTCGTCCGCAATTTCCGCGCAAAGCGCAGTCAGCGGCATGGTTTGTAGCATGATTGGTATGGAATTTGCTGCAGCAAGTCATTTGAGCCCTGTAATGGGTTCCATCGCCCAGGAGGTAATCAACGTATGTGCGGCACTCTCGAAAAGCTATCACCATGAATTCTAAAACCTCAAAAGAAAACAGAACCCATTCCATTCCGCTCGGGCTAACAATGCGTGCGGTCGAATACGACGAGTATGGTGACGCCAGCGTTCTCCATGTTGCTGATCACCCGATCCCTCAACTGCTGCCAAGTCAGTTGTTCATCGAAGTGTTGGCGTCGAGTGTGAATCCAATCGATTATCGCTTTCGGCGTGGGGACATGAAAGGATTGATTCCATTCGGATTCCCGAGGATTCCTGGCTACGATGTGGCGGGGATCGTCGTTGATACCAACACCGATTGTTCGTTTGCCAAGGGTGATCGCGTTATGGCGTTTCTCGACCATACTCGGGGTGGTGCGTTGGCTGACTACGCTGTCTGCTCGGTCGCATCGGCAGCCAAGATCCCCGATTCGATGCCGATGGAAGAAGCTGCGGCCATTCCGTTGGCAGGAACGACTGCACTTCAGTCGCTCAGAGATCACGGGAAAATTAAAAGTGGTCAATCCGTACTCATCAATGGAGCCAGCGGTGGTGTTGGGATGTTTGCCGTCCAGATAGCGAAGTCCTATGGTTGTCATGTCGACGCGATCGCGAGTGGCCACAACCGCGAGTTCTGTATGTCTCTTGGAGCGGACCACTTTTACGACTACGAAAAGGAGGACTTCACAAAGTCGGATGAACGTTGGGATATTGTTTTTGATGTCTCTGGGAAAGCCCACTACATGGGATCGCGGGCCGTATTGAAGGAAGGCGGACACTTTATTTCTACCGAGCCGAGCATCAAGGGACTATTGATGACGATCCTCACTTGGCCGTTATCGAAGTCAGGTCAAATCATGCTGGCTGTTCCATCGGGCGACGATCTTCGCGAGCTTATACGACTCTATGAAGCTGGCAAACTAAAAGTTACGATCGATAGTACGTTTCCTTTTGAGCAAGCCGCCCAAGCCCATCGCCGGGTTGAAACTGGAATCGATCATGGAAAAGTCGTTTTCGTCAACTAACTTTTCGAATTACCTCCAAAGCGAACCAACCTTCGTCTAAACGGTCGGAGATGTTCCGAATCGCATAACGCTGGCGAAGCAGTATGGTTGTGATGTGATTGTCGACTTCACAAAGGAAGACCCCATCGATGCCATCCTCAAACTCACTGGAGGCAATGGTGTGGATTCGGCGATCGAAGCCCTCGGTTCCGCGAAAACCTTCGCGGCGTGTGTGAGCGTGACGCGACCGGGTGGGACCATCTCCAATGTAGGCTATCACGGCGACGGCGACAAACCCTGTTGTCTTCGATCAGCGACAGACATCCCACTTCAATTTCCACAATGCAGGATCGGGAATTCAGTATCTGACATTTAGACCAGTTTTATTTGAGCTACCATAACACTTGGAAAGAGACACAAGGAACAATCCATGAACATCGCAGTCATCAGACCGCAGGAATTTGCCGCCCGCTGCACCGAAGGCAGTAAGATCGACCTCATCGACGTGCGCACGCCCGTTGAATTTCGAGAGGTCCACGTCGAAGTCGCTCGGAACGTGCCGTTGGATCAACTCGACCCAGCAGCAGTCATGAAGGCTCGCAGCGGCTCGGCCAATGAGCCGCTGTATCTCATCTGCCGATCGGGAAGCCGTGGCCAGCAGGCGTGCGTGAAGTTTCACAAGGCGGGCTTCTCGAACGTGGTCAACATCGAGGGCGGGACGCTGGCATGCGTCGAATCCAGTCTGCCGGTTGTCCGTGGCAAGAAGTCCATGTCGCTGGAGCGGCAGGTTCGCATCGCAGCCGGAATGCTGGTCGTCACGGGCGCAGCACTCGGCTACTTCGTGAATCCGTATTGGATCGGACTCGCTGCCTTCGTCGGGGCTGGATTGACCTTTGCGGGAATCACGGATACCTGTGCGATGGGCATGATCCTGGCTCGGATGCCATGGAACCAATGCCGCGAGACCGAGCCAGCGACCTGTACGCGTTGAACGTACCCTGAAAGACTTGAAGGAGTCTTAGTTATGAAGCTGTTGATTGTTGGTGGTGTGGCTGGTGGAGATGGCTCCGGGAGCATCCACCGGCGTCGCAGTAAAACCGTACACTGAGACGTGGTAACATAAATCGGCTTCGGATAAGGACTCCGGAATCGGACGCCACCCAGGATCAAATCGAACGGACATCCAGCCGTACGCTTTTGGAATTGATGGCGGTATCTGGGCTCGCATGTTCCTCGGTCATGTACTGGTCGGAATCCACTAGCAGCTTCCCTAGCGGCTAAGCATAACTGATTAAAGCGCGCGAACCTTTTGCATCGGATCGTGTCTGAACGTTGCCACTACTAGACTTTCGAAAACTATCAAGACGATCGGACTAGCCATTGATTCGCCCGACAATCGAAACGGATTTTGACGCCCTAATCGCGATTGCGACCGCTTCCGGCCTATTTGAGCCAGACCAAACGGAGCTCCTGTCAAAAATGTTGCAATCGCCGAGTGAACATGATGTTTGGTTCACGGATGATGATGATGGTAACGGTCCGGTTGGAGTCGCGTACATGGCACCTGAAAAGATGACCCATGGAACGTGGAACCTCTATTGGATTGCTCTCCATCCAAATCATCAACGGAGTGGTCGCGGAAAAGCTATTCTTCGCCATGTTGAAAATTGGCTGACCGCCAGAGGGGAACGACTGTTGTTAGTAGAAACGGCCGGTATTGACGAATTTGAATATGTACGCGAATTCTACGTGAACAATGGGTTTGAGGCAGAGGCACGAATTCGGGACTTCTACGATGCGGCTGTCGACAAGGTAGTCTTTCGAAAGGTCTTGAACCCAAACGTGGGATAACCAAGCCTCGGCGTAGGACACGTATTTCGCTGGACGTCTCCCCTAGGCCGCTAGCTTCCCTTCCATTGTGGACATAGCCGTAGCCCCCTTCCCCAGCTTCCAGATATTTCCACAGTTTGGACCATTCCCCGTGTAAACCGTCGCCGTCTTGAATCTCATATTCGGCTCGATCATCGTCGCTTTCCACAACGTTTGGTCGGGCATCCCACTGGTGCTCACCGTGTTGGGTTGGGCGAACGTAGGCAAGTCGCTACTCTATTTCACGTTTCCCGCGTTCGGCCTGCGCAAACTCCAGTACCTCTCCCACGAGCGGGCGAACCTAGTCGTCGGCGGCGGTATTCTCTTCCTGTTGTTGGCAGGTGCCCTAACCTTCGCACCGCTATGTTCGCATAGTGTCGTCCAACGGAGAAATGGGTTCTTGGCCTTGACAACCATGAACGGTGCAGACCACTCCGCGAGTTGCCGCGGTTGGTTGCTGGCCAAAGTCACAGATGGAGCGTCCAACCATTGCAAGTTCGAATCGATTCGGATTGACTAATCATCGAGAGAATCTTGATTTTCATTTTCGATTGATGTCTTCCAACACGCACGGATTTCACTAAGTCGGCGTTCTACGGTTGCGACCGACTTGCCAATCTTCGCTGCGATCTCGGTGTTGCTGTATCCCTCTAGTCGAAGACATGCGATAGATTGAAGTTCCGCATCGGGCAGTAATGCAAAAAGCCCTTGGCATTCTTCTTCCATCATCGCGATCCACTCAGGCGAAGGTGATTCGCCTTGAACCGCATCGATGCCTAAGGCATTTCCTGAACTTGAATGGGAGCCAAACGCGGATTCTCCACGCACGTCTCCACTTCCCGCCTTCAGAGTTTGACTTTGCCTTTTTCGATCGATCACTTTCCTAATCGTTATCCTTCTGAGAAGTCGAAAAAGCCCATCCTCGGAATCCAACGCAGGAAAACGATTGAGTTGAACAGCCCGGAAAAAACTTACCAGCGCGCTGGCTGCTACATCCTCGCCATTGAACGCGCGTTGCCGAACTCCCATCGCTGTGAGCCGTTTCTCCGCGAACCTGGCCAAGGCCGGGTAATATTGCTCCCACAAAGCTGCGATTGCGGCTTCATCATGCTGTTTGACTTCAAGCATCTGCTGCGAAATGGAATTGCCTTCATTCGTTTTATTCATCAGTTGAGCTTTCGATGAAGCCAAGGTTTTTGCGAATCGCGTTCATGACAACTATTTGGTGACGCGTGAGGGGAACCGCGATTGAATTTCGGTTTGGAAGTTAGAGGCATTCTAAACCCTGGGATTGAGGCGGAGAATCCCGAGTACCACCATTTCCGAGGATGACATCATGTCACTAAACTTTATCAGGATTCCAACGGAACAAACTTCTGCGATTACGGACTTGATTCTTGCCGGACAATCGATGCTTTGTCTATATATTGTTCGACCTAGATCGGCAAATCAATCTTTTGCTTTGTCGCTTTGGGCGTGGGTCTTCTGTTTATTGTCTTTTTCGAGTCTGCTAGGGGCGTTTGTGCATGGATTCGAGTTGGCTCCAGTGCATTTGGGCTTTTGACAATCACGGGATATTCCATTTGATTCAAATGTTAGGCTTGCTCATAATCTCACTTGGTTTGTATCGATCACGAAAGCCCATTGCGGGTCTGGAAAAAAGCGATGCCAAACGATGACATGATTCCGCCGGACATGGACTACCAAGTCCTAAGAAGAATTGGCCCTATTTGCGATGCCTTTGAAGCAGAATTGCGCCGGGGCGCGAATCCAGTAATCGAAGACTATTTGACCAAGGGAATTGAATCCGATCGAAGCGCATTATTGCTTGAGTTGTTGAAGCTCGATCGCGAGTACCGAGCGGCGTCTGGAAGACCATTGCTGTTTGCCGACTACCTTGCCCGGTTCCCGAAAGACCAAAGCCTACTTCGATCCGTGTGGCTGGAAGCCGAAACGATCGCATCTGATTCTAATGTGCCAACTAAACCACAGCGGGTCGGTCGAGATCTGCCGAAACGACTAGGCCAATACGAACTTTTGGAGGTGTTGGGTCAAGGTGGGATGGGGGTGGTTTATCGTGCAGTGCAATACGTTGGCAATAATGCCATTCGAGAGGTAGCGCTCAAGTTGGTTCGAACGGACCAATGGTTTGGCGTCGAGGACACTCGAAGCAGCATGATACTGTCTCGATTCCGTGAAGAAACTCGCTTCGCCGCGCAACTCGAACATCCCAACATCGTACGAGTCTATGATGTTGGCCAGATCGATGGTCTCGATTACTTCTCGATGCAATTGATAGACGGAACAGACTTGTCGTCGGTCATGAAAGTACAACCATTATCCTATGTCAAGATTGCCGAGACGCTTATTCCTGTCGCACAGGCGATCTCGTTTGCTCACACAAAAGGAATCGTGCATCGCGATTTGAAGCCAAGCAATATCTTGCTCGATTCGCAACTGAAACCTTTTATTGCGGACTTCGGGTTGGCCAAATCGACGAGTGGCAATTCGGACCTGACCCAAACTGGCCAGATTTTGGGAACGGCTGGATACATGGCGCCCGAGCAGGCGGCAGGCGATTGCAAAATCATTGGAGCATCGGCCGATATTTATGGTCTGGGTGGTTTACTGTACTTTTGCTTAACCGGCCAAGCTCCCTTTGTTGCTGAGAATGTTTTGGATGCTCTCGTTCAGGTGCTTGAGAGCGAACCCGTTCCGCCCCGGAGTCTCAATCAAAAAATCCCACGTTCGCTTGAGCAAATCTGCATGCGGTGCTTAGAAAAAAATCCGCATAACCGGTACGCACATGCAAAGGATGTAGCGGCGGATCTCGAACGGTTTCTGAATGGGCTTCCGACCCTTGCCAAGGCACCGACAATTATCGATCACCTTCGACGATTTGGCCGTAGATCGCCAGTACTCTCCTCGCACTTGGGTGCGATTGGGTTAGCGCTGGTCATCGGCCAAGTGCAGTTTGCCATGTTCTCCAACAAAGACCTAATCTACCACATCCAAGTGAGTTCCCTCACGCTCGCTTGGATCGCAGTAAGCGTTTTGTGCGGTTTGTTTGCGAGCAGCAAGAAGCTTGAGACCCTTGTTGCAACGTTTTGGCTTTGTGCTGATGCCGTTTTTCTTACTGTCGTGATATCCATGCTTTCCAGTCCGGACTTCCCCCCTGGTGCGGTACTTATTGGCTATCCCATGGTGGTCGTCGGAGGCGGAATGTTTTTCCGAGCTCGGATGGTGGTGCTCGTCACCATCGTGTCCATGCTTTCCTATCTCGCGCTTTTGGTCCTTGAGCCGTATATGCTCGGCAACTTTTTCCAGCACGCAACGTTTCTCGTTCTACTGGCTTGCATTGGAATTTGTAGCCTGCACCAGGTGCGTCGTTTTCGAATGCTGAGCAACTATATCGAGTCTCAACGGGAACATTTGCTCTAACGCCCACCGTTTTTCTATCTCGCGACTTGTTGCGTCAAATAATCCTTGAGGGGAATGCCCAAGGGATTTCGGTTGTAATGCTGGGTACATGTAATCATGGAATCCCCAATGGTCAACTGCCGCATTTGGTTTCTGTCGTTTCTTTAACTTTCTCATAGATCGAGGACGCTCATGTCTCTTGCACTGCGAATCACTTGTCAAGTCAATGGCGGAAGTGAGTTGACTCAAGACCGATCGTTTTTCGGAATCACAACTACCCAGTTCTTGGGCGCGTTCAACGATAATTTTTACAAGCAG
This sequence comes from Pirellula sp., assembly GCA_031372345.1. GTDB lineage: Bacteria > Planctomycetota > Planctomycetia > Pirellulales > Pirellulaceae > JBKCUI01. Next base: position 18,546 of record JANMLD010000029.1, read on the forward strand.
CTAATGCTCCTACTGGCCATTCCCGTTGTACCTGGAGCTCTGGACCAGCAACAAGTTGCGACAATTGTCTTTGCTTTGCCCTTTGTCTTGTTCTCTGGAATCGCGGGCCATTTGTCAGATAAATATAGCAAGAGCCGCGTTATCGTTTTGGCGAAAGCAGCCGAGATTGGCATTATGGGATTGGGGTTGATTGGGTTTTTGATGTACGGGGCAACTGGCTATCGGGGATTGTTAGCGGTCCTGTTCCTGATGGGAATTCATAGTGCT
>JANMLD010000074.1:0-10920 GCA_031372345.1 Pirellula sp.
ATCACTGACACCTAGACTTGGAGCTGTTTGTCGGGTCGCGTTAACGAACGGGTATTATAAACGAAGCGGTTCAAAACTCTGTCGGTTCGGAATCAGCAACCATTTGAATACTTAGCGCATTGAGTTCAAAACCAGCGATGAGCGACCAAGCACCGGACTCCGACGATGGCACGATTCAGCGAGCCAAACGATTTGACGGAATTTGCGACGCATTTGAAACGCAATGCTCGGCTGGAAATCGACCCAGCATCGAGTCGTTTCTGCTGCGAGTCGACGGCCCGGACAAGCAACCGCTGCTCTTTGAGCTGATCGCGATCGAGATGCATTATCGCCGGCAAAACGGCGAATCGATCGCCTTTGCGGAATACCAGACACGTTTCCCTGGTTTATCCGTGTCTCGGATGGAAGAGACGATTCAACTCAGCGAAAAAGCCCATTCACCGAAAACGCCTGCTGCAGATCAACCGACGATCGATTCGCGGCCAGGCCAGGCAGCACACGGCGAAAGCAAGTTAGTCAAGTATTTCGGCGATTATGAACTGCTGGACGTGATCGCTCGAGGCGGGATGGGGATCGTCTACCGAGCTCGCCAAGTGAGCCTCAATCGCATTGTTGCCCTGAAAATGATTCTTTCGGGCGAATTCGCGTCCAAACAAGAAGTCGACCGATTCTATTCCGAAGCCAAAGCGGCTGCGTTGCTAGACCATCCGGGCATTGTTCCCATCTACGAAGTCGGAGAACACGAGTGCAAGCATTTCTTTTCGATGACCTATGTCGAGGGATCCAGCCTCGCGGCGAAACTCAACGACGGTCCGCTCGAACCTATTCAAGCCGCCAAGACGATACTAGTGGTATCGCAAGCGGTGCATTATGCACACGAACAAGGGGTCATCCATCGCGACCTAAAGCCATCGAATATCTTGCTCGACACACAAGGCAGGCCTCGCGTTACCGACTTCGGCCTCGCAAAGCGTCTCACAGAAGACACCGGCATGACGGTATCGGGGCAAGTGCTCGGCACGCCGAGCTACATGCCACCCGAGCAAGCCGCTGGTCAAATCAACACGATCGGCCCAGCATCCGACGTTTATGCCCTGGGCGCAGTCCTCTATTCGCTGACGACAGGTCGACCGCCTTTCCAATCGGCCAGCAGCATCGACACGTTGCGGCAAGTGGTCGAGAAAGAACCAGTGGCGCCGCGACAGTTGAATTCAGCCATCCCACGCGATCTCGAAACAATCATCCTCAAGTGCTTAGAAAAGTCGCTCCCTCGGCGGTATAGTTCGGCAAAGCTGTTATCGGATGAACTGCAGCGATTCGTCGAGGGCCGACCTATCATCGCTCGCCCAATCGGTCGGGTTGCCAAGGTCTCGCGCTGGTGCCGCCGACAACCGATGGTCGCGTCGTTGGTCACATTTGTGTTTCTGCTACTTTGCACGCTCGCAGTGGGTTCCAGCTGGGCATATCTGAGGGAACTATCGCTCGGAAATGATTTGAAAGTCTCCTTGGGGCTGGAAAAGAAAGCAAAGAACGAGGCAGTCGGCGCAACGAACGTCGCAAAAGAAGCAACGAAACTTGCCAATAAGGCGACAAGTCAAGCGGAAGCGGCTCGCTCGGAAAAGGAGCGGCAGGCGGAAATTGCAGTGCAAGAAAAGGTAAAGGCAAAAGCCAGTGAATCTAACACGCGCCGCAATCTTTACGTTTCCGATGCCGCTCGTGTGGAGGAACTTTTTAAAGAGTCGAACCTGAATCGCGCCAAGATCCTGCTCGAACGTCATATTCCAAAGTCAGTTGACGAGGAGGACCTTCGTGGTTTTGATTGGTTCTATCATTGGCGACAAGTGAAACAGGAAAAGGCCAAGTTCGAATTCAAAAAGCCGGTCGAGGTCATCGATCTTTCAGCGGACGAACGAACGCTCGCAGTGGGTTGCGAAGGAGGTCGCGCTTATCTAGTCGATGTAGGGACAGGGAAAGTCAATGGTACAGCTTTCTCGTTGGCGGAGGATCATTGGTCGACCGTTTCTTTTGTGGGCGACGACCGATTAGTGGGTCATGGGCGGAATGGAAGTTTCAAAGTATGGGAGACTTCCACTGGCAAAACAGTTGCAAACAAACAAGTCTGGAAAAGCTCAGACGGTGCTACGATTGTTGACCGAATTCCGGCTTGTGTTAGCAAGACTGGGAATCGAATGATCGGTTGCGACGGTGGGATCAATTTAGCTTTGTGGACTCTAAACCCTATCCGACCGACGCCACTCCCATTTATCAACGAAGGTATCCATCCGTTAAAGCAGGGCCCTCAGGTGAATCACTTCGAGTTCATGTGGAGTTCAACCTTCTCGGGACATTTCCGGCGCTCATCTAGCAACCCTCAACTGCTACTCGATACTGGACTGAAGACTTGGGATGAACTACTGATTCGGAAGCGCGCAGACGAGTTGCCCTTGAACTACGAGAGCGTAGGTAGCGTGTTTCCCGATCCTTATCGTAGGTCGCTGGAATCGGTAATCGGACATCCCGTCACGGTCTTGCGGTTATGTGGCGAATCAACGCTCGTTTCCGGAACCGTTACAGGGGAAGTTCAAAGATGGGACCTGCAAAGCTTGGAGGATCGGCAACAATGGTCCCAAGCTCTGCCCTTAGCTAAGTCACTTTCAACGAAACCAATTGTTGATGTTTCGGTTTCTAATGACCACCGAGTGATCGCCGCATGCGATGAACGAAAATGCCATGTTCTGCGATTTCCGAATCTGGATCTCGTTTGTACTTTAGATCCGACCATCCATGCAATTACGAAGGTACAGATGGTTGGCAACGAATTGCTGGCCATTGGGATGGCAAACGGCGTTGTCGACGTGTGGCGATTGATGGACTCCAGTCGAGTAATGCGTTTCCTGACTGGCACGGGCAGCGTAACGGGCATTGTGCCAAACCAATCCAATACACAACTCTACGTTTCTAACTCAGACGGAAGTGTCAATACTTTTGAGTTAGCACCAGATGATCCGCCGATCTACTCGTCGGCGGGTTTTCAAGGGGAAGTTACTTCATTGAGTTGGCTTGCGAATTCAAAGAGTGTCGGTTTCCTTCGGTGGCAAGTAAATGATTTGGTTGTGGCGGAAACGCGGGCTCCCAACCAGTCCGTGTCCTTGCAGCGGCAAAGAAAACTTGTTCGGCAAATGCAGTTTGGGCCTCTGCCCGTCCTGTTTCGGGAAAGGACAAGAAGCGAACAGCTAGTTACCATCCACTCGGACGAAGTCTGCATTTGGAATAGTAAGACTTGGGATCTGGTCAAAAACGTCGACTATTTAAATCTCTATAACGATCAAAGTGATGAACACTCCTTGAGTGCCAAGCAATTGCCTTACTTCCGATTCGAATACAAGGACGGATCTATTTCTCGTGTTCCTAATCTCGATCTTGCGAGCTCGCAGCCACCAGATAGCAGCAAGCCGCGTGAACGACTAATCATGTCAGCGGATCTCTTTCGAGATGAAAAGAGATTGGCTCTGATGGTCGATGGTGGAACGGCGAACGGACCCGAATTGACTTTGTTGCTCCGCGATATAGATACAGATGCAGTTATCTGCGAGGCAAAAATCACGGGGCTTGGATGCACACCTGGACTATCGACGATGATATGCCTCGACGAAAATCGAGTTCTGATCGATTCGCTTGCCATAGTTGGCGATGGTCCGGCTGTCACACAGAGTCTTCTGTGGGACGTCACAGACAATAGTATCAAGACAGTAGACACATCGGCTCGTATCAAGCAGCCTGCCCCCATGGTTAGGGAAGAGATTGGTGGTCCCGCCCAGGCATTCAAGCCCGTGAATAAAAATCGAGAAATTGCGATTTGGCAAAATTCGATGGCACGAGTACTTGATTTAAAAACTTTAGCGATACTAACATGCGCTAAGGCCCCAATCCCCGAACTCATTGCGTTTGCTCACCTCGACGAAAAAGGTGATTTGTTCGCCGTCTTACGCAACGCTGAGGGCGCAATTCGTTGGGCACGTTGGGATCGCGTTTCAGAGGATTGGCAAACCGTATTCGAGGGGAAAATGGATGGACGCTACGCCATTGGTTCGCTTTGGTGCATTGATCCTAGCCAGTTGACATTGTACTATCTCAGAAATCCGAGCTTGATCGAGCGTTGGAATGTACTGAGTGGCATGGAATTGCCGCCTCTTCGATTGCCTTCAGGCAGCGTCGAGCAAGTGCGAGTGGACGAAACCGGAATGATGGTCGCATTGCGGGAAGCCAAAGTATCTGGATTTGAGTCACCTTGGAAGATTTCTTGGTTTCAAGACGGAATTCAAACCCATTCAAGTGAGATTTCGCAGAACTTGCTGCCGATGAAAGCTGTCCCCTACTTTTTCAAAGTACCTTCGTCTAGTTCGTGGCTAACAATGGAAGGAGAGTATCCGAAGGAAAACAAATCTGTTCGATTCAAAGGCAAGTATTTCTACAGGGCTCCGAATTCTGAGGCACTTCTTTCGGAAGACGAGTCTTGTATGGTCCAATGCGAGGGGCGAACCATTCACTCATGGGATTTGCGGGATTCTCCAGGTGAGAAGTGGCCATTTGCGTACGTTTTCGCGGAAAGTCACCTGATAGCCCCTAGTGTCCCAGTGGATAAGTCATTCCTTATGCCAGAAGGCACCAAGGGGCTGCCAGCAAACTTCAACCCGATCCAGAGTCCGCTAAACAGTATTTCACCTAACGGGTCGAAGGTCGCATCGCGAGTTGGATCCGAGTTGTTTTGGTCCAATAAACCATTTCAGGATTGGAAGTCAATTCCTTTGAAAGAAATCGGTTTAGCTACTGCGACTTCGTTGAAATGGTCTTGGGACAACTCGTCGATCGCGATTGGTGCAAGTTCTGGCGATATCCTTATCCATGACACAACAAGCGAAAAGTCACACAATTTGGAACGCGGGCACCAAGGGACCGTGCACGATATGCTATGGATGCCGGACCATCGAACTTTCGCTTCAGCGGGTGGCGACGGAATCATTGTCATCTGGGATCTAGCACAGCGCGAAATCCGTTTACACTTAGAGGCGCATCGAGGAGCAGTGAAATCCCTGGCTTTTGAAACGAAAAACAAGACTCTTGTTTCTGGAGGTGCTGACGGGGCGATCCGTCGTTGGGCGGCACCCTCCCTAAAACCGATGCTCATTGAGCTACCGACAAGCTTTGTCGCGCCCGACCCCACTGCATCCATTCTAGAGAATGCGAATGAACCTTCCGAAGCCGTCATTCGAAATCGTGATCTTGTTCAGTGGCTGGATGAGAAGAAAGCTACAAACTACTCCCTCTCAAACTTCGGAGTGTCGGCGGGACTTTCCGGCAAACGCTACACAAACGATGAAATTGCTGCTCTTGAGGAACTTAGCGTCCATACAGTCTCGTTCAATTCCAATCTCGCATTGACAGACGATGACTTGAGCAAGTTTACTGGATTGAACGAGCTGAGAGCGCTTAATCTTGCGAATTGCAAGCTGACATCCTTTGGGCTCAGCAAGCTCACGGGGCTGGAAAACCTCCATACCCTGAACTTGAACGGAATCGATTTGACCGGCTTTGACTTCAATACGCTAAGCTCGTCCACGAATTTGCGCGTTCTATGGCTTCTCCGATGCAATGTTTCGGACGAACAGCTAATCACGATTACGAAGTTGTTTCCGCAATTGCGTACATTGGAAATCTCCCATTCTAGTCTTTCCGATATCTCTGTTTCAAAAATCGATTCCCTGCAGCACTTAAAGACACTCTGTTTGGCCTCGACGAAGATGTCGGGTAAATCTGTCTCAGCCATCGAAAACTTAAAAAAGCTAGAGTTTCTCAATTTATCCGACACGAAAATCTCAGGCGAGGACCTCTCGCAACTTGGTTCACTAAAGCTCCTCAGGCTACTGAGAATCCAAGGCGTTTCTTCACTGGATGCATGGTTGAGCCAATTGGCGGATTGGAACCACCTCAAGCTATTGGATATCCGCAGTTGCGATGTGAGTCCCGACGCCATTCGAGCATTCATCAAACGACGCGGCGGGGTCGATGTTTATGTCTCTCCACGATTGTTCGGCGCACAGGCCGAACTCGAGACGCTTTTGTCACTTGGTCCCCTTCGCGGCAAGATCGAGATCGACGGAAAGCCAGTGGATATATTGTCTGCAATCGATGCCTTGCAAACCGGTGGCTCCATTTCAAGCCTGAGCTGGCCAATCGACACGGACCGTTCCAACGAGGATCTGTCGCTCCTGGCAAAATTGCCGAAGCTCGAACGTATTGAAATCAGTGCCGACGCAGTTCCGAAAATTCACTTTCCTGTTTTGCCGAAGATAGAGAATCTGCGAGAACTCCGACTTAACAGACGACCCGACTATTCTGAAATCGAGTTCAAATCCATTGGTGACATCCAGCAGCTACGGAATCTCAATCTCGAATACATCAATCTCAAAGGAGTGATTGAGAATGTGCAAAAGCTGACCAATCTCGAATCGCTTGAGTATGTACATGGAGTTGGCATCGACGTACTCGCACCCTCACTTCCTAAGTTGCGAACACTTACCTGTCCCAGGATCAAAGCAACTGAACTAACCAAGGCCATCCCGTTTCTTCAGTCACTTGAAACACTAACGATTCCTGAATCGCCCGACAAGGACGTCGTGCTACTACTTGCAAAGCTGAAAAACCTCGAGCAAGTCAATATACAATTAGCGATCGCAGCAGCTGAACTCGCGAAACTGCAAGCCGAATTGCCCGGTGTAACTGTGGTGCAGAACAAAATCGTTTCCGATGCGGCAGTGTCCAACGCACCGATATCCGATGCGGCAGTGTCCAACACGCCTATAGTTGAGCAAAGGTCTTTGCCATCCAGTGAAACGATGAACAATCGAACGACAGCGAAGTGGCTATTGAGACGCGGCATTTCGTGGGCCAGTGACCTATCCCATGGGAGAATTGAAGGAAAAGCATCGAGATCTTTTTCGGACTTGACGGATTTGGCAGACATTGACGAGCGCACCTATATACGGTCGCTTTAATAGCGAACGAGACTTTGGCATTGATTTCGTGTCCGTCAACGGCGACCATTGCGCGGGGGTTGCCCCGGGTTGACGCGTGGTCTGATTGACTGACTACCGTTTCAATTCCCATTGCGGTAAAAAAACCGACAGCAAAACCGTACGCCGAGCTTAGTTTTTTCGAATCCTTGATTTTTTGGCGGAAAGGGACTGCAAATGGGTATTCGACTCGTAGATGCAATAAGTTGTCTCCAACATTCCAGCCCCCAACTTTAAAGCTAAATGAGCGACGAAAAGCCAATTCAACTTCGAAGCACGATTCAGCGAGCAAAGCGATTCGACGGAATGTGCGACGAATTCGAAACGCAGTGCTTGGCTGGAAATCGCCCCCGCATCGAATCGTTTCTATTGCGAGTTGATGCCCCGGACAAGCAACCTCTGCTAGTTGAGCTGATCGCGATCGAGATGCACTATCGGCGGCAGAATGGCGAGTCGATTGCCTTGGCAGAGTATCAGACGCGGTTCCCAGGCCTGTCCGTATCAAGACTAGAAGAGACGATTCAATACGCGAAACAAGTCCATTCACACAATACCCCGGCAACCGATGAACTCACGATCGACTCGCGAGGCGGCCCGTCTGTCAAAGGGGAGAGCCAGATCGTCAAATACTTTGGCGATTATGAATTGCTGGACGTGATCGCAAGAGGCGGGATGGGGATCGTCTACAAAGCTCGCCAAGTCAGCCTCAATCGCATCGTTGCCTTGAAAATGATTCTTTCTGGCGAATTCGCGTCCAAGCAAGAAGTCGACCGATGCTATTCCGAAGCCAAGGCAGCTGCATTGCTTGACCATCCAGGCATTGTTCCCATCTACGAAGTCGGTGAGCACGAAGGCAAGCATTTCTTTTCGATGACCTATGTCGAGGGCACTAGCCTTGCCGCGAAACTCAACGACGGTCCACTTGAGCCCATAAAAGCGGCTAGCATGATTTTAGAAGTATCGCGAGCGGTTCACTACGCACACGAATAGGGGGTGATCCATCGCGACCTAAAGCCATCGCATTTTTTGCTCGATCTCCAAGGCCGTCCTCGCGTAACGGATTTCGGTTTGGCCAAGCGTTTGTCGGAAGACACAGGCATGATGGTATCGGGGCAAGTGCTGGGAACACCCAGTTACATGCCACCGGAGCAAGCTGCCGGTCAAATCAATACGATCGGACCAGCATCCGACGTTTATCCGGTAGTTGTCCAAGGGCGTGAAGCAAAACATGCGGAGACTGTGAACGTCTTCGACCCCAAGTGAATCGTTTAGAATCAAGTAATTCTTAAATTTGAATGAGACGCAAAATGTGCATGCAAACATCAACGATTGACGACAGCTCTGTTCGACCTATTCATCTTTTCGACTACTTGTGCGACAAGTTGGAATCGAGGTGTTCGGTAGGAAATCCAATTCGTATCGAGCCATCGTTGTGGCGTGTTGCTCGACACGGTGCAAGATGGTTTGCTCCTTTTTTCGCTCTTCTGATCATCGGGAATCTGGCACCGTTATCCGACGCGAATCAGAACCCTACGACCGTTAATAAAGCCGTTGAAAAACTTCGATTGTCTGGGATCGTCCGTCTTCCCGATGGGAGTCCAGCGAGCAACGCGACCGTCTATCTCTCCGTTCTTGGCACTTGGAAGTATCGTGAAATCGCCACCACCAATGCCGATGGCAAGTACTTTTTTGATGGCGTAGAGACAGGGAAATATACCGTTTGGGCTGAATTGGACGAGCTGACAAGCCTAGAGGAAAGATATCAAGGCATGAAGTTTGAAATAGCTCAATCGCAGGACGCGGAAAAGTCATTTGATTTGTCGTTGCATGAGGGATGTCGGTACGCGATTACCGTTCTCGACAAGTCAACTCGAGGACCCATTGTTGATGTCAAATTCACGTTCCGTAGTACAGGTTTGAAGCGAAATTACTCAACGAACCAAAACGGATTCGTTGAGATCGCTGGCTTGGCGAGTAACGAATGGAGTTTCGCCTTGAAAGCAGCAACGTACGCCAATACTATCCTCACATTACCAAAAAAGCCTCTTGGTTCGCGAACCGAAATGGTGATTGAGCTTGAGCCGGGCGCGACGTTGACCGGAACGATTCGCGGCAAAGAAGGAAATGGCGTCAACAGAGTCAAGGTGTCCATTGCAGAAATACTTCCGGGAGGGTTTACGCGTGGTGGCTTAGGAGGAACAGAAACGGACCAAGAAGGGAAATTTGAACTCAATTCGGTCCCATGGGGTACTGAATTCCAGCTTCAAGCGGCATCGGAGAATCATATCCGCTTGACCCAGCGGCTCACAATTCCTTTAGATCTCAAAAGCCTCAACATAGATCTCTCCATCGCCAAGCATGCGTACGGTGGCGACTGCATCGTCTACGTCGTAAACGAAAGCGGAATGCCAATTGCAGGTGCGTCCATCGAGAACAAGGGCGAAAACTTGGAAGTGCGGAGAGGCGAAACGGATGATCTAGGCATGTTCAAACTCGACAACTTGCTTACCGGTTTTCGCGGGAAGAACGCTATCGTAAATGCCGAGGGTTACGTCGCGCAGCAGGTTTCGCTTGTCACAGGCAAAAAGGAAATGCCAGGCGAAGTCACTGTCAAGTTAGTTAAGGGGCAAGCTATTCGCGGTCGCCTTCTCAAGCCAAATGGAGAGCCTGCCGCGTTCGTCGTCGTGAGGTATAGTCAAAAAGACCCGTTTTTCGGCGGAGACCTGGGGGGCAGAGTCCACACGGATTCAAATGGTCGATTTCAAATCGAGGATCTCCCCAGCCCAAGTCTCTTCGAATTTTTCTCGCCAAAACCCTTTGCACCTATTTCCAATCGTCCGCTTCCGGTAGGTAGCAACAACGAAGTCGTCGTAACTTTAGAGAAGGAAGGCGTTATTCGAATACGTGCAATGGATGATGTAACCAATCGGACGATTCCTGAGTTTAACGTCAAAGTAGGATTCACTACTGATAGACGTCCGAACGATCCACAAAGTACATCGTTGCCCGGCAATGTTATGAATCCCGGTATTTTAATTGGCGATGACCTCAAAGAGTTCCGTCTCGGCCAACTAACGCCGGGCATGCCAGTTCAAGTTACGGTTACGGCCAAGGGCTACTTCAAGAAAGTGTTTCGTCGCGTGGAAGCAACGCTTGAAAGCGAGTCTGATGTCATCGACGTAGAGTTAACGCCCGAAGACGACAGCATGTTTCGTACAGTATCGGGCTCGCTGGTTGACTCCAGCGGAAAACCAGTCGCTGGAGCGAGCGTGCGGCTACTCGTTTTCGCGGAAGCAACCGTTCATCCAATCATGCCTTTGCGTCTCTGGAATAGATTGAAGTTGCCTCAGACTCAAGAGGATCCTGGCTGCCTGCAGTACCTAACGACCACGACCAAACAAGATGGCTCGTTCAAATTGGAGCGAGTGCAGATTGGGCATTGGATGGAGCTTTTCCACTTCGGCGGACCTGCCGCAAACGGACGAAAAATCCTGGATGATCGCGAATCGCTAGCGAGCTTCGAGGGACTCATCATCGAGGCTCCGCTCGCCGGTTCAATCAAAGTCTTCGTCGACCGAGAAAAGTTTGCAAACGCATATTCCGTTACCGTAGCAAGTTTTGACCTGTATGCAGCCGTCGGACAAGCGACGAAGCTACTTGGTGTAGAACAAACGAGTTTGGTTTTTGATCAACTACCACCCGGCTTATACAAAGTCTCACTGCAAGAAAAGAAGGGGTCGGAAAAGAACAGACGGTTTCCATCTCAATCCGATCCGTCGGAAAAAGACGATGTGGTTGAAAAAGAGGAGGAGATCGTGGAATTCAAGTAGATGTCGACCTCAGTGTAGCA
>JANMLD010000124.1:0-2408 GCA_031372345.1 Pirellula sp.
CAAGGCTTGCTTGAAGGTTTGCCCAACCGATTGCTTTTATGAGGATGCCGATATGGTCTACATCCATCCCGATGAATGCGTCGACTGTGAAGCCTGTATTCCGGAGTGCCCTGTCGAAGCCATTTTCTATGAAGACAATGTTCCAACGCCGTGGCTGCATTACATTGAACTGAATGCCAAGCGTTCAAAGGAATGTCCGCCCGCTCAACCGAAATAGAGATCACTTACCGATTGATTCGCACTCGACTCGTCTACTTCGTCGCCGCTGTGGTTGTCGCCACAGCGGCCCTGGCGTCACGCAGGTACCGAGTGCCGTGGTAACTCATCTGCTTGTTATACAAAAAACGTGAATTCAATTCTCACTAGGAGTTTCCAAGGATTGGATCAAGTCAAGCAATTGCTGTTGCAAGGGTACAAGCGATTCATTGACGGCGTGTTGATTCATGCGATGAATCACAAATCCTACGAGAATAAAGATTACCAAAAAACCACCAGCTCCGATTAGCGCGACCCACAAGGGTTCAAGCAGTCCAAATACGAATACGATTGCGCCTATGGTTAAAGGCGTTACGTACCAGAATGTGATGCTTCGCAGCAGTTTGATTTGCGTTTCCACCCGCTGGAGCTCTACACGAGCGCATTCTAAAAGAGAATGATCGGGTGGAATAGTCGATTGACGCTTACGAGTACTGTGTAAAACCCAAATGACGCAAAGCGTCGAGGCTATGATGATCAGCACGCCCAATACGGAGATCACGCGGAGGTCATCAGTAAAAAGCATCGAGCCGAACATCACGATTACAAAGATAGCGGCGCATGTTTCAATCCAATCTCGCCGCCAAATCGTTGCTTCAAATTTCACAGACTTGGTAATCGTCTCTGTAGCGAAGTTTGACGGCTGCGATGTGGCTGCCAGTTGATGATGAGCCTGCCAGACGCGTTGCAGTTGTTCCAATTTCACGATTCATCCTTCCAATCGGTCAAACGAGATTTGATACGATGCAGGCGAACGCGAATCGCTCCGATACTTGAACCAAGAGTCTCCGCGATCGATTCCTCTGATAAGTTCTCTAAAAACATAAGCAAAACTGCGCGATCGACTGGATTTAGTTCTCGCATGAAGCGTTCGAGCAGAATGACGCTATCATCAACTTGCGTTGCCCCCGGAACTGAATCGGTTTCGTTCGATACCACGTTCAGACGATTGTTTCGGCGTTGATGTGATCTTAGCCATGAGAAAGCCGTGTTGAGCGCAATTCGGTAACACCATGTATCTTGCGATGCCCGATTTTCAAAGTGATCCATACTGCGCCAAACCTGCATGAGGATTTCTTGCAACAGATCATCCAGCTCCGCATCTCCGTAGGCGCGTGCTATCGCCAGCAAGCGGCCTTTATTCCGCGCGATCAAGCTTTCGTAATCGGACTGGAGTTGATTCATATTCACGTTTGATTAGTCGCCGTTCTGGACTCCAAATTACATCGCCCAATTAATTTTCCTGGCCGTTCATCAAACTCATGCGCGGCCTTCAAGCGAAACCCAATTATCCAACTTTTCACCCTGTCAGATGCGCGGAGACTTCGCAGAGTGGGGGGATTAGGCGTTTCCGTGGGCCAAAATTGGAGAAGGTTTCTGGCCGTTAGGATTTGCAGACGCTGTGTTAATCAAAACCATCTTTGGAAACGGAGATCTTGAGAGTTCTCAGTAGAGATCTGGGGTGGCGGAGGGGACGGCTCGCGTTTCTGTCGTGGCCCGAGATCTCGTTTTCCTAACCGAGATATTTGGGGTGGGCGTCGCGGACGCGGAAAAGGCCTAAAACGTTGGGTAGAAACGAAAAACGCCGGGCGTCGATCTCTCGTCGTCCGGCGTTAACTTTTTGGCGTTTCTTCCGTAGAAAAAACTAAGGCTTCCCCGGGTGGGCTCGAACCACCGACACATGGACTAACAGTCCCGCGTATTTCGCCATTCCGAACAGGGGCATAATCGGGTGCACTTTTCGTCGGAACCGGAAGAGATGATTCAACTATTCCTTCAATCGTCGGTCGATGAACAGTCTCGCCTGATACGCGCAGCTCGAAATTTCGCCACTTCGCATGCACGCACGATTGCAGCTTTTAGTTTCAACGACGGCGGTCAGAGGTCGGACTGAAACCTACTAAAATCGAGCCCAACTCAATGAAGTCATTAACCTACGGCAGGCAAATCTAGAAAATGCATTGAAGCTTTGAGCGTCCGCTGCAGGTAAGGACATTGCTTCCTTCGTAGTAAAAATTTTCGACCTGTACGATTGGAATCAGGCTGCGTTGTTGAAAGTCATGGAGAATTGGCACTCGGTCAGCCATTCTTTTATACGATTGTTCAACACTACACACGCCACCGCGCTCAGAGCCTGGGAGCCGTCAGTTGAC
>JANMLD010000127.1:0-5101 GCA_031372345.1 Pirellula sp.
CACCGGGTTTTCCAGCCAGAGTTCGATACTGATGCGGCAAGATCAGCTTCCATCGCGGATCGCGAACGGCTTGAAGTTCGTCGTTTGCATAATAACAAGGCAGCGTTTCATAAGGCGACACGGCTCCAGCGGTTCCGACCATCAACGGCATAATGTCATGACCATCGATCTTGTGCTTCGGCAATTCCGCCCCAATCATGGACGCAACGGTCGGCAAAATATCAACGGTGCAGGCCAGTTCATCGCAGGTTGTCCCGGCTGGTATCTTGGTAGGCCATCGCATGAGAGTGGGTACGCGAATCCCACCTTCCCAGGCCGTCCCTTTACCCTCGCGATGCGGTGTCGCGGATCCTGCGTGGTCTCCATAGGAAAGCCAAGGACCATTATCTGTCGTGAAAATCACCAGCGTCTTTTCATCCACGCCTACTTCTTTCAGCGTATCGAGTATTTGGCCTACCGACCAATCCACTTCCATCACAACATCGCCAAAGAGTCCGGCTCCGCTCTTGCCCGCAAATTTCGACGAGACATACAAAGGGACGTGAACCATTGAATGGGGCAAGTAGACCAAAAAAGGTTCGGCGCGATGCTGTCGAATAAACGCTACAGCTCGTTCCGTATAATTCGTGGTCAATTGCTTCTGATCCTCACCGGTAACTTCAACATCGATAATCTTGGTGTTCTCGATGAGTGGCAGAGGGGGATAGCCCGACTTGACTTCTTGGCCGGCCGCTCGCTTGGCCAACTCCTCCGGATGATTCGGCCACATGTCGTTCGAGTATGGCAAGCCATAGTACGAATCGAAACCATGGTTGGTCGGAAGGAACTTGGGGTGATGCCCGAGATGCCACTTTCCAATGCATGTCGTGGCATAATTTTTCTGTTTGCAGATCTCGGCCAGCGTTACTTCATTGGCCGACAAGCCGATGTTGGCCCCTGGGCCAAGTGCACCCGAAAATCCGACCCGCTCGTGATAGCAACCCGTAATGAGTGCCGCCCGCGACGCCGAGCAGACCGCCGAGGAGACATGAAAATCCGTAAACCTGCGTCCTTCACGCGCCATACGATCCAGATTGGGAGTCGCGTAGGCTTTGGCACCGAATGGCCCGATGTCAGCGTACCCCATGTCGTCTATGAAGATGACGACAATGTTGGGCAGTTCCGCAGCGGCTGCGATTTGGCAATGAAGTAGGGACAACAAAAGAAGCATGCAAACAGTTTTGAACGAATGGGGTTGCATTGAGGTGCTCTTATGGGGTCGATATTACGGGACCGAGACTTTGATTTTCGTGATCACGATGCGATTCGTGAAGAGTCAAGTATACACCTACGGAAGCAACGTATGGATGGGCGAATCATCGCGTTCTTTCAGTTTCGGCATGAGGATTGGAAGCTGGTCGCTTCGAAAAGGCTCCCTTGGCATAGCCCAACAGGTCGGTCTGTTCTCTTTTCGTTGGTTCTCATATGGAAGATGGACCGCATTGACTTTGTTGACCTCAATGACTTTGTTGACATTGTTGACTTTGTTGACATTCACGCTTGTCGTCAATAAAGTCAATAAGGTCAATGTGGTCAAACATCCCAGAAAGGAACTGTTATGCCAGAGCTATTCGATAAACGAGGCGGGTTCCGAAAGCTTCACACCTTTACGCTCTCGACCATCGTGCAGCTCGAAACACTGCGGTTCTGCCGCCGCTTTATCACTCACGACCATCGCGAAGCCGCTACCAAGTTCTACGACCCCAAAGGCCGGCAGTACGACCAGATGACACAAGCGGCACGCAGCGGACGGCAAAACATTATCGAAGGCTCCGAACGCTCCGCGACGTCAAAAGATACCGAGATGAAACTAACCGACGTGGCACGGGCCAGCCTAAGCGAACTGCGCGGCGACTATGAAATCTGGATCCTCGACCGGGGCAAGCTTCCGTGGTCGGTCCACTCACCCGAAGCCAAAGCCATCAACGCCGTCTCGCTTGATTCTGCACCGTTCACTGACGACATGGTCCACCAGTCGGCTCGACATGCGCTGGAACAGCGAAAGAAATACGCCCGGTGGCTCGACTCGGACGACGAATTGATCGTGGCCAACGCCATGCTCATCATCATCGGCCGCGCTCTCAACATGCTCAAAAGCCAGATCGAGTCGCAAGGCACAGCCTTTGAAGAGACGGGCGGCTTCAGCGAGCGATTGACCGCGGTACGCGTTGAGGCTCGCGAAAAAAATCGTGAACCTTCGCCCGAATGCCCACAATGCAAAAAACCAATGCGACGACGGAGCTCGGCAAAAGGCGAATTCTGGGGCTGTTCGGGTTTTCCAGACTGCAAAGGGACTAGGCCGATATAACCCCTAGCGCGAAGAAGAAAAAGGAAGCAGCCGTCAGATACCGCCACCCATGAGACCTGACGACGGTACAGTCCCCTGATCGGAACAGTTTTTTGACGATTCTTTCAAATTTACGGTCGAAAAATGAGGCCAAGATGGCAATCAGTTTGTAGATCGCACTGCTACACGATTCGCAACTAACCATCCAAAAAAGTCGTCAACATGAATCTACTCTCCAAGCAACCTCATCAGTTTTCAAATACCATCGCGCCGTGGGACCAAAGAAAATCGTTGAAATTTGAGATGCGGACAAGTTTCCAATCTGCTGCGAGCTTTAAAGCCCGATTCACAATCGCCCTGCCCACAATCGATTGGAGGAATCTCCAGTCTTTAGAAATCGCCGGTGATCTGTCCGCTCGCACGACTTCCGATTCCTTGCCAGAGAGTGAGCTCAATCGAATTCGCGATGAATTGGACGTGGCCATCGCAGAAGAGTGCATGAACGCCACTCACGTGCTTGCTATGAGCAGCCACGTTGTGCGAGAATCGACTCCACCAATTAGTGTCTCGGTCTCATCCTATCGACACATCAAACACTTAGAGCGAAAGTAGCATTACGATGAGCATCATGGACCGCAGGGTTTTTTTCAGTTGTGGATCCAGTGTTTTTTTGGGGAGGCCATTGCGAGCAATGTTCAACGACGACAAATTTGACGAGGCATCGAACATCTTGACCAAGGCAACCGCTAGTGGGCAAGTTCGTGCTGCGGTCATTTACGCACGCATTGGAGAGTCCGTCTTTCATCGAGCCTTCGGCGAGGCCAAGTCCGTTGATGCCTCTTTTCTCCTAGGCTCGATATCGAAGCCAATCGCGGTTGCCGCATTGATGACGTTGTTCGATCAAGGGAAATTCAAGTTGAAGGAGCCCGTCAGTAAATACATACCGGAATTCACGGGCGGCGCCAGGCAGCGCGTTACGATTCAGCATTTACTTACCCATGTATCTGGGCTTCCCGATCAGCTGCCTGAAAATGCAGACTTGCGCAAAAGCCATGCACCTCTTTCCGCGTTCGTTAGGGGTGCCATTGGCGTCCCATTGCATTTTGAGCCAGGCGCTCGCTACGAATACTCCAGCATGGCCATTTTGCTCGCCATGGAAATTGCTCAGCGGATTTCCGGAATTGAGTTCAAGGAGTTTGTGGACCAGACGGTTCTGCAGCCACTAGGAATGAAGCACTCTGCATTTGGGATGGGGCGATTGAAGCCAGAGGAGACCATGCCGTGCCAAGTGGAGTTCGGAGCGGTCGAAGCAGGTGGTGGCTCGGCTGATTCCAAAGATTGGGATTGGAACAGTATGTATTGGCGCAGGCTAGGTGCACCTTGGGGTGGTGCCCAATCCTCGGCATCCGATGTGGCACTTTTCCTGGAAGAGTTCATGCAGCCTACAGGAAAGTTATTTCGTCCGGAAGTTGCCAAGCTCATGATTCGCAATCACAATCCGGACGGAATAGAATCGCGCGGACTCGGGTTGGATGTTGGCATGAGCGCAAGTTGCCCGCAGTGTTCGGACAAGACCTTTGGTCATACGGGGTCCACGGGTACGATCGCTTGGGCGGATCCCGAGCGAGATCGCGTGTGTGTGGTACTGACAACACTCCCGGCTGGTACATTAAAAAATCATCCGCGACAACTCGCTTCCGATCACATCGCAGGAATCGTAGATTAATCGAAAGGCCGGGGCACTTTTCAAAACGGTATGCACTTGATTAAAACGCCATTTGTTTTGGGCAGGAGCAATCGAACGATTGTTTATAAAGAGTATTGACTGTTAACCAGTGTGTCGGTGGTTCGATCCTGCCCCGCGGAGCCTTAGTTTTTTCATCGGAAAAAACGCCAAAAAGTTAACGCCGGACGACGAGAGATCGACGCCCGGCGTTTTTCGTTTCTACCCAACGTTTTGGGCCTTTTCCACGTCTCCGACGCTTGGCCCAAGTATCTCGGTTAGGAATGAGAGATCTCGGGCCGCGACAGAAACGCGAGCCGTCCCCTCCGGCACCCCAGATCTCCACTGAGAACTCTCAAGATCTCCGTTTCCAAAGATGTGTTTGATTAACACAGCGTCTGCAAATCCTAACCGCTCGAAACATTCTCCAATTTTGCCCGCGTGACGCGATCGATCCCCCATTCTGTGACGGTTCCGACCGCGATGCCGACGGAGTAGCAAACGAGATCCGACCACAAAAAACCGAATCCCAGCACCAGCCCGCCCAGCGTGGTCTGCCGGATCGAGTCGATCCAAGGCGCGTGGTAGAGCTGACTGATTTCCACTAAGAAAGCGAGAGCTAGCGAGATCGCCGCCCGCACCAGGATCGGCCGGCCAGCCAGTAGCGTGCTTACCAACAAAAAAAGCATCAGCGCCCATAGCGTGTCGCCAGCGTAATCGGCCATGAACGCAGGAAGCTGCCCTCGGTACCTGCGTGATGCTAGGCCCGCAATGACGACAGCTGTTGCGGCGATGATGTAGACGAATCGAGTGCGAATCAATCGGCAGGTGCTTTCTATTTGGGTTGAGCTGGCGGACATTCCTTCGAACGCTTGGCATTCAGTTCAATGTAATGCAGCCACGGCGTTGGCACATTGTCTTCATAGAAAATGGCTTCGACAGGGCACTCCGGAATACAGGCTTCACAGTCGACGCATTCATCGGGATGGATGTAGACCATATCGGCATCCTCATAAAAGCAATCGGTTGGGCAAACCTTCAAGCAAGCCTTG
>JANMLD010000106.1:0-29582 GCA_031372345.1 Pirellula sp.
CGCGTCGGTGTTCGAAGTTTTTGCCGGTGAGGGGATCGAGCCCAGCCAAATAGGCGCGGCGTATGCATCTCTGAACAAGATGGGCAATGCAGACGGAATTTGGATCAAACTGTTCGGCACGTGGAATACGGGGCATAGCAAATCTCCTTTCCCAGCAGCATAACAAACCAAAGCTAAAAGTCAATAGGTGCCAGGCACTTATTGACTTTTTTTGCCAGACAGCGATTGTAGCCTGGCTTTATCGGGTGGATGGTTGCTTTTGCTTGCACTAGAGTTTCGGTCGTTAGTCGGAACTCTTTGCCAGTTCCGCAACCCGACCGGACTCCTTCTCGACATTCTTAGTGTTCCACCAACTCTTCACGCTCACCGCCGTTTGGTATGCCATGTTACGCACTTGCGAAACCACTCGATTGGACGGGACAAGCCAACGATGCTGCACGGAAGGGAAGCCACCTAGCCGTTCCTTGTATTCCTCGTCACCGCGCATGAAGTCGAATTGCGTGCATCCTTGTTCAATCGCGTGCTTGATGATGCAGGTATTGAGCATCCAGCCTGGCCGTACTGCCGCGAATTCCGGATTCATTCCTACAAGATACATTGCCATGGTGTCTTGATTACGAAAGCCAATCGAGCCAGCTGCGACTGCTCCGTCGATCCTCAATAGCGCTACGATTACTCGCTGTTTGCTTATAACACAAAGATCGCGTACATCACTCGAAGCACCCCCTGAAGTAGGTTCCAACGGGTCAAGCCACATGCATCGAATCGCTTCATTCAGAAAACAAGCGAATTCCTTGGTCGAGAAACACCCATGGATGCCCCGTTCCTTCCATCTCGCCTGATGCATTTTCTCAATGTCGCAGACAAATTCCAAAGCCTGCTCACTCGATTGAGCAACTTCCAAAACCCCCTTGCCGGACTCCATGGCGGCCTCGGCTTCGCGAACGATTTTTCGTGCTCGCTTGGTTAATCGGTTTCGATACGCCTCTAGGCCGCCATCCAACGGTGCGGCCCAGCAATTCGGACTTGGTTTACGCTTGATTTGCGAGCCAGACATGGCTTCCATGCACTCACCAAAATGCGCCATGGACTGATTGGCTTCTCGAACGCCGTCTAGGTCGAGCTGATCCCATCGACAGCAGTCCGGCGACTGAATAAGCCACGCTGCAAAGGCCTCTGCGACTTCCTGGGCCTCGCAACTCTCTGCAAGTATTCCGAGGTCATCCGAGCAAACCTTGCCACTCCCCATAAACACCAGCAAACGCCCAGTCAACGCGGAATAGGTCTCTGCCATAGGGAAAATGCCACAGACATTTTGTCCGCGGTACGCAACCAGAACATGCAGTCGATGAGTGGCTTGATACGCATCCCACCACGGCATGAGCCAACTGAGTCGTTGCATGGTTGCTCCCTTGGACAAGCGATCGAAATCACACGTCAACGACTTGAGTTTGGCAGCTTCACGAACACATTCAACGCGTATCATAGTCATTGCTAAAATTGAAAATAAAGGAATGGGCTTTCGGCATCGAACCGCAAAATACACACGACCAGCAAGGCGCTTAACGCGATGGCGGTACCCAATGACCAGCGTGGCTGGAAATTCCACGCATTAGGTGCTAACCAGCAAAAGAACAGCGATGTGATCGCAACCAAGAAGCCGGTCGTTTTTAAGACGCTTCGCCCCAGATCCGCTTCGATTCCTTGCAGACCAAAAATGGCGGCATACCAATGCTGGGCCATTTGCAAGTCGACAGACCGAAAGAGGAGCCAGCCCATCATCACGAAGAAAAACGTGATGGCTATTCCGATGCTTTTTGGGATAGGGAAATTGATATAGTCTCGATACAAACCGTTGCCAACGAGCAAACAGCCGTGCATCAATCCCCACAGTATGAAGGTCCAACCTGCTCCGTGCCAAAAGCCACCTAGCAGCATAACGACCAGCAGATTGCGATAGGACAAAAGTTTTCCGTATCGATTTCCCCCAATAGGGATGTACAAATAGTCCCGAAGGAATGACGACAAAGTCATGTGCCAACGCCGCCAGAAGCTCTGGATACTTGCGGCCTGGTACGGCGAGTCGAAGTTTTGCGGAAATGAAAACCCCATCATCAATCCAAGACCAATTGCCATGTTGCTATAGCCAGCAAAATCAAAATAAAGCTGCATCGAGTAGGCGATCAGCGCTGCCCAGCCCGAAATGAATTGGAGTTGCTCCGGCTGGGCGAGCAAAGGGCCCGCCAACTTTGCAACCGTGTCTGCAATAAGTATTTTCTGACTCATGCCAACGACAAAAAACCAAATGCCGCGTGAACTTTCGGCCCAGTTTGGTTGTGTTCCAAGTTCCTGCATCTGCGTTTCAACGTCGCTATAGCGAACAATTGGGCCGGCAATCAACTGCGGGAACATAGACACGTAAGCTGCAAAATGCATCAGGCTTCGCGCTGGCTTTACGTCCCCTCGATACAAATCGATAGAATACGTAAGCGTCTGAAACGTGTAAAAACTAATGCCCACTGGCAGAATGATCTCCGGCACATTGAGCGGCGTACCAAAACGAAATGTGTCTAAAAGTCCATTGATCGACTGCGCGAAGAAGCCGCAGTATTTGAAATAACCGAGCATCCCAAGATTGCTTATCAGCGAAACGCTCAACCATAAACCCTTAGCTCTTTTGGACTGCGAGGCGTGAATACCAAGCCCAACATAGTAGTCAATGAGCGTTGAGGCTAGCAGAAGCAGGGTGAACTCCCAATGCCACCAACCGTAGAACAGATAGCTGCTCGCAACCAAGAAACCAAGGCGAATTTGCGGCCATCGTGCTAGAGACCACCATGCAGTCAGAACTATCGGCAAAAACAAAAGGATAAAAATATAGCTATTGAATAGCATAGCTGGCCTCACTTGTTCGAGGCAACAAACGATCGATCATGCGACGAGTATTGGGTTCTAGCGGATGGATACCGTCCACGAAACAATCTGGATCGCCGCCAAATTTATCTACCGAACCGAAATCGACGAACTTCGCACGGAAGATCAGTGCCATTTCCTTCATCGCGATGAGAGATTTTTCTTCCACTTCGAGAAATTTGGTCTTGGTTGCGAGCCGTTCACGCAATCGCGGATGAGAAACGGTTGCGAACAAATAAACTTGGCAGTTATTCGCATGACAAAGCCGCAGCGTTTCGTGCAAATAACCGAGCCGTCTTTGCGATGGCTCACGAAATTGATCGAATACCGCGAGAAACTCCCGCTCATTGAAGTCTAAGGCCGATTCAAAGTCATACGTGCCAGCCGCCAACTCCGATTGACGCCTGATGTACTCGATAACTCCATCCGGACTGAACTTTTGCTCGCACTCAGTCTGCTCTGTCGGGCGAATGCAATTGCCAATAGAATTGATGCTGGAAGCCAATTGCTGATAGCTGAACAACTGACTGAAACGTTCGAAGTCATCGCTCGAAGAGCTGGTTTCTCTCGCAAAAGAGTACAGCCTTGGCTCAGAGCAGAGCCTCGCATCATTGGGGACTACATCGTTGAGTGACGCGATGTCTACACCAATCAAAACCGTCTTCGGAAAACAACCAAATCGGTGGCGGTAATAGCGTACGATCGCGAGAAAGTCCTCTGGGCGACCATGATTCACAGCAAAGTTAAAAAATCTCTGCGATGTCCTCGCTTGAAGATACTCGGGTTCGAATTTTAACGCCCGGGAAGAGCCGAGAATCAATCCCTGGGGAGCAGCCTCAAGCCGTTCGAACAGTTCGACTTTTTCGCTTCGCGAGTCTTGGACGATCGGTTGTAGGCAATTCGAACTGTATTGGCCATACGGATTGACGATCCAGTTGAGTGTCGAAACGCAAAACAAGCTGACGCAGACGAAACTCGCCACACACCAGCAAAAATGCTTGGGGCTCATCGGATTTCGTAGCTTTTCAATAACGGATTGGATAAGTGTTTGCATTCTTAGTTCATGATTTGCAAGGGTTCGGCAACGTTCGAAACCTAGTTTGCAAATCGAGATGGTGACAAAGACTTCCGGGATTTGCGCACTGGATTCGTCGTTTCCTATGCAACCAATTCAGCCAACTCCGTTAATCGATACAAACGGAAAAGCCGCAATGCACCCTTGGCTGGATTCGTGAGGACTCAGCAAGAAGAACTGCCGTTTGAAAAACAACGGGAGTGCGAGGCTCCTGCCGAGCTGGCGCCGCAATGGTTCGGCAGGAGCCTCACCCTCCCGTTTACGGCATTGGTTCGCCTTTCTAGCCATACGGCAGGTTTTACTGGCAAAAAACGTACGAAAAACCTCGTTTTCCAAAAATAAACGGTTCGGTCTTGAAAATCGCGACCAAACTGTTATTCTTTCATCCGGATAAACGGATGATACTGAAGACCAACCAAATGACCACCGCAGCCCCAATGATTCTCTGGATGCAGAGCCTTTCGGACCCTACCCGAGCCAGGCTTTTGCGTCTTCTGGAACGAACCGAGCTTACCGTCGCCGAAATGTGCTCTACCCTTCAACTCCCGCAAAGTACTGTCAGCAGACATCTTAAATTGCTGTCCGATGACGGTTGGGCAGTATCGCGACGGGACGGCACGAGCAACTTGTACCGAATGGCCAATGGCGAAATGGATCTCGCTCAAAAAAAATTATGGAGCGTGGTGAAAAGTCATAGTGTGCCAGCCAGCACTTCGGACCAAGATGACGCAAGACTAGAACAAGTTGTAGAAGCGAGGCGATCGAAGTCGCAAGCATTCTTTTCTTCTGCCGCGAGCAAGTGGGATCGATTGCGAGCCGAATTGTTTGGGCATCGGGTTGATGCTTGGGCCTTTGCTGCTGCATTGCCAAGCGATGCGGTTGTTGGGGACTTAGGATGTGGAACCGGAGCGGTTTCGCAAACAATTGCCCCTTGGGTTGAACAGGTCATCGCCGTCGATTCTTCCGCGGCCATGATGCAGTCGGCTCGCAAGCGACTCAAAGACTTGCACAACATCGATTTGCGACGTGGCGAATTGGCTCAATTGCCGATTGAAGGCGAAACGTTGTCGCACGCTATCTTGATACTTGTGTTGCCATATTTGACAACACCACAGTCTGTTTTCCACGAGGCATGGCGCGTGACCAAGCCGGGCGGAAAGCTGATTGTGGTAGATATGGTTCCGCATGACCGGTCCGAGTATCGCGAAGAACTTGGACATTCTTGGCAGGGCTTCCCTGCAGATCAGATTCAATCATGGATGACACAAGCTGGCTGGCACCAAACGAAATTCGCTTTGATGCCGCCGGAGACCGATGCCAAAGGGACTGGCTTATTTGTAACGACCGCGATCCGATAAAACTTTTGTTTCTTTCCTAGGAGTAATTTCGAATGAGTACTGTTGTTGATACGAAGAACACCCACGTAAGCACCGCCGATGTGTCAAGCGTTCCTTTTAAGGTTCGCGCTTTTGACTTTTTGGCCGCTGGCAACCGAAAGGAAGCGGAAGAGCTAGCATCCCTTGGCCGCAAAGAAATCCAACTGGCAGAAGATGAAATGCCAGGCTTGATGGCGTTGCGAGCCCGACATGGCAAGTCCAAGCCGCTGGCCGGGGCGAAAATCATGGGCTCACTGCACATGACAGTCCAAACCGCAGTGCTCATCGAAACCTTGGCTGATCTCGGTGCCGACGTGCGTTGGGTTAGCTGCAATATTTTCTCGACCCAAGACTCTGCTGCGGCCGCTGTCGTTGTCGGTCGTGGTGGCACACTTGACAATCCAATCGGAAGCCCAGTCTACGCATGGAAGGGGGAGACCCTCACGGAATACTGGTGGTGCACCGTTCAGGCCTTGGTTTGGCCAGATGGAACCGGACCCGACTTGATCGTGGACGACGGTGGCGATGCAACCATGTTGATTCACAAGGGAACCGAATACGAAGCCGCTGGCAACGTACCTGCTTTCGATCCCGAGAACGAGCCAGAAGAGTGGGGCGTTATTCTCGAATTGCTTCGCAAAGAATTGGTCGTCAATCCTGGCCGCTACACTGCCATGGGCAAGGCCTGCATGGGCGTTTCGGAAGAAACCACCACCGGCGTCAAACGTTTGTACGAAATGGCCAAAGCAAAGACACTTTTGTTCCCAGCAATCAATGTTAACGACTCGGTTACGAAGAGCAAGTTCGACAACCTCTACGGTTGCCGTCATTCGCTGATCGACGGACTCAACCGCGCAAGCGATGTTATGCTCGCCGGCAAGGTCGCAGTCGTTTGTGGTTTCGGCGACGTGGGCAAGGGCTGCTGCCAATCCCTCAAGGGTCAAGGCTGCCGAGTCATCGTCACGGAAATCGACCCGATTTGTGCGTTGCAAGCTGTCATGGAAGGCTACGAAGTCAAAACATTGGAAGACTTCCTTCCAACCGCCGACATTTACGTAACTGCAACCGGCAACAAGGACATCATCACGGCCGAACACATGGCCAAGATGAAGGACAAAGCCATCGTTTGCAACATCGGACACTTCGATAATGAAATCGACATGGCTGGTCTCGAGAAGCTTCAAAAGACTGGCAAAGTCGAACGCCGCAACATCAAGGCTCAATTCGACCAATGGTATTTCCATGACACCAAGCACAGCATTTTGGTTTTGGCCGAAGGTCGCTTGATGAACTTGGGCTGTGCAACCGGGCACCCAAGCTTCGTCATGAGCACCAGCTTTACAAACCAAGTCTTGGCTCAATTGGAATTGTGGATCGAGCGCAATTCTGCAAAGTATGACAAGACCGTCTACACGTTGCCAAAGCACTTGGATGAAGAAGTGGCACGATTGCACTTGGGCAAGCTCGGCGTGAAGCTGACAACGCTTTCCACCTCGCAAGCAGATTATCTTGGTTGCGACAAGAACGGCCCTTACAAGGCTGACGCTTATCGATACTAAGATCCACTAAGCGTATATCGAACTTAACTGAAGCAAAAGCAAAAGAGCCTTGATTGCAAGCCAATCGAGGCTCTTTTCATTTGGTAAGCATTTAGAAGTGAACAAAGCATTTCAAGAGTATCTCGGTTTAGTGACCCTCCCGCTGAGATCGTCCCGTTTAGGACCGTTCGAGAATTAACTGTAACATTGTCGCTGATCGCTCCGCGATCAGAACGTTGGATCGCGGAGCGATCCACGACAATAATTTCTCGAACGGTCCTGAGTCACCCTCCTGCTGGGAGGGTCGAGCGAAGCGAGGGTAGTGTGAAGTGCCATGGACACATCCAGATCGGGTAAGATAGGAAATCGGAATTGTCTGAACGATATTTGCGAAGCGCATTCCCCCATGAACGTTCTCTCATCAATCCTTCGATATTGTCCGTTGATCTTCCCGTTGCGAGGCAAAGTGATTCTGCTGGCTGTCTGGGGATGCAGGACCATTGGTGATTGAAATGCATCCATCCGTGTCGGTCTATGGCAGGCTCCTTGACCCTGATGGATTAGCTCTTTCGGATGCAGCAGTTTCGTTTGCAACTCGCCCCCTCATTCGCTGGCCCAAAAAGGAGCCTTTTGGAGGAACCAGTTTTTTCACGGAAACTTTGTATAGGGGCATTGTTAAAGGCAGCGAGTCATTCGATGGATGCATCACAATGGAAAGCATTATTCGATTCGTTGTAGGAACACTAGGCCTAGAATTTGGTGGCCTCGCCGCAACTGCAATAGAATCGCTCTGGGCGTTGTGTTTGCTATTTCGAAATGGTGTAGGATTATGCCCACCGGAGATGTGAAAATTCAATTTCTACCGGCTAAACAATTTTCGGTACACAGGATTCGTCAATATGCCCAGATCTTTTTCCCGAACGTGGCTCTGTTTGTTTTTGCTGTTCCCTTTGGCTGAACTTACACAAATAGCTCGTTGCCAAGAAGCGTCCGAAGCAAACTTGTACTTGGATGCCAAAAAGAATGCCGCGTCCGTTGGCGTCAACGTCGAGAAGCTAGCCCATGCAACGGTTGCTCTCCAGTCGCTTGTAGACAACAAAAAGATCGCGGGCGCTGTCATGATGGTGTCGAGGCGCGGCAAAGTCGTTCTGGCCGATTCCGTTGGACTTGGTTCCCTCGAATCCAAACAACCGATGCAGCTTGATTCCATCTTTCGCGTCTACTCGATGACCAAACCGGTTACAAGTGTTGCTGCCATGCAACTGGTCGAAACCGGTAAGCTGGACCTAGATACCCCCATATCGAAGTACATGCCAGAGTTCGCATCGGTCAAGGATGGTTCTGGAAAAACGATATCGCAATCGCCAACCGTGCGAGATCTGTTACGGCATACCTCCGGTCTGACTTACGGCATTTTTGGCGACACACCAGTCGACCGCCAGTATCGTGCGGCCGGCATCCTTTCTCGCAATGATTCGAACCAAATGTTGGTCGAGAAGCTGGGTAAGCTACCGCTTCAATACCAACCCGCGACCAAATTTCATTACAGCGTATCGGTAGATGTATTGGGGCGGTTGATCGAGGTAGTATCCGGCAACTCGCTCGACGAACAATTCACAAAAACCATTTTCGCTCCTTTAGGCATGAAGGACACGGGATTTTATGTTCCTGACGGGAAAGCGTCTCGGCTTGTCGATAATTTCGGTCCTAATCCGGAGGGCGGTTTACACACAACGGAACAGGCTGCTACGAGCCAATTTCTTCGTAACCCAACTTTCCTGTCAGGAGGTGGTGGGTTGGTATCGACGGCTGGCGACTACATGCGATTTTGTCAAATGCTGTGCGGACTAGGCGAATTCCGAGGTGTTCGACTGTTAAAAGAAGAGACGGTGCGAGAGATGACTCGTGATCAGCTTCCTAAAGTCGCCTTTCCGATTGAAGTGAACGGAATGCAGCGCGAGGGAGTTGGTTTTGGACTTGGGTTTTCCGTCGTTGTGGAACCGATTCCCGGTTTCGAATATGTACCGAAAGGGGAGTATGGCTGGGGTGGTGCAGCGTCAACCCACTTTTGGATCTCACCCAAGCATGAATTGGCCGTGGTGGTTCTCTCGCAATTTATGCCATTCACTTTCCAGTGTGAATCCGCTGTAAAGCCACTCATTTACAGTGCATCGGAAACGGGATCGTCGAAATAGAAAAAGAACGAGGGATTCAATTGAAACCAAAACCCTACCAAGTGTTTCTCAGTCATGCGTCCACCGACAAGTGGTTGGCGACGGCGATCTGCGAAAAAATCGAGTTGACAAACGCCGTCTTTTTCCGCGATGATCGAGATATCGAAGGGGGAGATGACATTCCAGAAACGATTCGAAAGCAGATCAAAAAATCGCAGGAGTTGGTCGTGTTGGTAACCCCGGAATCGGTGAGTCGACCTTGGGTATTGATTGAGATCGGTGCGGCCTGGGCGATACGGAAATCGATGCGAATCACAGCGGTCTTATGCCACGTTCAAACCACCGCCATTCCGGAAATGCTCAAGTCCAAAAAAGTCATTTCCATCAACGAATTGAATCCATTTTTCTCGGGCTTGAAGGAGCGAGTGAAGAAGCATCATGGCGACATCTAAACAGCCGATCGACGTCTTTATCTCGTATTCGAACGAGGATCAGCAGTTGGCTGAATTGGTTGCGAACGCGTTGGCGAAGCAGGATCTATCGGTCTTTTTTGAAACCGTTGCCGTTCCACCAGAAGCATCCTGGGAGAAGCAAATTTGGAATGCGATTGCCGAGTCGAGAGCTATGGTGGTCATCAATCCGAACATCCCAGGAAACGGATGGCAAGGGATTGAAGTTGGAGCAGCCAGTGCTTGGAGCAAGCCCTTGTTCTGCGTCAAATCCGCCGATTACAAAGGAGAAGTGCCTACGTCCATTCTTCGAGGTGTTCCGACTTTTACTGTAGAACAACTTTCGGAGCTAGCGGAAGCGGTTAAAGACAGCGCTCAGCCGTTTACCGACGAGGAAACCGAAATGCTTGTGGATTCGTATTCCAAACTAGGTACGCCGGTCGACACGCTTACAACCGAGCCACAACAACTCGAAAAACTGAAACGGAGTTTCGCTGGCAAGTCGTCCCGTGCGGTCTCGAGTGAACAGCTTCTTTCAAAACTCCTGCGATTGCGAAAACAGGGACGCCTCAAAGCCAAACCCTGAGGATTCAGTTGCGGCATGCGCATTATGGCGGATGCTGCTAGCATCCGAGCCGACGCTAGCAGTGTCGGCAACGATACTAAAATTAATGCTCTTTGAGTAAAAAGCACTTGTCGGCTCTCCACGAGTATTTCGCAACCCGTTTGATCAATGCTCTCAGTTGTCCGTTGGAATCGATCGCGGCCGCAAAGTCTCCGGCGGTCTCCGCCACCAGATTCAGTTCCGATTCATTCACTTGTTTTCCTTGTTCGAAATGCAATAGGGTCTCGTCGTTCGGAAACGCTTGCGGCCAATGGTTTACACCGTTTCTGGCAGGTGCGAGGTGAGCCTCAATACTCTCTCGGCTGGTCAACTCCTCCAAGAGACAACTGCATTCGAGGGCAAACGGACCAATGGCAGTCCGCACAAGCTTTGTCATGACTGCATCGGATCCGAGCTTCCGCGCGATGTCTCTACCTAGCGATCGAACGTACGTTCCGGTTCCGCACGTCATTTTCAGTTCGAAGAAAGGGTATTCGAAGGAGGTTATTTCCAAGGACTCAATCAAGACTTGGCGAGAAGGCATGTCAAATTCCTTCCCTGCGCGAGCCAATTCATGAGCGCGTTTGCCACCAATCCAAACCGCCGAGTATTTTGGCGGCGATTGTTCGATATTCCCAATGAACGAGGGCAGTTGTTTTTCGATGGCCGTTCGATCGAGGATGGGCGCGGAATCCACTGGGATTAGCGGCGTTTCGCAATCGGTCGACTCGCTGGTAACGCCTAATTGAAAGGTTCCGATGTACTGTTTGGGTAAGGTATGAACGGCGTCCGTCAGCCGAACCGCTTGACCGACCAAAATAAGTAGTACTCCACTAGCGAGCGGATCGAGCGTGCCCGCGTGCCCGACCTTCTCAGGACGCATCACCTTTTGGATGGAGTTGACACAATCGCGACTTGTAGGCCCCGAGGGCTTGCGCAAATTCAAAATACCGAACATGGAGAGACTGCGTTGAGTTTGCGGATTGTGTTGTCAATGTACTACTCCCAAAATCTTTAGAGCGGTTTTGCTACCTTTTTGCCGAAGATGAGAGGTGGAGCATTGTAACCAGAGCCCTCAAAGGTAGCGAGTGATGGAAAATCAACGGTCGGTAAGGTGGGACGTGGCAGCAGTTGTGATGTTCGCGGCTGCGGCGTTGCTATGGCTGTCTCTCTTAACCCACGATGCCGCAGACAATTTGGGGGATTTCTCAGGTTCCATGTCTTCGATATACAGGCCGATGCATGCGGCGTATCCGACAAATGAACGAATTCAGAATTCCTGTGGATATTTGGGGGCGTTGGCCAGCGATATCCTGATGCAGGCTACCGGAGTTGGTAGTTATCTAGTAGCTACGCTACTTTGTCTTTCAGGTGTCGTGATGCTCCGGCAGCAACCTTGGGCTTCGCCTATGGGGCGCAGTATCGGCTGGACGTTGATCTTAGTTGCGGTCTGTTGCATGCCCACTCGCTTTGGAATAGCACTTAGTATTCCAGTCCCCATTGGTGGTGGGGGGTTCTTAGGGGCGCTTTGCAATACGTGGATGGACCACCATCTGGCTCACTTGGGGGCTTGCGTTCTCGTTGTAAGCGTTTTCGTTGGTGGACTTCTCCTGAGTACGGAATACGCTTTGGTGCGTTATTTTGGTTTCGCTGCAACAACTGGCTTGATCGCATTGAAGTACTTTCGGATTCCAAATTGGTCATTCAAGCGTCATGAAGAATTGACCTCAGGAACGTTTTCGCCGTCCCGTTCGGATCTACCCAAGAGCGTAACGCTTCGACAAAACCCGACATCCCTCACGTCGAACAACAACAGCCAGTCGAACACGCCACTGTCCTACCCGTCGTCTGAAATCCACTCGGCGCCTCTTGCGGGTGCAGCATCCTCCGAGGGTGCGCCGGGTCATGGTTCGGGACCGGCGATACGCATTGGGCGCCGAGCGGAAACCAGCCTGACGGCCGAAGATCTGGCATCCCAGTCCAAAGCGGTTGGTCGAACGGATCTCACTTTCCCGAAAGCCAAAAACCCGTCGACGCTTGCCTCGATCGCTGGCGCTCTCTTCGGTTCCAAGAAAGAAGTGGAGGGCATCGGTGACGCATTGCTGGACGGCGTCGGTGGCAGTGAAGTGCCCCACTCCAGATCCATGGCAAGCCCTCGTAAGCCGGTTGACAATCGAGAATTCGACGACGGGTACGACGAGGAAGCGGAGGACTCGTACGAGCCTGATAGCGACGAAGAACTGGATTCTCGCTACGACGAAGATGACGATGACGACGTCCACACGGCTGAAGAAGTGGAGGAGATTGTTGCGGAAAAACCCAAGAAGCGAACCAACGGGCGCTCGAGTACCGTTCGATCCGATGCCCCCAACATCGAACAGGACAAAGGGCCTCGCGTTCAAACCCGCAAATCCAAACAAGAGCAACTCGAACAAGCGCCCGAGCCACTTCCGGAAGACTCGTTGGCCCATCTGGACGATACCAAACTGCCCGAAGGTAGCGAGGAGTATGTTCTACCTGGACTCGACTTATTAACCGAGTCCGATGAGGTATCGTATGACGAGCAGACCGAGGAAGTGAAGAAGAAGGCTAAGGTTTTGGAGCAGACATTTGCCAACTTTGGATTCAACATCAAAGTGGTTGAGATTGAAACCGGTCCTGTGATAGCACAGTACGAAATCGAACTCGAAGCCGGTCTCCGACTCAGCAAGATTGCTGGTCTTGCCGACGACTTGGCCATCGCGCTGCGTGTTCCGAGCGTTCGTATCGTGGCCCCTATCCCTGGGAAAAATAGCGTTGGGATTGAAGTTCCGAACGAGCGCCGGCAAGTCGTTCGCATGCGAGAAGTCATCGAGGAAAGCGGCGCTCAGATTCGCAAGCAAAAGATCCCTTTGTTCTTGGGTAAAGACGTTTCCGGAAAAGCGTTGACCGTGGATCTGGCCAGCCTTCCACACTTGCTCATCGCAGGTAGAACTGGTACCGGTAAAAGCGTGTGCTTGAACTCGATCATCTCGTCAATCTTGATGACGCGGCGACCAGACGAAGTGCGTATGCTGATGATTGACCCTAAGATGGTTGAACTCAGTTGCTACGCCCGCTTGCCGCACTTAATGCACCCCGTCGTGATCGATATGCGAAAAGCCGAAGCCATCTTGGCTTGGGCCGTCGACAAGATGGAAGAGCGGTACGCCCTACTGGCACGGGCAGGAGTCCGCCACCTCACCAACTACAATCAATTAGGGCGCGAGGAACTGCTGGACCGGCTTAAGCCAGAGAATGAAGACGAAGCGGAATTGATCCCCGACCACTTGCCCTTCATCGTGATCGTGGTGGACGAAATGGCGGACTTGATGATGACCTCTGGCAAAGAAGTCGAGGCGCACATCATTCGATTGGCACAAAAGAGCCGAGCAGTTGGTATTCACTTAATTCTTGCAACTCAGAAACCAACCGTGGACGTCATCACGGGACTTATTAAGAGCAATTTGCCGGCTCGTATCAGTTTCCAAGTGGCGAGCAAGACAGACTCTCGCGTTGTGCTGGATGCCATGGGAGCGGACAAATTGCTTGGCAATGGTGACATGCTCTTCCTGTGGCCGGGAACCAGTGCATTGGTGCGTGGCCAAGGCACTTACCTGAGCGACGACGAGATCAATTCGGTAGTGGACCACTGCAGTCTGGGCGAACAGAACTTCGTGCAGGAACTGGTACAACTCAAGGTCGAAAAGACGGATGACGAAGCCGTCAAGCCGGGATCGTTTAAGAAGCGGGACGATCTTTACGAAGCCGCGGTGGATATTGTCGTTCGCGAGGGACGAGGGAGTTGCTCGCTGCTCCAGCGAGCACTCGGTATAGGTTACGGACGGGCAGCCAGGCTTATCGATTTCATGTCTGAGGACGGCATCGTAGGCCAGTACAATGGTTCCCAAGCCCGCGAGGTCGCCATCACCTTGGCACAATGGGAGGCCATGCGTTCCGGCTCAGAGGATGATGCCGAACCGGCACCGACCAAATCCAAGAATCGTTCCAACAAGATCCGTCGGGATGACAGTTGGGAAGAGACTCCGAAAGCTCCCAAGGCCAAAAAGAAGAAGCGAGCCGAGGAAGAACAAGCGTTCGTGGCAGCAGCCGAAGCGGACCGTTCGGAGGAAGAAAACGAATGGACCGACGACGAGGATTAAAGGTCACGCGAATTTGGAGTGGTGGGATTCATCCCAGCTTTTAGATGTCTTTCTAGAGCAATGCCACCGAGTTCACTCGGGGGATGCTTACCCATGTTCTGGTGCTTTGTGACAGCTTGATTCTAAGGTAGTGGATCTTGATAAAGATCCGGCACGATTCGGATCTTTAACAAGGTCTACTACAGCAAACCCTAATTCTTAAGCCCCACAAAGCACAAGTCTATTGAGCGAGATCGACCGCGAAGGAAGTGGGCGACGCGAGAGACATCAATGGACAATATTTACCGCGCCGTGCCCGAAACGCTCTGCCGCCGGGATACCATTGAATCCCTAGGAATGCATCTACGGTGCCGGTGTCGCTTGGCATGATCATGTTGGTTTCTCCGTAGATCACCAAACTAGAGGTGAGGGGCATCAAAACATCGGCTCCAAATAGGAACGGTACTTTCTTGATGGGCGAAGGACCCGTCACCGCATTATTCTCCCCATGTTTATCCGCAATCCCAAACCAGGCTGTGGTCTGAGCCCCCGTCCCCCAAAAACGTCGGTAGTACAAACTTCCTTGGTCGATCGGATTTAGAGTCACCTCGGTATTGGTTCCGAAAGTGCCTGTGTCCGAATAGGATTGCAGGGTTGACGTCACACCTATTTCGTCGTTGGACGTTACTAGGTAACTGCCGCGGATCCTCCATTGCCCGAGGCGAAACGAAGCGAATGATTTTTCGTAAAGAAAATCGTGCACAAAGCCCCACGCAAAGTCACTTTCCGTTCGTTGGAATAGTCCAACGGTGGTGAAATTCTGTGTTCGCCCAGTGGATTCGCCTAGCAGTTCATAAACACGTACTGCATTTGAAGATGCCGTGATCCCACTCCCCGCCTGTGCTCCAATTCCGTATTCCTTGAAGATAGGAATCCCCCAATTGAAGGAGGCAATTCCTCCAAGATTTGCGTTTACCCCAAAGTCTTGAGGCTGCTTGGATCCATCCAACGCAATCAGGAAGCTGATCTCATCAGACAGCGAGGTGAAAGGATATTGATATTTTGGTTCGAACTTGGTTGTCTGGGGAAGAGAAGTTGAGTTTTCGCCGTAGGCATTCACTTCAAATTTTGAAGTTTGAGCAACGACGGACGAGCCAAGAACTACGAAGGCGAAGTAGAACGTCAACATGCGGATGATTTGTGGATTCATCAGCTTTTCCCTTGAATTCTCAGACTGCATTTTACTGTTTTCTTTTTGGCGTGACTGTCGCTTACCTCATGATCGGGAGAGGGTTGAATCGGATTTGACGAAAAAGACCAAAGCGACGCTTGTGAGGATTAGCGAAGTGGTAACGGCGCAAGTAATTTAGTGGGTAACCGCGGGGCCTCCCTCGCGCTCCCCACTTGTCGCAACAGGGTCAATTGCGTGTAATTATCACGATACGTTTTTCTCATATGGGCGACCCCGTAGAATTGCCCCGCTTAGGCAAGAACAATGGTATCAGGAGTCAATTCGGCCCACCACCTCTTCGCTACAGCTCCACACAGTCGAACGCCAAGCTATGACATCTCGGGTGTCGGGCATCGCGCACAATTCACTACCGCTGTGGTTCATCCCAGCGGGGCGATAATTGGCGGCTACCCTCATTCACCATCAGACTGCTCGCTCTCCATCGAGTTCATTTCGGTGGAAGCAACGTTTGGCGAGGCAAGACGTTGCTTCCGCCGGTTAAAAACCGACGGAGAGCCCATGCTGACGCATGAGTTATGAAGGTAGCTGCCAATTGTTGCCTCCATCGGGACGAGCCCGGGACGAGCCCGAATGGAAGGCTGCATCCGATTCACGCGGGGCGAACTCATTCTCTGCCGCCAGACCGAGCTAATTCGGCACTTGCACTACAATGCTCAGCCCTATAAAAGTATACCATCCGTATACCGATCGACTTTCGTTTGCCAGCGACCGGACCCGATTGCGTCGCGACCATTCGAAATACCTGAGGCTCATCCAAGCTATTGCCCTGTTGCATCAGCAATGTCGATTAGGAGATACCGCTAACCGGAGTACTATTCGATTAGGACAGTTTCGGTGTAGTCTTTTTGCGAATGAAGAGTCGCTGGTCGTAACGACGGTACGCCAAAAATGCGTCCGACCAAGGAAAACATTGGTGATTCTTTAGGGTGATAGAGGGGGCTCGAACCCCCGACCTGCGGAACCACAATCCGCCTGAAACCAACGAAAACACAGGGTTTAACGACACTCCACAGCATTTGCCACAGCAGTTCAAATCGCAGCCGTCAAAAAACACAGGGTTTTTAGACGAACAAACCGAACTGCTTTCCATCGCGCAAGAGTCAATTCGGGCAAGTCGGCAAGCGGTTGAAAAGCTACTCAACTCCATTCCAATCGATGATCACTACGCGATTGGGATCCTAGAGCCGATCTTGTCGGGATTGCGAGACGCGGAAAGGGATATCGTTGGCACTTAGGGACAAACTCAATGCGTCAAGGATTTTGCGCGCCTGACGGGATTGGGGGTATCACCGTGGATTCGTGAATAAGTCCTCCGCGCGTCAGTACAATTGGTGCCTCGGCGCCGACAGAAAGGGGGACAGGTGATGAAGGATTGAACTGGCATACGAAGTGTTGAGTTAGATCTTCATAGCAACCGGATGCACTGAAATTACACTCAGAATTTACGAAAACTCTTTTGGAGTCGATCGTTAGAAATCTTGCTGCAAAAACCATCCTAATTTGTGCATCGTCGAGTTCACCGTCCTCCTTTATCGGAGAATCGCCGCTTGCCCTGACATCTATAGGCAATCTAGCGGGACATTCCTTAGGTAGCTCAAAAGGAAGCCGCCAACTGTCTATTCGTGTTTGGGTGCGGCTGAAACCACTATGCCGAAGACGGCACACACCCTACGCAGTCGGGAAAAGAGAAAGTCGCCGGCCCTGTTGTTCGACTTTCTCAAAAAACCACCCGCTGGAGAAACCGTAGTTCGTGCGGTAGCCTATTGCCGAAATGACAGAGTAAAAGTTGAATGGTGCGAGTAGAATGGTGGGAGTAACTGTGACTTGTGGCATGGGATCGGAGAGGGTTACAAATGGCAAGGCCCAAGGTTATTTTGTTCGACGTGAACGAGACGCTGCTCGACCTTACGCCCGTGAAGGAGAGCGTCGGGAAGGCTCTCGGCGGTCGTCCGGAGCTTGTTCCTTTGTGGTTCACGACGCTCCTCCATTATTCTCTTGCGACGACCGTTGCGGATAAGTATTTCGACTTTGCGGAGATCGGGGCGGCTTGCCTACGCATGGTCGCCAAGAGCCACGGCATTGAGTTGTCCGAAAATACAACCACGAACGCTATCACTCCAATGCGAACCTTGGCGCCCCACCCCGATGTCGTCCCAGCGATGGAACGCCTGCGGGACGCCAACTACCGGCTACTCGCGTTGACCAACTCCTCTAAGGCGACGATGGAAGAGCAGATGACCTTCGCCGGGCTTACGAAGTTATTCGACGGACTGCTTAGTGTTGAAAACGTGGGCAAGTACAAACCGCACGCCGAAGTCTACCTCTGGGCGGCGGGCCAGGTCGAAACCGAGGTTTCCGAGTGCCTGCTCGTCGCTGCTCATGGGTGGGACGTGGCAGGAGCGGCATGGGTCGGGATGAAGACTGCCTTCGTCGCACGCCCCGGACAGCAAATGTTTCCGCTAGGCCCAGTGATTGACATCAAGATTGCATCATTGACTGAACTCCCGAAGGAGTTGGAACGACTGTAAGCGACTAACGACAACACTTATGCACAGGCACAGCGAAGATCGGACGATGACTTCCCACAAACGTTTAACAACTTAGTAACCGCAACTGTCGCTTCCTCCTCATACAAAACAAAGCGACCAAAGCTAAGATTTAAGCTTCCGGCTCGGAGTCGAATCGCGATAGCAAAAAAGGCTCGAAAGGGAACGACGGACGTTCATTCGATGGCCAATGCCCTTAGCTCTGCAACCTTCATACTCGTTCCCCCGGTTTCGTCGGGATCGGGGTCTAAGCAGATGTCCTTGGCTATAACTCTGCTAGCAACTTCATGAGCATCGAATGTTCCACCGGCTTGACTAAATGCCCATTGAACCCGGCCTCTTTGGACTTTTGACGGTCCTCTTCCTGGCCCCAGCCGGTTAGCGCAACAATTATCATATCCTGCCCCCAGGGCTGTTTCCGAATCTTCCTAGCAACTTCGAACCGTTCAACTTGGGCAAGCCTATATCGAGTAACAATACTTCGGGCTGGAACTTCGCAGCCGCCTCCACGGCCTCGACGCCGTCGTAGGCGGTGTGCGTCTCGTTGCCGGTGCATTTCAGCAACATAGCAAGAGTGATCGCCGAGTCTTGGTCGTCATCAACAACGAGAATGCGGCGGCCGGTCGTCGTCGGCGGTGCGTCGGGGGTCGGCTCCGGCGGCGAATCGGGCGTCACTGTCAAGACCGGCAGACGTACCACGAACTCACACCCGTGACCGAGACCGGCACTAGAGACTTCCACCGTGCCGTCATGCATTTCCACTAAGCTCTTCACCAGCGTGAGACCAATGCCCAATCCGCTCACCGAACGCTCTAGCGACGTATCGACCTGGGTGAACATGTCGAAGATGCGGAGAAGCTGGTCGGCGGCAATACCGATGCCTGTGTCCCGCACCCGGATGACCGCCTGCCCGCCCTCTTGTTCCACCGCAAGCGAAATGCGACCACCCTTGTCGGTGAACTTGCAGGCGTTGTTGAGCAGGTTGCCCAACACCTGGATGAGCCGGGTCGAGTCGGCGTCTAGGTAGATCGGCTCCGGCGGAAGAGTGACCGTCATATCGTGACCCATGCTCTCGTACATCGAACGGGCCGCTTCGACGGCGTGGTGGACGTGCGACGCAAGTTCGATTCGCCCCCGGCGGAGTTCGATCTTGCCCTGATTGATACGGCTCACGTCGAGCAGGTCGTCCACCAGTCGAGTCAATTGGCCGACCTGACGCCCGATCATCACTGACGCCACTTGGGCCTCCCCGCTTGCCCCTGAAAGTCGCAGGACTTGTGCGGCGTTTCGGATCGGGGCGAGGGGGTTGCGGAGTTCGTGGGCGAGCAACGCCAGAAACTCGTTCTTGCGGCGATCAGACTCCGCGAGGGCGGCCGCCTGTTCCTGCAGCTGCTTCTCCACGCGGGTGCGCTCGGTGATGTCGTAGAAATAGCAGACGACGCCGAACTGCCCGTTGGGGAGAGTGATGCGCTCGATCTTCCAATCGTAGGACTCGACTTCGGCAATGTCCCGGCGTTGCTCACTGAAGTTCGGCATGGCGAACGGCTCGCCGGTGGCCATTGTGTGGCGGAATCGTCCGGTCACGTTTGCGACGAACTCTTCGGGCCAGAGTATCCGCATCACTTCTTCGAAATCGCGGCCGATCAGTGGGTCGATGTTGCGGAAGACGTTTTTAGAAGCAGCACTAACTTTCATCATGTGGAACTGTGCATCGACGATGTACAGGCCGAACGGCGAATTCTCGATCAAGTTGTAGAAGGTGTCGTGGTTCTGTCGTAACTGCACCTCTGCCCGCTTCCGCTCCGTAATGTCTTCGATGGCGAGCAGGATCGACGGGGCTGGGCCGCTCCCCTGGACGAGACGGCGGGCGTTGAGCAGCATCGTCTTTTTGCCGATGGACTCGAACGCGTGCTCCACCTCGAAATCTTCGACCTTGCTGGCCTGTGGCAAAATTTCCTCCAGGAGTCGGCGCAACTGGGGTATGTTCCACTGCCCGTTGCCGAGTTCATACAGCGGGCGGCCGATCGTTTCCGCGGGCTCGACGCGGTAGGTCTGGAAGAATGAGTCGCTCGCGGACCGCACTCGCAAGTTCGCATCCAGCACCAGGAGCGGTTCGCGTACCGTCGCCACGATACTCTCGGTGTACCACTGCGTTGAGGCAATTCAGAAAGCTAGTGAGCGCGCTCGTGACTTGGTAAAGCAGCTACTCGCATTTTGCCGACGACAACCTACCGATCGCAAGTCAATCTCCTTAGCACCGATCATTGAGGAAAACATTCGATTGCTCAGATCAACGTTGCCAGCCCGTGTTCATCTTTCGTTCACTAGTGCCGAGCACGTGCCTAACGTTTTAGCGGATTCCACGCAAATTGGGCAGGTTCTGATTAACCTCGCCACCAATGCAGTACAAGCGATGAAAAACACATCTGGAACTATCAAAATTCATCTCGATACCGTTGATTCCCCTACCGAAGCCGGAGCCGTCGCGTCGGATACGCAAGTGATTCGACTTACATTTTCCGATAACGGTCCGGGAATCGAAGCAGCGGTACTAGCTAAAATTTTTGAACCATTCTTTACAACTAAATCCGTTGACGAAGGAACCGGGTTGGGGCTCGCAGTAGTCCACGGAATCATCCATGCGCACGATGGCGAAATTACGGTCAATAGCCAACTCGGCCATGGTGCAACGTTTAGGATCTATTTTCCTCCCGCAAGTTCAAATGAAACCGAGTCTGGATTAAAGCGTGTCGTTTCACCTTTTGATTTGGAAAACATTTCGACTGCAGCAACTCTTGTATCGCCTGTTGCTCCTACTTGCAGCATTCTCTTCATTGATGATGACGAAACCGTGATTCAGTCAATTGTAAACTTGCTCGGACATTACGGATTTCAAGTGCGTGGCTACTCCGACCAATTGACAGCATTATCTGCCCTTCGGGCCGCCAAAAACAATTTCGATATCGTATTAACTGACTACAACATGCCAGGCCTCCTCCCGTTTTCCAGACCCAGCTTCCGACCACGAGCTCTGAATGAGTATCGGTGAGGTACAAGCCTTCCTCCTTTAGGTGAGTCATCAGCACACACAGAGAAACGAATCGAGGTTAGATAAAGCGGAGCGCGGGAAGTTTTCGAGCAAAAAAGGTTTAACTTCCACGTCGCCATACCTTGCTGCGGGGCACGTCTTTTGGTGGTACACCCTTTGCTTGCAATTCGCTTCTCGTTTCGTAGTGCTTTAGTAGTTACTGCACTTAGAGACTTCGCGGGACTTTTGTTGGGGCATGCTACGCCTACATGGGAAAGCTCAATCCGCTTTCCTAATTTGAATTCCGTCCCATAGCGGCTAACAGCCTTTGAAGAGTATCAAGATAGTGCGTAAGGGCAGTTCGCCCCTTCTTGGTTATACGGTAAGTTGTTTTTGGGCGACGGCCGACGAAGGCTTTCTTGGCGTTGATATATTCTGCTTCTTCAAGCTTCTGGAGTTGAAGTCCCAAGCTGCCGTCTACTGCATCCAGTCTCTTTTTTAGCTGAGTGAAGTCGTGAGACCCATCGAGTTGGAGTGCAGTCAGCACGCCCAATCGCAAAGGACCATGAACTGTGGTGTCGAGGCCGTTGAAATCAATCGGCTGCATGGACCGTTACCGCCTTCCGCAGTTGGACCCATTGGATCATTACGCCCGAAAGAAAGCCAACAGCCATAAAGGCATGGGCGAAAGGAAAACTGTAGTGCTGGTCGAGGATCGGAATGAGTAGTCCAGTCAGCAGAAGAGAAATCGCAAGGCCGAGACAGTAGTACCGCTCTCGACTTTTGAGAGCATTGACCACCAACATGAACAAAAAACCTATAATGTATACGAGGCTGGTGGCATAAAGGGAAGCGGTTCTAACTAGTCCAATCGAAGGACCGACAAAAGTTGCCAGCGTATAGCCGCAAGTTGCAGCAAACAAGGCGAAGTAAATAGTGATCGATAGAACGACTTGCAATTTGATTTCGTGGCCGAGGTCGGTGCGGCGAGATTGCAGGTAAAGCCCTATTAGGCACAACATCATGATCACGGCAAATGGGATGACTTGGAACCAGCTGCTCTCGACAAGCAGGCTCACTACAGAAGCACCGACTGCCGCGAGGGTAAGAAAGATGCCAAAGACCAACGCCTCCTTTCCAAAAGAAAATTGCAGGCCCAACGCCCGTTGGATGACGGCGAGATCTCCTTTGACACGACCCATTTCGGCATCTGACATGATCTGTTCCTTGTTGTTACTCAATTTCTATGTGTACTCAAGTCATTTGAGTGTAGTGCTTATCACGTTTGTGTCAATGGCTTTCTTGCCGAAGAGCATCGCAAGACGAAAGGCGTATCCAAAGCACTGGCACAAAAGCTGTAAAAGGGGTCCACACGCTGGAATTCTCAGTTTTGTTGCTCTGGCTGTCGCGACTGGAATAGGTTCATCGCCATTTCTTCGCTCGCTGCCCGGATTGCGAATCCTGCTCGCGGATGATGGTCCGTAGCGTTTGATTTCATTCCATGCCAAGACGGCCATTACTTGTTCGGTAATCAAGAACGCATCGATACCGTGCTTGTTCAAGTACTTTGGCTTCCCCGGTCCGTCAAAGTCGTACCGCACGCCCACATTGAATTGTTTCAACTTTGGCTTATGGTACGACAGTTGCTCGTAGATTTTACATCGAACTCGTATCGGACCAGTTCAAGCAAGCAAAACGTACAAGGAGTATAGGGAGAATAATATGGCAGATAACGTTAGAGACACCATTAAAGATGCTGGTAAAGCAGTCGGCGACACCGCGAAAAAAGCAGCAGAGAACGTCAAGGCGGGTGCTAGCAAAGTAGCTGAAAAAGCTGCTGATGCGACCAAGGCCGTTGGCAACGCTGTCAAGAACGCTGGCAAGACCATTGAAAAGAAAAGCGGTACCTAATTTGCCAGCGGACCTACGCGTTTAAGCTAACAAACAGGGGAAAGGTCGAAATGCATATATTGCTTTTCGGCCTTTCTTTTTTTTAAAAGCTTATCGGATGTGGCAACTCGAAGGGGCTATCGCGTCCATCCGGTTCTCCGATATTTTTCAACAAGCATCTATCCGACGCTCTGGATTCTCTCAGCGGATTCTCAATTCGATGGACGACGAAAGTATCTTATGTCAGTTTTGACGTTCGCTTGTTAACCGCGAGATAAAGTCCAAGGACCACCAGCGCCCCGATCGTTGACATGATAAGGCCGGATGTTTGGATGTTGGAATCACGAGGATCCGTTCCAAATACGGCCGAAGAAATGAAGCCGCCCACGACTGAGCCTATCAAGCCGAGCGCGATTGTGAGAAGCCATCCCATTGGTTGCTCACCGGGGATGATGAATCTCGCCAACAACCCTGCAATAAGACCGATCAAAATCCACCAGATAAACCCGAACATTATGAACTCCTTGGAAAACTCGGAAACCCACTCTTTAAATTTTGGCTGTTGCAGCTCACCATGTCACGGATATGTGCAGATGCACAAATACTCCAATCAAGGCATGCGACCTGAGCGGTATCCGCAAATAATATGCCAATGTGTCTATTGATATTCGGAGAACGGAAATCAACCGCAGTGGTCGTTTCGCGGTCAGCTTTCAACTCAAAATTTATGGTTCGCAGGCGAAAGTCGGCAGCATGACCGCTGGCTGGGAACACTTTGCCGACTGGAAACGCATTAACAGCGAGGGCGAACAAGGCGTGATCTCGTTGGAGACACTGATTCGCGGCACTTGCGAGCGTCTGGGCGTGTTTTGGCACACCCAGGGCAGCGGCAAGAGCTTTTCAATGTCGTTCTTCTCGCAGAAGGTACTGCGCAAGGTAACAGGCAACTGGACGTTCCTGGTCAGATCCAAGAGAAGAGTCGTTATTTTGCCGACTTAATGTTGTTGGGGGAACGCCTGTGAAGCGTTCTCAATTTTAAGACCGAGTGGTCCAAGCAATCGCTCAGCTTTCTCCTGTAGGGCCCAGCACAACATCCAATCATGCCACGCAAAGATTGAATCGTTCCCGCGGACATGGGCCAAATCGCCAGGCATACCCAACATGGCTTTGTCGTAGGTGGCTTGTGCTTCGCTAAGTTGGCTGAGTCTGCCGTGAGACATGGCCTGGATGAAGAGCGCCGCCCGTTGAACATACCCCACGTCTGACGAAACCTCGTTTGCTGTCACAATAGTCGCTCGGTCGATGGCCTCCTGAAACTGCCCTTCCCGATAGTTTGCCCAAGCGTCGGGGACCGAAAAGTAAAATGCGAATTTGTGACCTTTCGCGCCACGAATCCGTTCGACTAGAGGACGAGTCTGCTTGATTAAGTTGTTGTCGTCCTGCAAGAAACAGGGTTTGAGTGCTCGCTCAGCATCCGCTGCGTCATTGGTGGACAACGCCCGATCCAACGCGACAAGGCATGCAGTTGCGTAGGCGTCCTCATTCTGGATCCTATGTGCTAGGATGCCGGCCTTCATTGCTTCAAGGATGACTTGTGCTGTTACAGCGTCGGTCTTCGTAAGACCATCAGTCAAGAGCGTCATCGCACGCTCCAAACGTCCGGTCGAAACGAGAAAGGTCACCAGGAATCCGAGGACGTTGGAGTCTTGTGCTTCCGCTTCACGACCAAGTCGTTCGATCTCAGACAATTGAGCATCCGTGAGACTGTGTGACTCTCCTGTTCGAAGCGAACAGAGATGGAAGTCAGCAGCGAGAGCCAGCAGAGAGAACGGATTCCGATGTTCCGATTGACACATTCGCAAGACTTCCGCTGAGACTAGTTCTAAGACGAATGACGCCTCATTTGCGTCGACCTCTGTATCGGAAGCCAGTTTGCGTAACCAAAGCACATCGTCAAGAGCCAGCGGCCCTGCGACCTCATGCAACGCCTTCACTTGTTCTCGCGAAACCTGTTCCCACTCGGGCATCATTTTCGAACTTCGTAGAAAGGCACTCAATAGTCGCCGGCCTTTGAGCGTTACCTCATGCGAAGGTCCCAGCCGCTCGGCCATCAATAGAACCAGCCCTCGCAATTCGTCGAGTCCCTCTTTCGTGGAACCTGATGTGTATTGCTGGATAGCTCCGTTGAGTCTGGCCCGAAACAAATTGACATCACCGTCTGCTTCTGTGAACAAGGCAGTTTTGGAGAGTTCTTCCAGAAGTGAGCTGGCTTCCGCCGTTTTCCCGCTCTTTTTTACGGCTTCAGCCAAATGCTGCATCGCGTCACGAGTGAGGGCGTGATTGTTTCCATAAGCATTGCGGTGGGCCAAAAGGTTTTCTTGCCGGAACTTTACCAGCTC
Organism: Pirellula sp.; assembly: GCA_031372345.1. Lineage (GTDB taxonomy): Bacteria > Planctomycetota > Planctomycetia > Pirellulales > Pirellulaceae > JBKCUI01. The sequence continues at coordinate 25,405 of JANMLD010000106.1, forward strand.
GGTCGACTGGCCAGCGGATTCGAGAATCCGACAAAGGAAATCACCGGCGGATCGAGACCAGGGATCGCCGACTCCCATGCGACCGTTCACACTAGCAGTCCAACTACGTCTCGCGAAGGGAATTGCCTCTTCAAATCGACCGAGCTGTTCGAGTTGAAAGGCTACTTGATTTTCGCAGTAGGCCACCTGGGAACTTGAATTGAGTTTACGATAGATGTCCGAAAGACGCAGAAACCTTTCTAACGCCTTTTCGCGATGCCCCTCGCTTGATTCCAACTCGGCGATCAGCGCTTCTGTCTGTAAGGTCATGGAGCTTTCGTCACCCGATGTCCGTTTTGAAATGGCGAGGACTTCTTGATAGTTCTGAATTGAATCGGCAAATCGTTTGGAGCCCGTAAGAATACGTCCCAGGACCAGCCTTCCATTCAGTGTCTGTATGCTTTCTGCTCCGTGGAGTCTCGTACTCCCTTTGATGTGGTGATTGATCAGCTCCAAGGCCTCGTCGGAGTGTTGCCCTGACATCGTCAACACATACGCCGCGTGTCCTGCGGACTCGGTTGCTTCCTTTGACTCACTCCCGAATGCCGCCTGATCAATGTTGAATGCCCGTGTGAAGAAATGGACTGACCGTTTCGCGTCTCCCGTTCCAAAGTAGACCGAGCCAATCGTATGCATAATTTCGGTTTGAATGCGTGGCTGACCAGGGAATTTCTCTTCCAATTTGCCTCCCTCTAACGCGGCAGCCGCCCGATCGACCACTTCAATGAGAGTCGGATTGGCCGAAATTGGTGCATCGCCAACGACCGTCGCACCGCCGCTCGAGGGTGGCCGGGGATCGGCTTGTCTCAAAAGATCAGATAACAGGAACTGTTTTACTGCAACAGCGATCTGGCGTTGGTCCTCCGCCTCGCGTTTTGCTGCTACTGCATCATCTCTTTGGTGGGCCATTTCCGCTCGTGCTGAAACAGCCTCGATTCGTTGTTGTTTCTCTTTACTCTCCGCGTCGAGCGCGCGGAACAGTCCCCAAGTGGTCCCTCCGATCCCAACCACGAGTGCCGACATTATGCTCAATACTCCAAAGGCCGCCATCCGGTGACGCTGGATCAGTTTCCGAAATCGATAGGTCTGCGAAGGCGGGCTGGCCTCGACCGGCTCGCCATTGAGATATCGCTGAATATCGCGTGCTAAGCCGTTCGCCGATTCGTATCGACGGCTTCGATCTTTTTCAAGGCACTTCATCACGATCCAGTCGACTTCACCCCGAAAGACTCCCACCAGTCGCGCGGGGGCGGTCTTGCGTTGAGCCGAGATGGCATCGAGTTGATCGCCGAAATCGCACAGTCGTGTACTGGGCCGAGAAGGCTCGTTTTCCTTAATAAACCGGAGCACATCCGGAAGAGAGGAGTTTTTGATCTGCTCTCGATTCAGTGGGGTCGTCCCTGTGAGGAGTTCATACAAAATAACACCTAGACTGTAGATGTCACTACGCGTGTCGATGTCTAGAGAATTGAAGTCTGCCTGCTCCGGCGACATGTATTCCAGAGTACCAACCACGGCGCCAAACCCTGTGAACATGGTTCTTTCGGTAAGTTGCTGGCCCATTGCCTTTGCGACACCAAAGTCAATGACTTTCGGTACTGCTATTCCATCCTCAGAGGCAACAAGGATGTTCGAGGGTTTCAGATCTCGATGGATAATTCCCTTCTGGTGGGCATGTTGAATGGCTTGACATACCGGGATCAAGAGTTCCAGCCGCTCTCGAGGTGTGAGTTTTTGCTCGTTGCAATACTGGGTGATCGATACCCCCTTGACGAGTTCCATCGCAAAGTAGGGACGACCCGATTCCGAGACGCCTGCGTCGAGAACTTTTGCGATATGCCGATGCTCCATCATCGCGAGTGCTTGTCGTTCGGCTTCAAATCGCGCAAGGACATGAGCTGAATCCATACCAGCTTTGATTAACTTCAACGCAACGATCTGGCGGTAAGGATGGGATCTCTGGGCCATCCATATCGCCCCCATGCCGCCTTCTCCTATTTGCTGCAACAGCTTGAACGGCCCGATGGACGATCCCAACTGCTCTAGCCCAGAAGGTGGCGCAGGCATGTTGAACGTCGAATCAAGTGGATCTGTGGGCAGATTCATGGTTGGTCAATCCAATTCAATATGAGGGCCGAATAGTGCCAAACTGAATAGTAAGTTCAGACTGATTGGGATGTCAATTGATCAAGAGTAGATTCTGACGCCGAAAGGAGTGCCAGCGAAGTAGTCGCCGACGGCAACCGGAGTGAAGTACCCGATGAAGATAGCATCAACTCACGGAACCAATTGTAAAAACTACTTTCTTTCGAAGTAAGCTTCTCGGATTTCCGTTTCCAGCGAAGCCGACTCGGCCATCGCGGATTGAAAACTCGCCTTGCTTAGAGAACAAAGGAGTGTCTCATCAATGGTATAGACGCTTGCGCTCCTGGGATGGCCGGTCAGCAAGGCTGTTTCACCTAAGAAGTCACCGCTCTTGAGGATGGCGACCTCTTTCTCAGGTGAACCTCGTTTGCCAACCACGCTCCCCTTGCGAATTAAGGAAAAACGGTCGCCAGGATCGTCCTCTCGAATGATTTCTTTACCAGGCGGAGGCATTCGATTGTCATTTCGTCCGAAATCCACGTCAGCGTGCGGGGTGTAACCCGTTCAAACACGCTGCACTTAGCCAGCATCTGCGTGATGATACCAGCTTCTTTTACGAGAGCGTCACTTCGGATTTGGCCATCGACATGGAAACAATGGTCGAAAAAGGTTCAAGCTTCGAATCCCACACTCCAAGGCTACTGGACAACTTGGCAAAACCAGAAAAGGTTCGTACCAGATGGATTTCTGCGTTATGGCGAATTTTGCCCAAATCGCAAAACGGCTTACTTCTGGCCAAACTTACGTTCTGATTTCAGCGTTTCCATGGGTCGCAGGATAACGCTTCAGCCACGAAGTCGATAATCCGAGTAACGACTCTGGCGAAACAATCCGATATCCATTTTCGGGGAGTCGCTTTTAGTATAAAGGCGAGAGTGAAAACGATTCAAAGTACCCGCCGGGAGGACGGTTTCCGAAGACGCTGCGAACCGAATCAACTAGCAAACGGTTACTCCTTCCACACCTGAGCCGCCAACGGCAATTCGTTCAGTTCCGCACGGGCTTCGCGCCAAGATGGATAATAATCGTCCAAAATTGAAATGAACCGATCATTGTGTGTTGGTTCGAGTAAATGCACCAACTCATGGACTATGACGTATTCGAGCAGATCCTTCGGTTTCTTCACGAGTTCAGTATTCAGCCGGATGTGGCCAGCTTTGTGATTGCAACTCCCCAATTTTTCTTCATTTTTTGCAGGTACTAGGCAGCAACGGTCACGCGTAACTTCGGCTCCCATTTCTTGATCAGCTTCGGGACTACCTCGTGGATAAGCGATTTTTGCCATTCGTGGATCACTTGCCGGCGTTTCGTTTCATCGCTTCCTGGTCGCACCGTTAGGGTTATGCGTTTGTGGTCGAGGGAGATGAACGGCCTTGCCTCAGCATGCTTGATCGTCATCAGGTATCGCCGGCCCCAGAGGTAGTGGCTCTCTCGCTCGATAAAACTGCGAGGCGTCTCACGGGCTTGGTTTGCAAGAATAGTCTGCTGCTGGCGAATCCATCGTAGTTTCGAGATTGCGTACGCGCGAGCGACGTCAATTCGCGTTGATTTTGGGGCGACCCGGCGGCAGTCTCTCCGACCTTTGTGTGGTAGCTCGGCGAATTGAACACGTAAACCAAGTAGTCCAGTTGAATCTCGGACGAGAGAACAGTGACCCTACCCAGTCGTTGGTTGTGAAGGTAACCTTCCTCCTCTGGAATCACCGCTGCGCTTCCCAGCAAGCCGTCAGCTCGTTCGGTCATGGCAACAATCACATCGCCCGGTTGCAGCACGTAATCGCTGGGAACTGGGCCAACGTAATATTTTTGCTTCTCACCGATGTCTCTGAATCCGCCCGCCTCATAGAAGTGACCGGGAGTTGCCAATCGATAAGGGCCGTGACTTGCGAAGTGCTCGCTGGCGAAAGCAAAGCCATGCGCGATGTCTACTTTTTCTTTCAACGGAACTGCACCCCACTCCTCTGGGATGACGCCGACCTCGGTCTGTTTGTAGCC
>JANMLD010000131.1:0-3853 GCA_031372345.1 Pirellula sp.
TCGGGATAGTCGACAGATCTGAAAGTACAAATCGGCGTGACCACCAAATGACACATCAGTGAGGCCATCCGTTTCCTCGCAATCAATCCTCGCGATCACGTCACTAGTGCAGATTCTCATGGATCTCAGTATCGCAGAACGTCCGCGATGATCTAGTCGCGGACTGTAGGTTTCCACCAGGTAACGGCGGACCCGCGACTTAGATCCATCGCTTTGTTCTGATTTCTTCTTGGTTTGTAAGCTCTGATTCGATCTTGTATTGGTCGATCAGGATGTCAGTACCACGAGTACTGTTGTCGATTATTGTATGGTCTTGGTTGTCATGCTGCAACACAAAGGCCCGCGAGGTCTGCGTGGATGCATGATAATGCAATCCACGACTTGGCCCTGGCGTACTTAAGTGAAGTGCTGTCTCCATCAAACGCCCCTGGCGACTTCGGAAAGCTATTCTTCTATCTAAGGGTTAGGCAGAAAAATCGAACGCAGAAAAATGCTAAAACAAATCATTTGCGATCTCATTTTCTTCGACGCCACTGCAATCGAGCACTGAAAATCAGAACGACTAAAATCACGCGGTTGCGGCCAAGTGATTTACCATCAGGAAACGCGTGGCCCGCAACTCGCGTGCATTTTTTTGTTATTTGTTATCTATTGGAGGACACGGTTCCGGGTCACTGCCGTTGCGCCTAGCGATTGAAGCCATTCCGGAAATTCCGCCAGTATCGATTCCTCGAATCGGTCGACCAAGAAGCAGATGTCATCCAATACCTTGTTAATATAGTCTAGGTTTAGATTGTCCGTGTTTATCGCAACTTTCGGTCGATCACAATTGTGAATGCAGTCATGTCGCCGTTGAAAAATGATTTCCATTCGATTTTCAAAATGTCGCACTGATTTATCTCGTTGCTGGTTCTTTGCTTGTCCGATGAGTTTTCGGTACGCTGTAGGCGTCACACCGAACAAACGACTCTTGGCATTCGTGTGAACGATCCAAAGATCGAAATTTGTTGATGAAAACGGTTTGTGCCCGTCACGGTAGAATTGGTTGAACAGCTTCTTGATCTTGTCAATCGAGAGCACATTCTCTTCTTCGATCATTTGACGGGCGGCCATTCGCCAACGCCAATTATCGGACGCGGCATTGCTGATAACCGCAATAGCCGGGACCTTCAAATTCAGCATGCGGTCAGATATCTGAAATGTTGATTGCACCTGGCGAGATTGCAATGTCCTAGCAGCGAGATCGGCGTAGGCATCACAGAAATATGCGTCTGCTGCACCGACGCCCATCATCCACGCGGCTCGTAGGATGTCATCACGAACGATGGCTGGAGGTAGTGGATCCGCGTGGCGAGCAAGGTTACGCGCTCGTTGGATATCGTCTGTAAAGTGCGTACGGGCTGTTGCGAGTAGTGGCATGTGTATTGCAAATAACGACACGCATCACCGCGGTCGCGGCAAGTGATGCTCGATCTGAAAAACCGGTCGATCCGCGACGCCGGTGCATGCGATTGTTATTTGCAATTTAGTCTATATTGACTCAACGAAAAGTAAGATGTTCGCGGCTGTTGAGTGCAATGCAAACCGCGCAGTTGATTCGGACACGACAGTAATTGTCGCGCCTTGTCCGTGCCCGCCGAGTTTGTTTCGAACCGTTGGGACGCCGCTCTCTAGTATCGCTCTTAGGTTTCCAATATGGGATTGCATAAACGTCGGAAACAATCCATGTGTCATGCACGTATCAATTAGTGACTTCGCTGTGTCGGTTGGTTGGAATTGCCATCTTTTTAAGGTGCAAATCGTTTTCATGGTACTCTCGAATGCCTTAAGACATTCGGCGAGACATTCTTTATGGCGACCGTGCCGGTAATGTTCGTGAGCCCTGAGAAACTCATCATTTGCGCCTTTGAACTTTGGATCTGCAAGAAGTTTGAGTGCGGGTTTGACAACATCGTCATGAATTAGCTGAGAATCGATCCGTATCACTTCCCCGGAAACGTATTCGTAACCAACTCCAGACTCTCGAAATCGAGAATTGGCTTCGGCGATCGTTTCGTCGGGGCTAGCGGAACATCCGACATGTTGCCAGTGATGTTGGCGAATCACAGTATCAACGGCGCGGAGACAAAGTTCAACGATATCAATGACGTGTTCCGTGCTGTCAGTTTGAAGCAAGTAGTTTGCAACTGCTTCCCAGTCCGACGGACGACGTTCTTTTGCCAAAGAGAAGACCCCATACTCGCGACAAAGAGTTTTGTGAATATGTGCGTAGAGTTGCAGGGGAACTTCGTGATACGGCTCGTTAGGTCCAAGCCCGTCTTGGAGTATTTGCACCAATTGAACGCGAAGAGGTTGCGGCACCTCGTCGTAAACGTATACGTCAGGCACCTCACCACGTAGTCGTTTTTGACGTTTGGAAAACAGATCAAAGAGTGCCATAAAGGATTTTGTTGCTTGCAAATAACGACCGGACTCAGCGAGTGCGAGCAGTTGACTCAACGCAAGTCAAAGCGGCTGATCGAGCACTTCGTCTGCAATCCATTGTTATTTGGTTGGTGTGTTTGTGATAGCTGGGTCCCATGACCGTGGAGCAACAAGTATGTTCGTGATGTCCACGACTCCGTTTCGGTCGAAAATGTTTTCTCGGATAATTGGAACATGTCCATTTACGTGTTGTCGATAGACAGAAACCTCACTTACGACCGAATGAGGTATCTTCGCGGCGAATCGAATCGAGTAGTCCGACCTGAAGACAACGGCAATCAAAAAGTCGAATCCAATTTGTTCGAGGTTTCTGATTACGCTAAGCTGGACATTTCCAGTGGGAAGCTTTGAACGTCGCCCCTTAATCTGATAGCGAATTTCAGACGAATCAATGCCATCGTAAGAGGCACGAGAATTCGGTTGGAGTACAAGGCCAAGTCGATCACAGACAAGCCATTCGGTGTAGTCTCCTATTGGGTTGTTGCCCGTACGGACTACTCCACGGCAGAGAAGTTCGTCAATCACGCCAGCGTGCATTTGAAGAAGTTGTGTTTCAGTTAGTGTCGTGAAGTCCATGCTTCTCCCAAATAACGACCGTGGTCACCGATGTCGCCGGAGACCACGTTTCAAAAAGTCAGGAAAGCACCGTCGGCGACTTCGGTGCACCACATTGTTCGCTCTTCGCGAGTAGCGTTAAGGAACTAAAACCAATTGCCATACTATACCAAGTGTTAGGGAGAATTTAAATCCGGGGGGAGACCGTATCCAATCCAATCGCTCAAGTAGTACACGAAAAATGGTTCAAAGAGCAGCTTGTTGTTCGCTTTCAGCACTGCAAACAATGGCGAATAGAAATAGGAGCCGCAAATCAAGACGAACGAGCCCTTGCCTATCACATGGACCGCAAGGAAGTAGTATGGTCCAAGTGACGCAACATACAAGGGAACGAACGACGCAAGAAATAGTAGGAACGCAGGGATTTTGTGTCGAGTTTTGTCAATTGTTTTGAGCCTAAACACGACCATTGGAAGGACGAATGTAACAACCAAGATCGCTACCCCTCGCCATCGCATTGCTGTGGCAAACAGCACAGCAATCATTGCAGTGACGATCAACAGGTTTGCAATTGTAAAACGCACTGAATTGGACTTATGAGCGAACTTGTTTATATACCCGGTTAGGGTCAAATATCCCTCGATTGTTCCAAAATATCCCCTGTTTGTCAATCAATTATCCCTTGTTTGCTAATTTATATCCCCCGTTTGCGTGCCGACTGCCAACCAGGGATATTTCTTTTATCCCCTGTTCATAGAGTCGTGTGGACACCTGCGAAGAGCCCCCCCGTCGTGGCTAGTTCCGTACGCGTGTA
>JANMLD010000136.1:0-17666 GCA_031372345.1 Pirellula sp.
CGATACGACCAATCAATCATAACCCGATACGACCAATCAATCATAACCCGATACGTAAGTGAGGGACCAGCGAAATTGCCCCTCGCTTACGCTTCGGGTTGGGATACCTCCAGGGGCTGCCGGTCGCCTTACAACACCATCTGACCTTCCAAGTTTAACCGGTTTTCGGCTTTTTTGCAGGACAAACCGCAATTCGAATCCTACAAGGCCTTGCTGCCAGCTCACCCTACGCTTGTTCTTTAAGCTGTTTTGCGAGTTCTTCGAATTTTGCCTCGTCTTCTGGCGAAACACTCGGATACGCCAAATCAAGGGAATCCAGATGGTTGGCGATAATATCTGCGACAGCCGCCCTCGCATACCATTTGTCATCGGCCGGAATGACGTACCAAGGGGTCGATTTGCTGCTGGTAGCTGACAAAACGTCTTCGGCCGCTTCTTCGTATTTATTCCACAGCTTGCGCTCCTCGAGATCGCGTTCGTTGAACTTCCACCGCTTGTCCGGTTGGGTGAGGCGTTCCAGCAAGCGTGCCTTTTGCTCATCTCTTGAAACGTGCAGGTAGAACTTAAGCACGCTGGTTCCACTATTGACCAATGTCTGTTCAAAGACGCGAATTTCCTCGAAACGTTGCTTCCAAAGATCCATCGGCTTCTTGTACGGAGGCAAATGCTGTGGTTCAAGGAATTCGGGATGCACTCGAACCACCATCACTTCTTCGTAATACGAACGATTGAAAATCGAGATCATGCCTCGAGCGGGCAAGAACCGCATGGGTCGCCAAAGGAAATGATGTTGTACCTCTTCCGTATTCGGCGCTCGAAAACTGTAAATTCGGCAGCCCTGCGGATTGACGCCGCTGATGACATGCCGAACCGTACCGTCTTTGCCTGAAGCGTCCATGCCTTGCAGGACAATTAGCAAGGAACGTTGAGAACTTGCGAACAAGCGATTCTGAGCTTCTTGAAGGGCTGCGTTGTCGTCCTTCAACGATTCGATCCCATCCGCCTTTTTGGGCAGATCGGCCCCAGCCTTGGTTGAGATCTTGCTGAGTTTGACGGAGTCACCCTCCTTGATTCGAAATTTTTTAGCATCAAAACTGTGTTTACTCATGGTTCAATATCCAATCGAGCCCCAGGTCAAGATTGATTGCCGAATGCGTGAGGGCTCCCACACTGATTCGATCGACACCAGAACGTGCAATTTCTCCAATCGTCTGCAGATTCACCCCTCCGGAAGCTTCCAGTTCCACCGAAGGTGCGATGCGATCGCGAAGGGCAACGCATTCCTTGAGCAAGTCGCAATTCATGTTGTCAAGCAAAACGATGTCCGGCAGGGCGCGCAGTGCAGCCCCCAATTGACCGACGCGATCGATTTCGATTTCGATCAGTGGCGGTTGATCGAATCGGTAAGCACCGCTCGCAACAAAGGCCTTGGCAATTTGAACAGCCGTTCCTGGATCAAGCAATTTCCCGTCCTTCGAGGCGCGGCAGGCCAAGTGGTTGTCCTTGATCAAAATGCCGTCGTACAAGCCTAAGCGATGGTTGCGACCACCACCACATCGAACGGCATATTTCTCAAGCCGTCGCCAGCCCGGAGTCGTCTTTCGAGTGTCGTATACCCGGGCCTTGGTCCCATCCAGCTTGGCAACGAACTGGCTGGTGAGTGTTGCAATACCACAAAGCCGTCCGAGAAAATTCAAGATGGTCCGTTCGCAAGTCAACAAATCTCGCGTTTCGCCAGTAAGCGTCGCGATCGGTTGCTCGGGTAGGAATCGCTCCCCGTCGCCGACATGCTGAGTCCATGTGATCTGGCTATCTAACTCCTGCAAAATGGCTTCGATCAAATCGATGCCAGCCGCGACCCCTGACACACGCGGCAAAATAACTGCCGACCCTTGAATTCCCTGCGGAACAATTGCCAATGTCGTTATGTCGGCCGAGCGATCCAGGTCTTCCCGAATCGCTAAGCGAACAAGATGCGACAAATCATCGAGCAGTGCAGCGTCGATCGTCTGTGAGCGGTAATCGGTAAGCATACTGAACTCGAAATACGTTCCTGAAGTGATTGAGCGATACTGGTCAATTCGATTGCAATCGTATAGTGTAACTAAGCCGAGCGCTTCAGAAACCAAGGCATCGACGGTTTTCACTGTTGAAAACGCGATTCCGCCTTACTTTCTTGGTTCCGGCCGACACAGAAACAAAAACCCACTTAACGGAGAACGATCGATGAATTGGCGAAATTTACTGGCTATTACGACTCTTTGTATTCTCACCCCAGCGGCTATTGGCCAAGACAAAACAGAGAAAAAAGAGGCACCCGCCAAGGTGGAAATGTTGGAGCTGGGCAAAGGCAAGGTTGTGGTTGCGAAACCTGAAAAGTGGAAAACGGTTCCACCCAGAAGCCCAATGATCGAGAGCGAATTCAGTGTCAAGGGGGAAGGCGATAGCGTTGCTCGCATCACTATTATGCAAGCCACCGGAGGCATCGAAGGAAATGTTGATCGCTGGGTCAGCCAATTCGACGGCGCAAAAAAAGAAGATGCCAAGATTGAAAAGAAGGATGTCGACCAAACCAAAGTGCAAATCGTCGAAATCACGGGGACATTCAAGGAATCCATGGGAGGCGCACCGTCCAAGAAGCAGGAAAATTACAAAATGCTGGGAGCCATCCTCGAGTTGAAAGACGGTTCGTTGATCTTTATTAAGGCGACTGGCCCCAAGGATCTCGTGGCTAGTATGCGAGAGGGTTTTGTCAAGATGCTCGACGGACTAAAGAACAAGTAGGTCAGCCAAGTGTTCTTCGCTAACGCTGGGTTCATCTCGGGTTTATCCCAGCGGGGCGATAATTGGCACCTACAGTACAGCAAAAGCGAAGCCGCCAATTGTGGCTTCCATCGGGACGAGCCCGGGACGAGCCCGCTTGGAAGGCTGTCCCCCTCAATGATATTGGCGAAAAAGCACAGACCCCCACCCATAAGGATCCTAAGCGTTGCGAGTTGTCATTCTTGAATCTCCCGAGGCCGTAACGCAGTTTTCCGCCGACGAAGTTTGTGCTTTGCTCAATCGTCGCAAGGATGATCCGATGGGTGCCGTGCTTGGCCTTGCAACTGGCGGCACTCCTCTAGGTCTTTACCGTGAACTGATCGCCCGATACTCTCGCGGTGAGATTTCTTTCGACAAAGTCGAGACATTCAATCTGGACGAATACGTTGGGGTCGAGCCTGAAAGCCCCCAAAGCTACCATTACTACATGCTTGAAAACCTGTTCAAGCATATCGATATCGATTTGTCATTGACGCACATGCCGAAGACCTCTGGGGTGGATTTAGGTGAGAGCGCCATGCTCCTCGAACACCAAATCGAGCAAGCGGGCGGAATCGATTTGCAAATCCTCGGTATCGGTGCAGACGCTCATATCGGCTTCAATGAGATCGGCTCATCGTTGGGATCGCGAACCCGTGTGAAAACCTTGACGCAGCGCACGCGCCAGGACAACGCTCGCTACTTTGGCAGTGTTGAGAAAGTGCCGTTGACGGCCCTAACCATGGGCATTGCCACCATTTTGGAAAGCCAATCGATATTGCTGCTGGCTACAGGAGCCAATAAAGCCAAAGCCATTCGAGACTGCGTCGAAGGTCCGATCACGGCATCGGTCCCCGCTAGCGCTCTCCAGTTGCACCCAAACGTGACGCTGGCGATCGATCGCGAAGCTGCCAGCGGGCTGGCTAACATCGACTATTTCTTAGCCGCCGAACGCAACAGAGCGGTCGCTTCGCGATCTTCTTGAAGAATCTTGTCCGTGCTCTCGGAATCGACTTGTCGACAGCATTCCGTCAATCGTTCGATCAGAGCGTCCCAGGGCTTTTCCCAGGTTTCCTCGTTCGTGCTTTCCGGAGCGATTTGACTGATTTCTTCGGCGAGCAAAATAAATCGAAGCACATGACGAAACAGCAGTCCCTCCTGCTTTTGAAACCCCTTGGCCAAAATGTATTTGTTGAACTCGCAGTTGAATTCCAGCAATTCGCCAACAACCCAGACGCCGCGGGTGTACAAGTCGTGCACGCGTGGGATCTCATGATTGAATAAGCGTCGCATCTTTTCTGCGAGGGACAATGCAGGCGGCGGTGGTGGTTCCCATTTATCGTTCCAGGTGCGCGACGTGCCACCCGTTTCCGATGCCAACTTTTCCAAGTCAGGCTCTTCTTTTTTTTCCCATTGCCCCATGAGTTCCGATGAGCCGGCAAGCCCGAGTTCCAATAACTTTGGGTGTAGCACGTTCGTGGCCAGCGGTCCAAAAGGCAAGATATCCGGCCCAGGACAGGCAACAAGCTTCGATATGTTGGCGGGCAACTCCAATACGCTTTCAAGGGCCTGAATCCGTTCTACCTCATCTGCGTGTTGCAATAAGTCGATCATGAACAATCCGAAAATCGGATTCACACTTCGCAGTTGCGTGAGCAGCTCCAATTTTGCGGTCGGTTCGGCATTTTCTGGCCGATACGTATCCAGTTCATATTTTACTTCGACACCGTCGACGGCATGGATTTCCGACAAATCGATGTCCTCGTCGTCGTCGACAATCTCGCTTGACGGTTCGGCTACCGCATTCGGATCCGGCTTGGCCGAAAACGCGATCCACGGTTTTCGATCGGGTTCGGCTTTGCTCTTGCCGTTACCTGACAAGTCCTTGGAAGCAAGGTTGGAAATCGGCGTGGGTTTGGGAGACAACTCAAGATAGCCAGCAGACCAAAGCGTAACCAGCATCTGATTGAGTTCGCGTTGTGCTTGTGGGATCTCATTGTTGGGCAGCAGTCGTCGACCGACCAAATCTCGCAACGGCTGAACGTCAGAAGAATTCATAAGCATGAAGGCAAGCAAACGCCACGGCAAAAGTCCTTTGCTGGCGAGTCGTGCGGCCGGCGCTAGCCTGAGCTTCTCGAACTGCTCGCGCGTCCAATAGGTTTCGCCGGTCCGTTTCGTTGGCATCTTCTTCTTGAGTGCTTTCCTGGCCCTCAGCAGACCGGGGTCTTTTGTATCCTCGGGAATCAAGTCGAATTGGGCTTTCCATCGCAAGTACTTGACGTCATCTTCGTGAGCCAGAACGTAGACGAATCCCTGAGAATCAAACTGTGGGCGACCTGCACGTCCGAAGATCTGCTGAGCCGAACTTGGCTCAATAATCTTCTTTTTTCCCCACGGGCCTTTGACCATGCTCGGGAGGATAACGCTGCGTGCTGGAAGATTGATGCCTGCGGACAGAGTCTCGGTGCAGACGCAAATGCTGAGCAGCTTCTCTTGAAAAAGTTGCTCCACGATCCGTCTGTACTTAGGCATCAAGCCTGCGTGGTGCACACCGATTCCTCGGATAAGGACTTGCTTGAGTTTCGGACCTGCTCCCTGCGTAAAATCATACGCTTCAATGCGTTTGGTAAGGATCGCTTGCCGTTCCTTGTCAATGAGTTTTTTACCCTTGAGGACCTCGGACAACTGCCAGCATTGATCGCGATTGAAACAAAAGACAAGACCTGGCGTTCGGCGTTTGGCTTCGTCCCCCTCCGCAATCCGTTCCAGGTGCTCATCCAGATACGCGTCGTCGACCCATTCGAATTGCAGTGGCACTTTGCGTTCCGTGCTTTGCACCAACTCCATACTTCGACCGTGCGCTCGCATGAGCCAACTGCAGAACTCGACACTGTTTCCAATCGTTGCGGAGAGCAACATGATTCGGGTGTGACGCGGGAGCATCCCGAGGCTAAGTTCCCACACGATCCCTCGTTCTGGATCGTTAAACGAATGAAACTCGTCCATCACAACCGACGACACAGCATCAAACGTTTCCGGATTCTGCATTAGTCGATTGAGCAAAATCTCGGCGACCACCACCAGCACAGGCGCATCGGGATTGACTTTCCGATTGCCCGTGACCAGTCCGATACTTTCGGCTGGGTAGCCCCATCGCACGGCGGTTTCCTGGATCTCGGTCAGCTTCTGATCGGTTAATGCGATCAAAGGAGTCGTATAATAGCATTGCTTGCCTGTACGCAGGGCCTCATAAATGGCTGCCTCAGCGATCAGGGTCTTCCCCGTACCCGTCGGTGCGCAAACGAGCAACCCTTGATCACAAGTAAACCACGTGAGCAAAGCTTCCTCTTGAACGGGGTAAGGCGGATAAAGAAGTCGGTCGAGGTACTCCGAAGCGAGCGAATCGCGATCGACCGGTGTGTTGTTGTCTGGGTTCATAGGGCAGGCATTGTAAACGTTAACCTTGGTTTTTCTCGCCCCTCAGGCTGGATCCGTCAAGAAAATAGCTTGTTTAACCGCGTTTAACCCAATGCCTAGGAGAACGCTTTCTACTGGTACAACGCCAAAACAAGGTTGAGGGGAGAAAAGTCCCCGCTCAACCTGAAACGGGCTCTCACCGCCCCGCCGGACCAACAAAGTTGGAAAATGTCAAGCTTTACCGTCTTGGAAGCTTATTTTGACTGTAGCACGTGTGACGAAAGCTCCGATTACAACGATGAATGCGGGCCCGTGTCATTTCGACTGCCCGAGATCTGATAATAGGGAATTGGCTTGTGACAACACGTAAAACATCTCAACGCCCCAGCCGCCACATCCTCAGAATGGCGATCTTGGCCGCGTCACCGTGGTTCGTTGGTGCGAACGTTTTTGCTCAATTGCCGCAACAGCCAAACGCTGGACAACCCACTTCGCCACGCAATGGTCTAAACGCCCTTGCAATTCCACAGGGGCAGACGAATTTCCAGAATGCTGGCGTACAACCATTCACCCTGCCACCACCTGTTCAAGGCCATAATCAAGTGCCGGCCGTCAGAGCACCAATTCCCGTCGTCGCAGACGCAAAACTGCAAGTCTACGACGTGCCGCTAGAGTATGTAGGTGAGGTTGGCGCCCGAATTCAAACGCAGTTCGGTGCGGACAAACGCGTCCGCGTCACCAATGAACCGAACACAGGCCGCCTAATGGTTCTGGCCCCAGATGCTACGCAAAAGCAGATTGCACAAGTTGTCGAAGCTTCACGCCGCCAAGTTGGAAGCCTTCACACGGACCTGCGGGGCAATATTATCCCCAGCACGGTTCAACAGAATCAATACAAATTGCAACGCATCTCGTGGCGAGAACTGGAGGATGCCGTCGGGCGTTTGGCAGGATCGAGGCTCACCATTTCGACCAGCAACAATGGCGAACTAGCTCAGCTAAAGCTCGTATCAAAGGACTCCGTCCAAGAAGTCATGCAAGTCGACCGTCGCAACAATGAAGTACGGTTGCAAGGGACGCCGACGAGCGTCATGGGATGGACGCAAGTCATCACGGCGATCGACATCGGTCAGGCCGATCCAAACCGCCCGACCCAGATCATTCCAATCAACCCTGCGACTCCAGAACGCATCGAACGAGCGATCAAGCTGGTCAAGCTCGCTTCCTACCAACTGCCAGGCCAACAACTACCTGGCCAAGAAGATGAAGCGACCGGGACGGCACAATTAAGACCCCGAACTGGGGACGACGAACGAGCGACCATCATCGCATCTCCAGACGCGGTCAGCGCTGGCAGCGGTCTCATTGGCGACGTCGACATTTCCTTTGTGCCCGAAATGGGATTGGTAATCATCAAGGGTAGCAAGCGGGACGTTCAACGCGTGCAAGAAGTGATCGAACAGATAAAAAAGCAGAGCACCGAAACGCAACCCGAAATCGAGATTGTTCCGCTCAAACACGTAAACGGTCAGGCCCTGGAGGTTATTCTCAAAGATCTCAATACGAAAGTATTTACACCTCGCCAAGGGCAGATCGAAATCACCGCCTTAGGACAACCCAATGTTTTGCTTTTGATCGGTCGCAAAGAAGCGATGTCTGGGCTAAAAGAGGTCATAGAAAAGTTGGATACTCCGCTCGATCCAAACAGCCAGTTGCGAGTGTTTAAATTGACGAATTCGTCCGCCGTAGACGCCGAAGCCCTCATCATCAAGTTCTTCGGTGAAGCGCCTGCAGCCACGGGAGCAGCACCGACAACGACAACAGGTGCGCTTACCATTCGCGTCAAAGCAGTTGCCGACTATCGCACCAACTCATTAATCGTTCAAGCGTCTCCTCGCGACCAAGCCGAAGTGGCGCGCTTAGTCGCTGAGATCGATGCGGACACAAGCCCGGCGGAGAGCGAAATCCGCATTTTCCCAGTCAAGTACGCAGTCGCATCGGATTTGCAAACCATTTTGAGCAACGCAATCAACGGTACTCAAGGGGCAGCAACCACGGGTGTAGGCCAACAGCAGCAGCAACAGCAGCAACCAGCCGGTGGTGCTGCATCCACAGCCAAGGTGCCGAGTAGCCAACTGACGCTTGTGCCCAAGAAAGGCAATGAACGTGTCGACTCAGGCTTGTTGACAGGCGTAGTGGTCAACAACAGCCCAACTATCAACGCTTTGATCGTGCGAGCTCCGACCAAGAGCATGGCGCTGATCAAAGCCCTGATCGATCAATTGGATATCCCGTCAAGCGTCGAAGCACGGATCAAGGTCTTCGAAGTCAAGAACGGCGATGCGACCACATTGGCGACCGCTTTGCAACAGGCATTTGGATTGCCGACAACCCAGCAGACCAACACGGCCAATGCGAATCTTGGCCTCGGTGGAATCTTTGGACTTAACCAAGCTGCGATTTCCGGTAGTGCTGAAAGCTCGCTTGTTCCACTGCGTATCGCAACCGAAACTCGAACGAACTCAATCATTGTATCAGGTTCCTCTGCCGATCTCGAGGTCATCGAGGCGTTGTACTTGCGATTGGACGAAGACAGCGCCAAACAAAGAACGCTTGAAGTGGTCTGGTTAAGAAATAGTTCCGCCGCCGATGTGGCGAATGCTATCACCACTTTAATCACAAATCAGCGCACGTTTCTGGGGCAAATTACGGCGCCCGCAGGGCTAGCAGGTCAGGCAACCGGCTCAATCTATAGCGTTATCGAGCGAACGGATCGAGAAGTCTATGTGGTCCCGGAAGCGAATACGAACAGCCTGATCATCAGCGCGATGCCTCGCTACATGCCCATGATCCGGCAAGTCATCGAACGACTCGATCGTCAACAGCCGATGATCTCGGTCGAAATCCTGATTGCAGAGGTAACTCTCAGTGACCAGTTTGATTTGGGAGCTGAATTTGGTCTTCAAGATGCTTTGCTGTTTGACCGTGGCAGTGCAACGGGTGGAACACTGACTAGTCCTGGATTCAACCAAGGAAATGCGCTCACTCGAGTCATTCCTCCCGTTGGATTGCCGCAGAATGTTGCCGGACAAGGCTCTTCTGGGTTTGCACTTGGACGAACCAACTCAAGCCTAGGATACGGAGGGCTGGTTTTAGCCGCAGGTAGCGAGTCCGTCAGTATGCTTTTTAGAGCATTGCAAGATGCCAACCGAGTTCAGATTCTCTCCCGACCCCACTTGATGACGATTGACAATAACATTGCCAACGTTCAAGTAGGACAGCAAGTGCCGCGTATTCAGGGATCCACTCTTTCGACTACAGGATCACAACAGAGTATTCAGGACATACCCGTCGGATTGATCATGCAGATCCAACCTAGAACGAACCAAGACGGGCTGATCAACATGATCGTGGCAGTAACGCGTTCGAGCTTAGATCAAAGCACTCCTGGCGTACAAATCGCTACTGGAGTTTTTCAACAGATCATTAATACGACGCAAGCACAGACTCGAGTCACTGCCTATGATGGTCAAACCGTTGTCCTGTCGGGGTTGATTACCAAGAACCGAACCACTCGATCGCGAAGAATTCCATTTTTAGCAGACATTCCGTTGGCTGGTGCACTCTTCCGTTTCGATAGTGAGTCCGAAACGCGCACGGAGTTGTTGGTTGTCATGACTCCGAGAGTCATCAACTTCAACAACGATGAAAAACTGGAGATGATCAAACAAGTTGAGTCTTCGCGAATGAGTTATTGCATGGCGGATATTCTGAACATTCACGGCGATGTTGGGCTTTCGCCAGGCAATGGGCTCTGGGGACCAGCCACTTCGCCAGTGATCTATCCAGACTTGCAACCGACAGTCGATTTCGAGAATGGTAGCGGTCCCAGAAGGATGACGCCGAGCGAACCCGACCCCTTGCTTGGTGCTCCGGGTGTTGAATTGCTGGAAGGCTATTCAACAAATTCGCCAGTACGTTCCAACGCTCGAGGGGCAAAGACTTTGATAGAGGCTGCAGGCAGCGGTTCCGAGCAACCATCCGTGAATTCAGCCTCCCCCATCCAAAATTCGTCCTACCAGCAGAATATACAACAGGGCACCTATGGGGTTGCACCTGCTTCGTATCAACCTGTTCCACCGCCAGTAGCACGCGTCGCCAATGGGCGCTAATTGAAATGCCCTGAGTTCATCTCGGGGATGGTTACCATCATTCTAGAAGAAATGGTCAGAACCCCCGGCATGAAGCCGGCGGCATGTAGAAAGGCAACCGATTGGCAATCCCTCCACTCAAGTAAATCGAAACAACTCCAGGTTGCAATACTAATCCTTGCTCTCAATCCTAGATCCAATGCCATACGTAGAAATCATGAAAACCAACATAATGAATTTTGCAAAAAAGTACCTGGTCGGATGCACGGCAATTGCCATGGCACTCTCTACCGTGGGCTGCCAATCATTGACTTCGGATTCCGCCGCGAGCAAGAAAAAGAAGAAGGAT
Source organism: Pirellula sp. (assembly GCA_031372345.1). Taxonomy (GTDB): domain Bacteria; phylum Planctomycetota; class Planctomycetia; order Pirellulales; family Pirellulaceae; genus JBKCUI01. Next base: position 10,720 of record JANMLD010000136.1, read on the forward strand.
TCAAGTTGGTTTTCCTTCAAGAAAAAGGAATATCAAGTTCCTCAAAGCATGACGGCCACTTGGTCGCACGACATACTCACTTTGCCTGGAAAACCAGCGACTCGCGGCTTCGGTGGTCGGTTCTATTTTTACAACGAAAAATCTCAGGCCATCCCGGTCGATGGCGAACTGGTTGTGTACGGATTCGACGACACCAACAAGCAGCAGACAACCGAAGACTTGAGCCAAGCTACTAAACGCTTTGCTTTTACGGCCGAACAGTTTACCACCCATTTTTCCGAGGGAGAGCTCGGGGCTTCCTACAGTGTTTGGATTCCATGGGATGAAGCATACGGCGCACCGAAGAAGATCATGCTCATTCCGACGTTTCTTACCAAAGATAAAAAAATGGTTCGCGGCACCGCCGCCAATCTTAACTTACCTGGCAAGAGCGATCCTAATGAAGCGGCAATTCAACAAGCATCGGCCACGGTTCCAACCATGCCCCAAAATTCAACGCTGAACCCTAACCAGTCGAATGCTTCACTCGATAGTGGCTATCGAACGACCACCTTTCAAGTTCCGTCGGGATCGCTGATGCGGAATTCAACACCCAAAGAATCGCCCAAGGAAATGCCCCCTACCATGACGGATTTTCAGTCGCAGCAACTAGCAGCCGCATCAAGTATCCTGGCAGCTCAAATGGGGCCAAATGGATATGGACAGCCGAATTCTTCCATGGCAGTCCAAACGCCAGCGGAGTTGCAACCACAATCCGCTCCGGCCAAAATGAGCCTGAGTCCAACTGCATCCATGCCAGTCTCACAGACCGGTATGACTACGAAGACTGTTAACGGTTGGGTGTTGCCTGAATACGCTCCAATGAACTATTCTGGACTGTCACCTCGTTCCGTACCGAATCAATTCCCGGCTCCAACTTCACAAGGCGTTCAACCAGCCTCTTATCCGACTCGGTAGCCACTTGACCGCGAAGAACGACCACGTCTCCAATCACAGACGAGGTCACTCCTTGTAGTTTCTTGGGTAGTGGAATTCGACCCAAACGACTGTTCGCTCCGGTCGCCATGCTGGTTGAGCTAGGGCGTTCGACTTCGATATCCACTTTGACGATTGGACGAATCTGCTTTTTCGCTTGAGCGGAGGTGTTACCAGCTCCGCCGCCAAGGCCACCAAGGCCTCCTATTCCACCAAGGCCTCCCACGCGCCCACCGCCAAGTCCACCGCCTCCGAGTCCACCGCCTCCAAGTCCACCGCCACCGAGTCCGCCCGTCGCTCCAAGTCCACCTGTAGTTCCTGCTGAAAACGCGTTGGTACCAAATGGGCTAGTAGTGCTTCCCGTTTGCCCCCCTATTCCCCCTGTTGCCCCACCTGAAACACCTGAGCCGTTTGAAAACGCCGTGGATGGATTTATCGTCACCAAGTCTCTTGAATAGATTGAAACGCCGGTAGTCCCAAGCCCACCAAAGGAACCTGGCAGTTTGGTGTTGGCGGCTCCGCCGGCCGCGCCAAAACCAGTTGCGCCCGTTGCACCAGTTGCGCCGCCAATCCCCCCTGCACCCTGGGTCAGTCCGCCAAGTCCAGTAAGCTGCGCCTGAGCAACATCCAGCGAGAAGACCAGAGAAACGGCAATCCCTAAGGAAGCGTTGCGAACAAATGAGAATTTCATGTTAGGCCCAACTGACTCGTTAAACACTTTGGTCGTCAAAAATACGGTTTTATCAATTATCTACGAAGAGTGCGGCAATAATCAATGCAAGCATTCGCTTTTCTTTGTCGATTTTCTCGCATTCCCGGTTAATATCGAATCGCCCGCATGGGAGGCTGAACTCAGAGCCTTCGAATGATGCTTGCAATGCATGCATCGATTGGTCATGGAATCCGGAATATGCCACGTGGACAAGTCGCTCCGCCGACACGTGGTCAAGTCGCTCCGCCGACTTGAGTCCTCGATGCTCGCACACCCTCGCCCGCTTAATTACTCAGCAACGTCACAAACTTCAGACTGTCACAAACTTCTTTGCGCACTGTTGTAGGAACTAGTACTTGGGTTGGAAAGGTCGCTGACCGCCGGTCACGGAGCGAGCTGGCCTACGTGGATCCGTCGCTCTGCCGACGGATGTCCTGGTTGGTAACGCTGTTCGCATGTACCAATCAAAATGGATGCGTCCAAGCCAAAGCAAAGAGAACTTCCGCAGCGGTTTGGAAGACTCGGAATTCACCCAGCTATCCACAAGAGATTAGATATCGTCTTCCCAATCAGTCCACTCCACCGGATATTTTTTTAAATAGCCATCGACCGCTTGGCCAATCGTTCGAAAGAATTTTTCAGTGCCGAACGTATCGAACAAACCATAGCGTTTAAGCCTGTCTTTGACGGGCCCCTTGATTTCCGCAAAGCAAAGCTCCGTTCCGGACGCTCGTAACGTTTGGTCGAGTGCAGCAAGCATATCAGCTGCCGTGATGTCGATGTCCGTAACGGGTTCGGCTGCAACCACAACCCTTTTGATTGCGGTCGGGGCGGTTGAGATGGCTTGAAGAACCTGCTCCTCAAAAATGGATGCGTTCGCGAAAAACAACGGTGCATCCCATCGAAAAAGAACTAGACCGGGTACACGATGGGCTTCTGGATGCCGCGATATGTCGTGATACCCTTTGAGACCGTCGACTCGGCCTAAGATGGCGGAATAGGGTCGCCAAGCTCGCCAAACGAAGGCGAGCAACGCTATTCCCACGGCGAGAAAAATCCCTTCGATCACGCCAAGCTACTGCCACCAAGATTGCTGGGACCTTCGGGAACCAGTGCTTGCAGGAAAAAATGATTGCAAGGCATCCAAGGCTAATGGCGGTCGCCGTCCCGTTTGCCTCTGAGCGCAGAATGCCCGTAAGCACCGCGCTGCCTTGTTGAAACACATGGTCGCCCACTGCAGAAAAACCAAGCATCTTCGGAATCTGGCCAATGAGCACGGTCAAAGCGATTCCGTTCATGTAGCCGTATCGAATGGGCTTGGAGATCAAGTCGGTTACAAATCCGAACTTCAAAAAGCCGGCGCCCATGCATAAAATGCCGGTAAGGATGGCCATCATGCCTGCCAGCGAGACCGCTCGGATTTCATCGCCTGCTGCCATCGGCAGAATGGTTGCAGCGATCAGCGCGGCCAGCGCCGAGTCAGGCCCCAAAACCAAGATGCGACTCGGTCCAAGAATCGCATACACGATAAGTGGCACAAACGTCGCATAAAGACCGTAAATCGCAGGCAACCCAGCAGCTTGCGAGTAACCCATACCGGCTGGAACCAGGATGGCTGTTAAGGCGAGACCGGCGAGCAGGTCCTTTCCAAGAATCGAAACTGTGTAGCGCTTGAAAAGAGCCAAACCTGGAAGCCAAATCCCTCGTCGTTGCTGCCCGCTGGCGTTGAAAGCCTTGTCTGATTTGCTCGGTGGAATTGTCAAGGTTGGATGCCGATTCAAGCAGTTCGTATCGATTCTTATATGCCCGTAGCATCGCAACGTGGCGACTTATTCGAATTATACATCGATTTGCCTCTCGACGAGCAGTGAGTTGCTGTCGCCCGCGCTCGGGCGAAGTAGCGTTACAATGATCTACTGCCGTGTGCATGCAAATCACCCACAAACCTCGTACGCTTCGCACAGAATATGACAAAAACGAATCGAACCGGACCCACTGATTCCATACATCGACGCGATTTTTTGAGGAACGCGACCGCGGCTAGTGTTGTTGCGGGACCATTGGCGAACGCCCTGCTGCCGCATCGCGTTCAAGCAAGGCAGACGCCAGCCAGCGACCGGATACGCGTCGGGGCCATCGGAGTCGGCGGGCGTGGCTCGCTGCTTCTACAGCAATTACCCGAATCGGCAGAACTGGTGGCCATCTCGGATTGCAACTTGCCAAGGGCCGAAGAGTTTAAAGCCAAAGCCAACGGTGCTTGGCCCATTTATCAAGACTATCATAAGATTTTGGATCGCAAAGATATCGATGCGGTCATCGTGGCTACCGGTGAATTCCAACGTATCGTCCCGTGCATTAAGGCTTGCCAAGCTGGCAAAGATGTCTACGCCGAAAAACCTTTAACGCTCTATATTCAAGAGGGAAGAGCCCTCGTCAATGCTGTTCGAAAGTACGACCGAATTCTTCAGGTGGGAACTCAACAGCGATCGATGGAGATGAATCGAGTGGCATGCGAATTGGTACGCAACGGCGGCCTTGGAAAGATTCTCGAAGTTCGCGCGATCGCTTATGCTGGTCCGGAGCCTTCACCCCTAGAGCCATTCCCTGCTCAAGATATTCCGAAAGGGCTTGATTGGAACATGTGGCTCAATCAAGCAAGTAGCCGGCCTTACAACAAGCAGTGGATGGGGTGGATGCGATGGCGTGATTTTGCCGGCGGTGAAATGACGAATTGGGGTGCACACGGAGTCGATCAAATTCAATGGGCACTTGGCATGGATGCGACCGGCCCAATCGAGATTTCGCCGATTTCCGAAGGTCGAAATGGACAAGTTCGTATGACGTATGCCAATGGCGTTCAAGTCAATTACCTCATTGAGCCGGGCAAAGGGCCGATGGGCGGAGCGATTTTCGTCTGCGAGAAGGGCAAGCTTGAAATCAATCGGAATAAGTTCACATCGAATCCACCTGAAATTGCGAAGCAACTGCTCAAGGCCTTAAACGTTGAGGAGGAAGAGCGAAAATGGAGCGATAGTCTTGCGCTCTGGCAAGCCAAATGGCACATGCAGAATTGGATCGATTGCATTCGTTCACGGAAATTGCCCGTAGCGGATGTCGAGATTGGTCATCGATCGGTGTCCGTATGTCATCTCGCGAACATCGCTCGTACAACAGGGCAAACATTGCGTTGGGATCCAACGACGGAGTTGTTTCTTGGCGACGATGGCCCCAACCAGCTATTGACCCGAGAGCGTCGCTCCGGATTCGAGTTACCTACCTAATACTACAGCGCGGCGTGGTTTCATTGTCGCCTTTCGCTCCGCGAAAGTGTGCTTTTGCGGAGCAAAAGTCGACACATTGCGCTGCAGTACTAAGTAGGCCAAAGGTACGTGGCCGACGCTACCACCGCCGGCTCGGATGCAACCCCCATCAATACGAAGCCGATCCCCATCAATGCAGACGAAAGCTGCCTACCGAGTGCTAAAGGTTGGGGACTGGAATTCTGAGCTGATGCGTATGGATTTGAGTCCACCATTCCTGGTGTCCTGATCTATTCGACGAACGGCTGCATTCATCGAGTCGCCGGGGTAGAGCCACCATCAGGAACAGGCCGATCGGCGACTTCGATGCAATGCTTTGTTCGTTGCTTCGGTTGGATGATAGGACGCCCTGATTCAAGTGCACGTTTGCGAGCAGCTTCCACGTACGCATGCAGATCACCGTTGTGTTCCGCTAATAGGTTTTGTCGTGTTGCGTGTATCTCATCCAAAATTGGGTTAGATGTCATCGTCTGGGTCTCCGAGAAACTGAGCAGGAGTGCAAATCAAAATCCGAGGCAGTTGCAGATCATCCAAGAGTCGATAAAGTCTTGGAAGTTCTATTGCGTTAGCGATATGGCGGCAATTCTGCGTTAGAAGATATTCTACCCCAGCAAGCACGGCAGAAGCTACGTGCAAAGCATCTAATTTGGCTTTGGGTGGCATCATGCATCCCGACACGATCTTGCCAGCAATTGCTTCAATTTCAGGATCTGGCAGCAAAAGACCAACATTTTGCAATGCGACGAGCCTTCGTTTGGCAGCATCTGGATCACCTCGCGATGCTTCATCAATCACGAATTGAGATGTAACCAACCGATACTTCGGTGCTTCAGATTCCAGCCACCGTTTCGCTTGATCCTGTAAAACAGCGATGGCTGGGTTTTTGCTCGGCCAAGCGGTCGCGTGGCTGATGATTGATGTTTCGATGTAGACTGTATCCATGTCCGTATTCTATCGCAACGAACGTATAGCAATCTATCCCGACTGGAGCGTGAAGGAATTCGAGTAGAATTCCTGGAAGCGGAACGGCGGGATAGATTGTGCGTTGGGCTAAGCCGCTTCGCCTTGACGTCCTGTGCGAACTCTACCGGGTCCACTCGCTTGAGCGGGCTCTAGTCTACAAACCATTTCCAGTACGCACGTGCACGATTTTGTTCGTCCGATTACGGCATTTGCAATCTTCTTAGTTCGATCTTGAATCGATCGTCGAAGATCTTTTCGATCGGAACGTCTTTGAGAACAGCAAGGAAGTCGTTGTCATTCTCTGCCACATAGACGAATGACTTCTCTGAATTCTCGTACTTTAGCAGTTTACCATTAATTTTGCCGTCATCGACCATGTCTTTTATGTTGTCGCCATTTGGGAACAGTAGAGTGATTTTATCGTCACCGTCGCGACGCATCAGCATGAATGCGTAACCGGCGTCCGTCTCGACTTTCGTTTTGATGCGAACGCATAGGAAATCCCGATTACCAACACGCGTCGGAACCGCGATCGAATCCATAAGTTCAAACCGGTCATCCGCTCGCCGTGAAATTGACCCGATCAATAATTCGCCTTTTGCCGTCAATTCGGACCGCCAAAGCTGTTTCACCAAGCCGCAGCGAACGATTCTCAACTACCAGACCGCTCGTCTCCGCGGCTTTGGTGCAACACTTAGTTGCCTGACGGTCAGTCTGTCTCTTCGGCACGCGCAACGATCAACCATCGTCACCCCAATACACAACTTTAGTGTCCGGATGGGAGTTTCGAAACGCGATCAAGGCTTCGATGAAAGAAGGGATACTGTCATCAATCAAGGCGGGCGTTCTTCGATGAATGTAGAGAAATTTCAGATTCGGGAAAGCAGAGACAATGTCCAGCAGTTCAGGGTTATTGCAACACTTCATCTCAACGGATGTCACACGTTTTGTGCAATCGAGATTCAATGGACTTAGCG
>JANMLD010000178.1:0-52504 GCA_031372345.1 Pirellula sp.
ATGCAAAAGCCGCCGCCGATGCGTTGGACGCCCTATTGCCGGAGAACAACTCAATGGGAAACGAAGCGGAATCGAGCATGAAAAGCATCTTCCAAAAACCTGGTAAGCCAGGGGGAGCTAAACTAGGACGAACGCTGGAACAGCTCAAGCAACGGATGGGTCAAAAAGGTCGAAAACCCGGCGAGGGGCAAGCCGGCTCGCAACCTGGCGAATTAGGTGGTCCCAACAATGGTTTCGCAAGCCGTTCACCGCGACAACAAAACATAGGCATGCACGGTTCGATGCCGACCCCCTCGCCCTCCAGCCGTGGCCGGTCCGATAAGGTCAGTCAAGGTGCCGCAACCATGTCCGAAATTGCGAAACAAGGTTCCGGTCAGAGCGGCACATCGGAATCGCAATCGAGCGACGCAGCCGGCCAATCCCAGCAGAACGTACCATCTCAATACCGGCAAAAGGTCTCGGACTACTATCGCCGTATCAATGAAATGCTAAACCAAGCAAAATAGAGTCAGCCGAGGATCCAGACCGTTATGCATTCCCTTCGATGATCATTCCAGACGGCACTGCGGAATCGACATTAGGCTCTGGTTTAGTCGGCTCTGCGTCCTGCGCTTTTGCCGAATAACAAGAAAGCCAATGCAACGCATACTGGACCATTCGATAGTTGAGGTAAATCAAGGCGACGGCCATGACAACGGCGCCAAGGAAGCGACCAAATGGAGAAGCGAACAGTACTGCACCAAGAATCAAGTTTACGATCACCAGTGGCAACATTAGAATCCCGATGGATGCAATTTTTTGCCCTTTTAACATTCCGTTGGAATGGCGAATTCTCCAAAAGGAGATTCCGCTTGCTATGACACCAGCGAATAAGATCAAGAAGCCTAAAACAGCACTCTCTTCGCTTCGGCCCCTCAATCCAACCGCGATAAAGACTAAACCAAAGCAAGTTGCCACCAGGCCGCAGATTGCGACCCAATCCAGTTCTGGGCTAGTGCGAGGTGGACGGTTCATAAAACTGCGACAATAATCCAGTACCGGATTCTTTTTCGTTTTTTTGCTGATCGATGGAACTGGCTCGGTCTGCAAAAGTGGTTCGGCGTGCGCAGTTGGCTCCACCGAGGCTGCATAGGACTCAGGTGGATCCATCGATTCAATGATTCCAGTAACAAGTTCGAGGTTGAGCTCAGCACCGGCTTCCACTTTGCGCTCGATCAAAGTGTGTATTTGCGTTTCGACCTCCGAGCATATGCTCGTTCGCTCGGCGCGTGGCGTGCCACGGCTTAGCAATACTTGCTCAATACGGTCCAGGAAGGCATTGATACTTTGGGTTACTTCGATTGGATAGGGTTCGTTCAATTCCATTGCGGTCAGGTCCTTTTCGATACATTAATTCCGAGGTGTTACAAATGATCGCTAGGATGCGACCGAGATTTCTTTGTGCGATAGCAACGAGGAAACGCTATCGACAATCGTGCCCCAAGCGCTCGATAATTCGTTGAGCCGTTTTTGCCCTGAAACCGACAGACTGTAATAGCGTCTGGCAGGGCCGTTCGGGCTCTTGGCCATGCGATGCTTCAGCATGCCCTCACTGCACAGCCTGGCCAAAAGCGGGTAGATCGTGCTCTCAGTCACTTCCATCCCAGGAATTCTGCCAAGCGTCTCAACAATCGCATATCCATAGGTCTCTTCCCGCGTAACGACTGCCAGAACGCAAAGTTCTAGAATGCCCTTCCGCATTTGGGACAGCCAAGTTGTATCCATAGTCGCATCCTCCATCGATGGATTCTCTCCCTTCTTGATTAAGCCAGTGCTTTGTGCCAACTAAGATCTAGGGTTTCGCTACCCGAAAATTAAACTGTAACAGAGCATAGGATTGTTTCGAATTAAATCGATTCACTACTATGTTTCGCATGGTAGGGGAGGATCTTGGGAAAGTCAACAAGATTTTTTTATGGGACGTGGGCCGGTACGCTCCGCGACCGGCGGTCAGTGTAGATCGAATCGCCCATTCTTTTCGCTACCAAACAACGGCCAACCCTCTGCCGCTGCATGGTAGTGTCCGTCTCGTCCTTCACATGCGAACAGCGTTGCCATGCAGGACATCCGTCGTCGGAGCGACGGATCCACGTGGGCCGGTTCGCTCCGCGACCGGCGGTCAGTGTAGATCGAATTGCCCATTCTGTTCCCTGCCAAACAAAGGCCAAACCTCTGTCGCTGCATGGCAGCAAGCCAGTAACTCGCCGATTTCGCTGATCGAAAGTCCGTCGCGACGTCGACAAAGATGCAAGCAAATGGATTGGTGCTGTTTGTCCGTATTCTCACAAATCGGACAAAGATCGATTATATTCCAATTGATAATGAGTGTATTGCAATTCCTTCTTGCCGACGGACGACTCGTGAGCTCAATTCTTTTCACCAATGGGACCGTCGTACTGCCCGATCGGCAGTTGACGAATGCCGAGTTGGAATGCGACAAGGGAATGATCATCTTTGTTGGAAAATCGCGAAAGAGATCCAGGACAGACAAGTTGATCGTTGATGCTGAAGGGGGTTACATCTCGCCTGGGTTTATCGATATTCATGTCCATGGCGGCAATGGAGCGGATTTCATGGACGGTACCGTCGAGGCAGTTCAGACTGCTTGTCGGGCGCACGTAAGACATGGAACCACGACGATTTTCCCAACAACGACGACTGGCACTCAAGAACAAATCATGGCCATGCTTGAGGCTTGCGCTGCCTCGCAAAAGCGGATGGATACCGGTGCGCGTATCGCAGGCGTGCATTTGTATGGACCTTACTTTGCCGAGGACAAAGTGGGTTGCCATCCGAGAGAGGGACGCCGCTCCCCGGAGGGACTCGAGTTCGACAAATACTTCGCAACTGGGCTGATTAAAGTTGCCACCTGCGCTGCGGAATTGCCGGGCGCTGAAGCCTTTTATCGTGCGGCCAAGAAGCGTCGCTGTCTTGTCACCTGCGGGCACTCGAACTCAAGTTGGACGGAAATGCAGCGAGCCTTCGATGCAGGGATGCGTCATGTGGATCACTTCTGGTGCGCCATGAGTTCCGTTCCGTCGATGCGTCAACGATTCAACGTCCCCATGCAAGGCAGCATGGCAGAATTTGTTTTGATGAATGCGGACATGAGCACCGAGATCATTGCAGATGGCTTTCATTTGGCCCCGGAGTTGTTGGAGTTTGCATACCGAATGAAAGGGGCAAATCGTTTGCTGCTCGTAACAGACAGCAATCGCGCACTCGACCTACCTCCTGGGCGATATCGATTTGGCTCCGCAGACGATGGCTCCTGGTTTGAAAGCGATGGAAAAGTGGGTTGGGCACCCAACGGGAGTCTTGCAAGCTCCATCATGGGGATGGATCACATGGTTCGACACATGATGGAAAACTCTTCGGCCAGTCTTCCAGAAGTCATTTGTATGGCCAGCCTGACTCCTGCTCAGCGCACAGGCATATCCAAGCAAACCGGGAGTCTAGAAGTAGGAAAACGGGCCGACATCCTGATCCTCAATAGCCGTCTGGATGTGAAACGTGTGTTTGTCGGTGGTAGGGAGCCCGTGCCATGATAAAATTAAGTTGTGAAGACGCAGTCTGTAGCTGAGCGAGGCCCTCGCTTAGTTTTTGAAGGAACCCAACTAGCGAAGGGCCTCGCTCGTCCATGAGGACTTTTTGCTCCGCAAAAGGTAACAAAGATGGTAAAATAAACTTGAATACCAGAACGGTTGAATTCCAGATCGTTTGTAACTTATTTGCATAAGTTGTTGATCATGCCCATACTCTTCGGACAAACGCACCTTTTTGGAATTATCTTCGTTTCTTTCGCCGCGGTATTAGCATTGCCCGAAAGGACGGATGCCGACTTCGTGATTTATCGATTGCCGGGAACAAAATTGGTAACAGTACTCGAGGGCAAAACCAAGATTCTGGCTGGCAGGCTTTTGGAGTACACCCATCCGACTTTTGGTTCCATGGCCTTGAACCTGGATGATGCAGTCATCGTCAAAGCTCCGACGCGACAGGAGGAGTATAAAAAACTCTTCAATCAAGCCAATAAGTCGCGGGAAGTCAAAGACTATTTGGAGGCAGCCAGCCAAGCCCTCAAACGCGGACTTCTCAAGGAGTTTTACGACTGTTGCAGTCTTGCGTATAAAATCGAGCCAGAAAACCCGACGGTCAAGCGATTGATCGAGGCCCGAAGGCGCGTCAAGCAACCGTTGGGCGATCCCGCTGCGGTAGAGCAGACTCTCCGTGAAATTACCAACCTGACCAAATTGAAGGTTGAGGTCAGTTCACACTACGTGTTGTTGCACGATACGAGCGATTCGAAAGTTGGACGAAAGACCAGAGCGCAATCTAGGCTTGAATTGTTAGAAACGGTTTTCGAATCGTTCTTCATGAAATTTGCCTTGGATGGAATCGTGCTAGCACCCCCCAAAGAACACATGATGGTTTTGCTTTTTTCGGAAGAGGAGACCTTTCAGCGTTACTCGACCTTGCTCGCGCCAGAACTTAAGATGGCGGCTGGGTTTTGGTCTCCCAAAGACAACATTAGCGTGTTTTACGACCAGGGCACCACCAAGCAAATGTTGCTCATGACGGATTTGGCTAAGGACATGCAAAAGAACAAGTTGAAGCTACGCGGGACAGCGGTTTCTCAGGACATGGCTCACTTAGCCAATTCATTTGAACTGTTGGTCAAGGTGGCCCGCGAGGAATCAGACATCGAAGTGGTCTCGCACGAGGCGACACACCAATTAGCAGGCAATTCGGGGCTGATGCCTCGCGGTATCATCGGAGCGAGATGGGCTCATGAGGGATTGGCCAGTTACTTTGAAACACCCTCCGGCGCCGGCTGGGGTGGAATCGGAGCTGTAAATCAGACGCGATTAGCAGATTACAAAATCGTGTCCCGCGATCCTGCTAGGAGAAACTTGGAGTGGGTTATTTCGGATCGCCTCTTCTATACGGCTAGAAACCTTGGGGAAGCCGTCGAAGCATATGGCCAAGCTTGGGCGCTCACCTACTTTTTAATGGAGACACGGTTCGAGAAGTTAATGGTCTATTACCAAAAGTGTTCACAGTTTGAAAACGAATTGCCCGCTTCCAGTCGTATTAACGCGTTCACTGAAGTGTTCGGCGATTTGCGGCCTCTCGAGAATGAATTCAATGACTTCATGGCCTCGCTCAAGAGCGATCTAGACCGTATCCGAGACGCCGCTCGGTAAGTGTAGCACGGCACTCCGTGCCGTTTTATAAGTGTAGCACGGCACTCCGTGCCGTAATTCGCTGTGCCGTAATTCGCTGTGCCGAATTTCGTTTTTCTAAATACAGACTGCGGTTGTTCAAAGTACTCCGAGCGGCTCTCCTCGGCACGGAGTGCCGAGCTACACTGCGGAGTGCCGAGCTACACTGCTTGATTAATCTTATTGATCATTTGTCGTAGTCTGCCAATGCTCCGTCGATTAAAATGAAGATACAGCCTTGGCAGGTCATTGAGTTCCGGTTCGTTGGATTCCTCCGGCAAAGCACCGCGTTGTTCTATCTTCCCGGATACCAAAATGTCTTTGAACTCCATATTCATGGCTTCCAGTTTCGCTTCGGACTGTTTCGCATTCATTCGAATGACCAGCAAGTCGTTGACGTATCGCATGCTATGGTAAACGCGATAGAAACCAAGGATCTCTGCTACGGCTTGGTCTGCGCTATCGGTCACGAAATACAAGTGAGCATCTTCTGGGCTGATCAACTGCTGACTTAGCAGCTGATCCTTAAAAAAAGACTCCAGCCCTTTCCAGAATTCGCCGCCCGGTTCGTCCAGCAAAACCAGGGGAAACATTGCTTGCTTGCCGGTCTGTAGCAGCGTCAAAACCTCAAGAGTTTCATCGAGGGTGCCGAATCCTCCTGGGCAACAAATCACGGCGCTGCATTCCTTAACGAACATCAACTTGCGAGTGAAAAAGTATTTCAATGTGACCAACTTCGGGTCACCCTCGATGTACGGATTGGCGGATTGTTCGAAGGGGAGCATGATGTTGAGCCCCATCGACATTTCGCGACCTGCGCCTTTGTGCCCCGCTTCCATGATCCCGCCCCCAGCACCGGTTATGACCATCCAGCCATGTTCCACAATCTTGTGGCAGACTTCAGCTGCTTGGGTGTAGTTCGGATGATTTGGATGGGTACGGGCGGATCCAAAAAGAGTCACTTTTCGTCTTCGTCGGAACGGCTGAAAGACTTTGAACGCATACCGCAACTCTCTCAAAGTACGGCTCAAAATCTTCAGGTCACCACGAGCCGTCCCATCCAAATGGAGACGATCGACCGTTCTCCGCATCATGTCGATCAGATCGTCTCTTTCGAGCGCCGATGGCAATTCATCTGCGGGTTGCGGCCTCGATTTTTCGTCGTCACCAAGGGCTTCAGGTTGGATCGGTAGTTCGGGAGCTTCATCGCTCATGAAGAGTTTCCTAGACGTTTTCAAAGAATTAAGCCAACGACGCTACATGTCGCAAGTATTCGGCCTATATCGAATTTCAGGGCCATTGTACTCGAATATGGAAGCTTGGCTTGCATGCCAATGCCCCCGAGTTTACTCGGGGGATGCTTACCATAACTCTAGAAACCGCTTGATGGGATATTCAACGAAAGTCACCCTCCCTCGGGGAGGGTGACTAAACCGGACGATCTCTCTGACAGGTACAGCGCAAAAAAAACAGGCATTGGTTACCCAATGCCTATTTTTGATTGCTTTTGACGAACCGAGAACTACTGAACAACTGCTTTAATTTCTGGCTTGGCTGGGACCATTGCCAAAAGCGCTGCCTTGTACTTGGCGCGAGCCAAGTTCAACCGAGCTGTTTGTTCGCATTCGGTTTCTTCGGTTCCGACGACAAACAATGTCTTCGCCTTCTTTGCGGCTGCCAGAGTCTTAGCTTCGACCGGGCAGTTGCAGCTCTTGTCGCCGACTTTGTAGGAGATAGCTACGCTATCCATGGCCTTTTTGACCTTAGCTGCCACTTCGCCAGCAGCGACGGAGCAAGTCAAACATTCGCCTGCAATGGTCGTCGTACCGGAGACGCTACAAGTGCTCGGGGTCGCAAATGTCGATACGAACTTTTCCGTTTGAGTAACTAGGCTAGCAAAAGCCTTGTCGGAGCTATCGAACTTCTCGGTGCCGACTACGTACTCTACTTTAGCGGCTGTCTCGGCCGCAGTGGCCTTCGCGGATTCTTCGCAACAAAGCGATTTTGTGCCGACCATGTAGGAAAGCTTTGGAAGCTTTGCCATTCCTGCAGTCACAGGACAAGTTCCGGCGTCGGCTGCACATGCTGCATCGCATTTGGCCTTAGTATCATCCGCTTGCAGCGTTGTGCCCGCGGAAACCAAAGCCAACGCCATTAGACCTAACTTAAAAGACTTCATTCTTGAACGTTCTCCTGAAAGAAATGGATGTGCAGTGGATTTTAAATGCCGTGACGTTGTAAATTCTTTAAAATCCACACAATTCTCACGACATACGCAATCGAAACTGCATTGGTTCGAATTACGTCAATTACGCAATTTCTGACGGGATTATACCCGATGGTCAATCGATAAACAAGTTTTCCGGCGAGCGGCAGAGTGGAGAATCCCAACCCGAGGCGTAATCGAAGGACAACATCGCAGGTCCCTCACTTACGTATCGGGTTATGATTGGTAGTCTTCCGCTCGCCTAAGTACCTTCGCGCACACGTCGGCCCGCGAACGGAAAGCAAGCACTCCGCAATTGTCTCGGAATAGGTGGTAAATAGTGACGAAATTACAGCGAATTCTTGTAACCGGCGGTGCTGGCTTTCTCGGCTCGCACATGTGCGAACGACTGGTGGACGAAGGCCACGACGTGATTTGCCTGGATAATTTCTTCACCGCCCAAAAGGGCAACGTTGCGCACCTACTTCCCCGTCCCAACTTTGAATTGATCCGCCACGACGTCACGTTGCCGATTTTCCTGGAGGTGGACCAGATCTATCACATGGCCTGCCCTGCTGCACCCGGTCACTACCAGTTCAATCCGATCAAGACGATCAAAACGTCCGTGCTGGGCTCCATTAACATGTTGGGTATCGCAAAACGCTGCGGAGCCCGCGTCCTCTTAGCCAGCACAAGCGAGATCTACGGGGATCCACTCATCCATCCACAGCCGGAATCCTACTGGGGCAACGTGAATACAATTGGAATTCGGTCTTGCTACGATGAGGGGAAACGGGTGGCTGAGACGTTGTTCATGGACTACCACCGATCCAACAAAGTTGACATCCGAATCGTTCGTATTTTCAACACCTACGGTCCTAGGATGCACCCGTACGATGGGCGCGTGGTTTCCAATTTCATTCGGCAAGCGATTCAGGGGCAGCCAATCACGATTTTTGGCGAGGGGGAGCAAACACGTTCGTTCTGCTATCGAAATGACTTGGTGGAAGGTATCTTCCGATTGATGAACAACGAAAATAACTTCATCGGCCCAGTCAATGTCGGCAATCCTGGCGAGTTCACGATTCTCGAACTGGCTGAACTTGTCATGGAGATTTCGGGCTGCAGGGTACCCATCGAGAAGCGCCCGCTTCCGCCCGACGATCCGTCTCGTCGTCGACCGGATATCACACTTGCGAAAAAACATCTAAACTGGGAGCCGCAGATCCCACTTCGTGACGGCCTCAAGAAGACCATCGATTGGTTCCGGACCATCGATATGGATCACTATCGCCCTCCGACTCCGAACTACGTTTCCTAACCACGTTTAATGCCTTGGTGACTCCACACTCCCTCGAACCAAAAACTGTCCCGAATATCTCGACTCGCTGGCGCTTGCGAACTCGGGAATTGGTCTTTGGCCGAATGCCATTGATCATGGGTATCCTGAATCTGACTCCCGATAGTTTTTCCGATGGCGGTCGGTTCTTTACGATCCAATCGGCGGTCGATCAAGCCAAACGACTGGAGGACGAGGGAGCTGACATTTTGGACATCGGGGGCGAGAGCACTCGCCCTTACAGCCAAGCTGTGGACATCGCGGATGAACTACGCCGCGTTGTCCCCGTTTTGGAAAAAATCCAGGAAAAGGTCAACATACCCATCTCCATCGACACGACCAAAGCCGGAGTGGCCGACGCCGCCATCGATTTAGGGGCGGAGATCATCAATGATGTGTCCGGCCTCGAGGCAGATCCGGCCATGGTCGATATCGCCCGAGCGCGGCAAGCAGGTGTCTGTGCCATGCACATGCAAGGCACCCCGCAGACCATGCAGGACAATCCAAGCTACAATAACGTGGTAACCGACATAGTCGACTACTTAAGGAAACGGGATGAATGGCTAATTGAACAAGGTATTGCGCCGGAGAGGATTTGCTTGGACCCCGGAATCGGGTTTGGTAAGTCGCACGTTCACAATCTGGAACTCGTGCAAAAAGCTGGCGAATTGCATGCAGTTGGGCGTCCTATTCTGATTGGACATTCTCGCAAAGGATTCATTGCCAAGATGCTGGGCAACAAGGATATCGATCGGTGTTTTGGAACGGTCGGCGTTTCTCTAGCCCTCGCCTTGCAGCGGATCCAAGTTTTGCGAGTGCACGACGTGGCAGCCAACAAGCAAGCCTTACAATTGTTTCTTGCTAGTATTGAGGGTTGAAACGCATCCACAAACGGTGGTGGAACGAGGGACAGGCAAAGCAATGTCAGGTGTTTGTCTGGTGGTGTGTTCGGAAATGATCGCAAGACTCAATCGAAAGCATATCGACCAACGCACCATTTCTCTTTTCTCGGCACCGTGCTTTTTCTGCTAGACCATTTCCTGTTGGTTCTGTTTGATGGAAAATTTTCCAGAATTAATTTGACATTTGGTTGACGATCCGTACATTTTTACTCGTTGGGTCATTTTAATGGCATCAGTTGGTTGTTTGAATCACGCTTGATTGCCGGTTTTCGCAACTGTGATACATAGCTTTTTTGCCCAGGAAAAAAGAAAATGATTCACAAGCTCACAAGCTCACAAGCTCACAAGCTCACAACGACGCATCCGCGGATTTTAGTAGTTATGGGGCTTCTTGCCTCATCCATGGCGGGATTGTGCAAACTCAATTGAAAAGTAGAGTTGTGACGTCCAGGGGAATGACGCTGGTCGAATTATTGGTTGTGGTAACGATTATTGCGGTTGTTGCTGCACTCTTGTTACCAGCCGTCCAATACTCCCGCGAATCTATGCGGCGAATCGCCTGTGTAAACAAACTACGACAAATTGCTATCGGCATAGCGAATTATGAAAGTGCGCATCGAAGCTATCCGCTCCCTGTTGGCGCCAACGGAAGTTTTCTTGTCACCATTTTGGGGTTTGTCGAGAATCAGGCCTTAGAACAAAAAATTGAGCGATTTTGGAATGAAGGGGGGAGGATGAGTGGGTTCAAATTTTCGTGTCCGCTCTATCACTGTCCAAGCGATCCAAGCCCTCAATTGTTGGGATTTGGAGCGGCTACAAATTACAGCGGCAGTTCAGGTTCATGGTTGGTCGAGGCAAATGGTTACGATGGCATTTTTCAGCCTTCTTTTGGCACTAAGAAACCCCGGGCCGTTCGAATCAACGACGTAACACATGGATTATCGGCAACGTCTTTGGTCGGAGAGGTAATTCATGCAGATGGATCTCCGCATCGCATGCGAACTGCATGGTATACCCCAAGTGGTCGCAATACTGATCGAGTAGCATTTTCGGAACTCTGTCGCAGTATACCTCAAAACGCTATTACATTCGGGTGGCAGGGAGATTTGGCATTAAAGGGCGTCCCGTGGGCACATGGCGGCAATATGTTAACACTTTTCAATCACGTCTGCGGTCCGAATTCGCCAAGCTGCTTAAATGGAGGCGGGCTGGCGGATGGAGCAGCTTCAGTATCGAGTTTTCATGGCGTGTTTTGCAACCTTGCATTTGCAGATGGTCATGTTACTTCGGTTGATTCGGCGATAGACACTTACGTTTGGTTTTCGTTTGGTTCGTGTTACGATAGCCCTTAGTTCGAGAGGTTTTGAAATGAGAGTCAAATTTCGATTGGGACTTTTGTTTGCTGGATTGTTAGCATTTTGTGGAGCTGACTGGACTATTACGACCTTCCAGTCACAAATATTCCCGGCAAATTCCTTTGATGTCGGCGGTGGTGCTCCCGCAAATGGTGGAGCGTACTCGATCCGTTTCGTACTCAAGTACGATTTAGTCGATCAAAATGTCCTCGTGTCACACGGCGGCACAGTGGATGGAATGGTAACGAATTGGTCAAAGGATTTTGACCCCTCCAACGACATTAATACTTCGCCGCATCAATGGCCCTTAGGCGATTTCGACTATGTTCTTTATGCCGGTACGACCTTCAAGGCCAAAGAACATGGAGAAGTCAAAACCCCACCTTAATAACTAAATAGCAGCGATTCCCAGTTTATTTCCACTTGAATTGTGTCAAATCGCGAATGCATTAACTGCATTCGTCGACTACTCAAATTGAAGCCTGTGTTTGCGTCGGATGACACGAACACATTCGGACGGGTATGACCTGGATTGGAGGGATAAAATAGTAATTTCTGGCAATGTAACAGCAAAGATGGCTGTTATCGTTTTTTTTGGGTGCAGTTACGGGTGTTCTCGTCCTGAAGAAATAGATTATTCACCACACTCCAAGGAGAAACCGGATCAGACCATCGAGTTTCCGACTTTGCAACTTTCAACGGAGAATCGAGACATGGAACTATTAAAACTCCAGGTTTCGCGGAACCAGCTTTTGGAGTTTACCGGCGCAATACATCGTTTTGATGCCGTCGAGAAATCGAATGGACTCGCTCTTTCCTTACGTATCCAGACTATTCAAGGAAAGAAAATGATGATGGCCAAGTCTACCGGAGCAGTGGGAGTTTTTGACAGAAATGGTCTCCTTGCATACAGGTTTCGAATCAAACCACCTCAACGCAAGGGTACCTACTATGTCACGTTAAACTTTTCGAACAAAGAGTTCCCGTTAGCAAGTTTCAAAATTGAGAAGTGAAAGTACACGTTCACGACTCACCACAGCCGATCTGTATCGATCTGTTCCCAACGTTAAGTGACCTGTGTGGGATGACTCGGATTCAAGACACAAACAGTTTCGTTGTGGCGACAAGAAAATCGAAGACCTGTTCTTCTTCGATCGATGGAGCGAGTTGACCGTCGTATATTAGGACGGTCCGAACGGACTGAGTCTTCGGCAATTTGAGAGCTTGGATTTTGTTGTCGACCTCCTTGATAACGGAAGTGTCGATTTGGCTCTTGAACTTCACTTCGCACAGATAGATGGAACGCTTGGTCTGGATCAACAAATCGATCTGACAGCCTTTTTGCCGTTGAGTAGTGCGTTGGTGGTAGGGGCCAGCGGATAGAACAATATGCGGAGGTATCTGAAGTGCTTTGAACAGTTCGTCTAGATTTTCCAGGATTAGATTTTCGAACTGAAGCCCCATAATCGTGTCCCATTGGTCTAGTTGTTCTAGCGCCGCCACTTTGAATCGGCCCTTGGCGATTTGATCACGATGTGGTTCAACGTATTTGAGGTAGAATCGCAAGTAGTTATCCGATAGCCGATAACGGAGTTCGCGGTGCCGAAGTCCTTTGGGCTTCGGCGTGGCACGTGATAACGTCGTCGGAATATCTTTCGTAAGGAAACCAGAGCTTTCGAGTTCGGATAACGCCAGGCTCAGACTTCCTCCACGTTCTCGTCCGATCCGCTGACTGATTTCATCGACACCTTTTGAGCCGTCGATGAGAGCGCGAACGATCTCACGATAGGTAGGAGCTTTTCGATTAAAGATATCGTGAAAGATACTATCGAATTCATTGAAGAGCATACCGCTGGGATGGAAACAAAGCCGAGCGATATTCTGTTCAGCCGTCTGCTTGGGATTCAGCTCTTCTAGATATCGAGGAATGCCGCCGGTCACGGCAAGAAACCGAAGTTTTTCGGTGGTACTGATTCTAGGTGCAGAGCGTCCCCAGAATTGCTCACACTCGTGGAGCGCGAGTGGTTGCAAACGAAACTGCCATGAGCAACGCCCAACGAAGCCCGTGTTATTCAAGATGTTCTCTTCGATCCACGAGGAGACGGACCCGCAAAGAACTACCACCGTTTTGGCTCGCCGCGAAAAGTGTTGGTCCCACGCATTCTTGATGTAACCGGCAAAGTCGGGTTCACCGATTCCCATCCAAGAGACCTCATCCAACAAGATGACGGCGGTCCCTTTTGCAGGAAGTTGGCTTGCAAGGAGCTGAAAAGCGGTCGCCCAGCTATCCAAGATCAATCGTGGAGCCTTGGATTGTTTTGACAGTTGGTCTGCGAATACAGCCAGTTGCTCCTGCTTGGTCAAGCCAGATCGCGGCGGAAGGCCAGAGAACTCGAAAAAGGAATCCGCCTCTGCAGCACATTCGCGAATGAATCGGCTTTTGCCGATCCGCCGTCTCCCTTGGCAAGTAACCAACGAGCTAGTCTTTTTAGCAAGGATTGAATGAAACTCACGTTTCTCTTGTTCTCGACCAAAATAAGTGCTCATGTTGATTACGTGCCTAAAAATCGCCTGATATTTTTGGCACATAACCATCGAACTGTTGTTCTCGTGCCTAAAACAATTTATTCAATTATGGCACTACAACAACAAACTGTCAATAAAGTGCCGGATCGGCAAGCCCTTTTCTGGTCGAAATCGGAATGTTTCGTTGGGCGAACTTTCCGTCCAAAACGCTACGTCGTCTGAACCGGTTCCGGCTTAAGACGCTTGAGGTAGAACCGACGCTTCGAGATTAAACTTGCACCGACGCGTATTCGCATTGCAGCGGATTCAAGTTTGAAGAGTGCACGACGTCGCAGCCAATAGACAATCGCTACAATTGTTTCTTGCAAGTATCGAGGGTTGGAGTGCAACGATCGCCCGCAATAACCCATTGATCCTTTTTCTGACGGACAAAAACAATGCGACTTCTTACATTATGCCTTTGCCTTTTACCGATGCCGAAATTTGTCGAAGCTGACGATAACGATGTAGTTGTCAAAAGCCTAAGCCTTTGGAAAATGTGCGAAGAGCTCGGTGAAAATCCGCATTTGCAGCAGAAACTGCATCTGACCGACATGCAAGTGAAAAAAGTCGGTGAATTAATTCCAAGCAACAAATTCCAAGATCTTCTTCTTGAACAGATTAGAGCGATTCCTAAATCGGAACGGGCATGGTCTGATGGCAATCAGGATCCCTATTGGGCGATTGATGCTGAACTAAGGCAAGAAGTGGAAAGTTTTCTGAGCGAGAAGCAGATCTTAGATTTGAAACGGTTTTCACTCGCCATGCGATGCCCAATGGGAATAAGTCCTTTCGCCGATTTCGAGATTCTCGATGCGTGCGGGATCGACAAAGAGGACGCCCACAAAGCTTTAGTTGAAAAGGGGGAGCAGTATTCGAAAAAACGACGGCTACTACAGACTCAGGCAGTTACCTTATTTCTTAGAGGGTTGCCGGAGAGCGACAAAGTGCTTATAGCCCAATTCCTTGGGAACAGGTATATGCCTGGCATCTCGGTAACGGCAAAGCCAGCAGCGGAGATTGGAGAGGTACCATTCCTCGATCCCTCTTGGGCAATCCAATCATATACTTTGCGTGATTTACTTGATCCTCAATCGCCATTGGCTTCGCAGATTGGCATTTCGAGTCAACAGGAATTGCAACTTGCGGAGTTAAAGCAGAGCATTACAAATCGCATGGGGGGAGTCGAGCGTCTAAGAACGTATTTTGGTAGATTGAGAAACATTATTACAGATGAACAGATTATTTCTTTGGCTAGAATTCGCAACGATGCGTGGATCCTCAATAATTGTTCTTGGCCATTCCGCCAACCACAAATCAAGGATTATCTCGGACTGGATGAGCGAGAAGCAAAGGCGTTGCTGACCATGGCGGAAAGTGAACACCAGAAATTGAGTGAGCAAATTGCCACCCTAGACCGACAAACTTTCCAGGAGGTTTGCGAAAAAATCCCTGCCCCCGGGCGGCTTAAAATACAGAGATTGTTTGTCGACGTTTGGTGAGGGCGAACACCAAGCGAGCGAGCCTACTGGGACACTGCGCCCTTCATTTTTTTACAAAGCAATACAACGCTTCCTCGGTTCGTATCAACATTTCACCCTTCGAGATGACAGGCGTCGCCATCGTTCGTTCGCCAAAGTCATGTGAAGCGAGGATTTTCCATTCTTTCCCTGCTTTGAAAATGGTCATCACTCCACCCTCGCTGGTCATGTAGACCTTGCCGTCACCCGCTACCAACGACGCATAATAGTTCCCTCGACCTTCGGCTCGCCCCTGATGAAGCATTTGCCCTGCAGGTCAGTTTTCCATGTTGCGACTGCACCGTGCGAGTTGCAAGCGATATACTATCTTGCATTCTAAAGCAGATGGTCAGAACCCTCGGCGTAAAGCCGACGGCATGTCAATGCCCCCGAATTTATCTCGGGTTTATCTCGGGGGATTGTTACCCTCGCTCTAGAAATAATGGTCAGAACCCTCGGCGTAAAGCCGACGGCATGCAAATGCCCCCGAGTTTATCTCGGGGGATACTTACCTTTTCTCTAAGAAAAACCCCAATGGATACACGCTGTCGCAACGATCTGGTTGGTTGTCGGAGTCGGCTGCAAAGCACGCTCAGCAAGTGGGGCGAAACCACCGCCATTATCGAGGAAACCTGGAACGACGAAACCGCCAAGAGTTTTTATACGCAAAGTCTCGGCGAAGTCGAACCAGTCCTCAAAAGAATGATGGCGACTCTACTAGAAGCCGCAGACTTGGTTCACAAAATGGAAAAAATGGTCGTGGACACAGATAAGTTCGAGTAAAGAATCGCCTATTTGCGAGGTTTCTTTTTACCGTTCTTGTTCTTTAGACGACTGGACAACGCGTCGCTTTTCGAAGCAGAGTGGTGCCCCTTGGAACGCTTTTTGCCTTCGCCCTTGTCACCCTTCCGATTTTCCTTTTTGGAATCCAGCGAAACTGGCAAGGCGTGTCGGGTTAGTCTTTCAAAGCCAAAGATAAGATGCCGTTTGGCCGTGTCGATGCGTTCCACTCGGACAATCAGTTCGTCCCCTAATCGGAAACGGTTGTTAGCCTTAAAGCCTTCCAAAGTATGCGTGTCGCGATCGAACCGATAGCGATCATTTGGCAATGATTTGACAGGAATAAGACCGTCGACTGGGATCTCGATGGCTCGGACGGTCACTCCTGTTGGCCGAACGCCAGATACGACTCCCGTGAGTAGCTCGCCTTGTTTCTTGGCCATGAAGTGGAGGAGTTTTACGCGGATCAACTCGCGCTCGGCAAGTTCCGCGTTCTGTTCGGCATCGCTGCACTGTTGCCCCAAATGCTCGAGAACGTTCTCATCTTCACGAGCAGGCTTGCCCTCGATCAGCTTCTGAACAATGCGATGCACCACCAGGTCAGGGTATCGTCGAATTGGGCTGGTGAAATGGCAATAGTGTGTCATGTCGAGCGCGTAGTGGCGTTCAAATTCGGCTTGATACACGGCCTTCGACATGCTCTTTAAGATGGCAAAGTTGACTGCATACTCAGTCGTCTTGCCGCGGACGGCATTCACGACACGCTGGATCTCGAACCGATCCTCCATGTTTTCAGCTGGAATGCCGAGCGCTCGTACGAAATCGTTGAGCCGCCGCATTTTCATTCGATTCGGTGGAGCATGTGCCCTACGCAAGAAAGGGAGTTCCAACGAATCAAGCCAGGAAGCGACGGCTTGATTAGCGGCCAACATGAACTCTTCGATCATCTGATGGCTCTCAGTATGCAGAACCAAATGGGCACCGCGAACTTTGCCGGTTTTGTCCAGGTCGATTTTGACTTCGGGCAGCGTTAGCTCCAAAGCTCCCTTGGAGTTGCGAATCTGCCGCAGCAGCATGGCTAGTTCGTGCATATCGGCGACGACTTGAAAAATCTGCGGCGTGAGCTTGTCTCGCCACGCTTCGCGATCTTCCAGGTAGTTGTCGATTTGTTCGTAATTGAACCGGTACTGATTGCGAATCACACTGTTGAAAGTGTGTGTGTATATAAGTGTGCCGTCCGGCGTGTACTCCATGAATACCGTCTTGGCCAATCGATTGTGATCGGGCTGCAACGAAGCGAGATGGTTGCTGATCGTTTCCGGGATCATTGGGATCACACGATCGGGCAGATAGACGCTGGTGCCCCGTTTGCGGGCTTCTTCGTCTAGTGCCGATCCGAGCGGGACGAAGTGCGAAACATCCGCGATGTGCACTTGAAGTTCCCAGTTTCCCTTTTCGTTCTTGCTCAGGGAAATGGCATCGTCGAAATCGCGTGCGTCGACGGGGTCGATCGTTAATGTTGGAACGAGCCTCAAGTCGGTTCGACCTTCGGGAATGACTTGGTCATCAAACAAATCCGCTTGATGTCGAGCCACCTCTAGCGCGGCTTCTGGATACGTTTCAGGCAAACCAAATTGGTGCATGACCGCCATCGTATCCACGGCCGGGTTCTTGCTGCTGCCAAGAACCTTAAGGATGACTCCTTCGCCAACATGAAATGCATCGGGGAAACGCACGAGTTCGACAATGACTTTGTCTTTGTCGTTGAGGGGAAGTCCCCGGATATCACCGATTTCGATCGGGTGCTCCAGGTTGGCTCCGTCCAACCAAACAAACGACTTTTCGTCAATAAGTTGATAGGTTCCGGAAAATTCACGGCGAGCTCGAACAACAATTTCCTCGACCGATCCTTCTGTTTTTCCATCTTTGCCGGATCGGACGATTCGAATCCGAACCGTGTCCCCTTCCATGGCCCCGCGAGTAGCGGGTGGAGGAATAAACACATCCTCGACTCGGGCTTCACCCGCGACGGACGGAAGCCTTACGAACCCAAAATCCCGCGCAGGGGCCGATCGGAAAATACCAGTAACCTCTCCACGCTCTCGCTTCGGTTTGACGGGTTTTGGAATCGGTTCAAGATTCTCCGAATCGGCTTCAGGCTCGGCGACATGGATGTCAGGTGGCTTTCTTGCAGTTAAGCTGTCGCTCTTCGGGTTGGCTCGAAGGACCAAATGATTCGGGCCAAACGTGACCAAACCATCTCGGACCAATTGCTTAATGGCTTTTCGTAATAGGCAATACTCCTCGTCAGGGAGCTTTAGATTTTTGTGGATGACGCGGGGTTTGCACGGCTTGTAATCAGCTGCGTTGACAAGTTTCAAGACTTGTTGAACAATTGGTTCTGAATTCATATGGCATAAGTATAACTGCTTTTCACGGCAAGACTAGTGCTGCTCCCGGACTAAAAAGCGGTTTGCAACAAAGAGTAGCTCGGCACTCCGTGCCGAGAAAAACGGCACAGAGTGCCGTTCTACACTAGCGCGTCGGCCACGGCCACGCAAGGGCAGGCCACGGAACAACTAGGAAAACTTCAGTACTCCCTTGCTATCGCCGAAGCTATCGGCTTTGACACCGGATTGATTTAGCATCCATAAATACAAGTCGCACAGCGGGGTGTCTTTTGGAAACCGCCAATGGGACGCTTTCTTGATTTTGCCGCCAGCCTTGCCCGCCATGATAATCGGTAGATCGTCGTGATTGTGTCGGTCGCCATCAGAGATGCCGCTGCCATAAAGGATCATGCAATTGTCGAGCAGTTTGCCTCCGGCCTCTTCCACATCGGCGAAATGGTCGAGCAGATAAGCGAAATGCTGCATGTGAAACAAATTGATCTTTTGAATCTTGGCTTGCTTCTCCTCGCTCTTGCCATGGTGCGATAGATCGTGGTGCCCCTCGGGCGCCCCAATTTCAGGATAGCCCCAGTTGTTCCCCTCGTTTGCGAATCCGAAGGTCAACACTCGCGTTGAATCACTTCGAATGGCCAGTGCGACCATGTCCAACATCAACTTGCAATGCTGACTCCTATCCTTAGGAATTCCGGAGGGACGCTGGATGTTCGGAATTCCATCTTCGCCGATGTTCAGCGTTCGCGAGTTCGACAATCGGCTCTCGACTTCACGAACTGCGTACAAGTATTCATCCACTTTGCGCTGATCTGCGATGCCAAGTTTTTTGTGGAGCATCTTTGCGTCTTCTTGGACAAAATCCAAAACACTCTTCCGCCGTTCGATTCGAACGGACCGGCTCTTGCCCTCGCCCACTTTTTCGCCACTGCCGAACAAGCGATCAAAGACGGCGGAAGGATCATTTTCTTTCGGTAAGGGGCTGTTTTCATTTCGCCACGCCAGATTGCTTGAATAGGCGCAGGAGTAACCGCTATCGCATCCACCCGCTTGCGTAGATCCCTCGAGACCCAATTCCAGGGAAGCAAATCGTGTTTTCGAACCGACGACCTGGGCAGCAACTTGATCCACTGAAACGCTGTTCTTGATATCGGCTCCATCGGTCTTTTTTGGGTGGGCTCCGGTTAGAAACGAGGCACCCGATCGCGCATGGTCGCCAGCCCCGTCTTCATGAGCCCTCGCACCATCTAGCGTCAGCCCACTAAAAACAGAAATGAATTCACGGTGCTTGGCCAGCGGTTCCATGGTTGGCGACAAGGCGTATCCAGGCCCCTCCGCCGTTGGCGTCCAAGCTGGCATATGGGCACCGTTGGGGACCATGAAGTACATGGTTCGCAAAGGTGCTTGTGGCCCGGTTGCCGCTGCTACCCGACCGACCGGAAGCATCGCATCCAATAGGGGCAAACTCATTGCAGTGCCCAAGCCGCGGAGAACCGTTCGGCGAGAAAGTCGTTGATTGTTCATAATGCGTCACGAACTCCTTTGCGTTGAAATGGATCGCTGATCACGATCTCAAAAATAAGCGTTGAAAACTTGAAGTCGTCTTGAATGAGCTTGGCTTGAATCTTGTCAATCGCGCATCGATCGTAATACTCCAGTCCACGCCCCAAAGCATAGATCAGCATTTTTTCCGAAAGGCAGCGAACAAATTTATCAGCGTTCTTGCTCCCAATATTTCGTATCAAATCGGCCGGCCCCTTGATTTTATCACCGCCAGGCAATTCGCCTGAAGTATCGATGGGTTGACCATAATCTAAGGTCCGCCAACGGCCAATTGCATCATAATTTTCCAACGCCATCCCAATGGGGTCCATTTGTTTATGGCACGAAGCACAGGCGGGATCGGCACGATGTTGCTCCATCCTCTG
The DNA here is from genome assembly GCA_031372345.1 of Pirellula sp. Lineage (GTDB taxonomy): Bacteria > Planctomycetota > Planctomycetia > Pirellulales > Pirellulaceae > JBKCUI01. The sequence goes on from JANMLD010000178.1 coordinate 20,262, forward strand.
ACGAAGCGTTCCGGTAAGTTCGGCCTTGTCTAACTCTGGAACCCCGGGAGGAGCTGCTGGCGGGGGAGTGCCGAGCAGATTGTCGAGAACCCACTTGCCACGTTTGACGGGACTGGTTCGCGTTGGATTACTGGTTACAGCAAGTATCGATGCATGTGTCAACAAGCCCAACCGCTTGTGCCCTTTGGTAGAAACCATTCTGAACTCGTCACCTTCGACTCCCGGGATTTCGTAGAACTTGGCCAGCTTGTTGTTCATAAAGGAATAGTCCGCGTCCAAAAGACGCATCATGCTTTTGTTACCCTGCACGATATCGGCGATGAAGAGATAAGTCTCCCGGCGTGCCAAATCACGAATCTCCGTAGTCCACTTTGGAAACAAATTCGCGTCCGGAATAAACTGGTCGAGTTTTCGCAAGGTAAGCCACTGACCAGCGAAGTTTTCGATGAAGGCATTCGATCGTTTGTGCTTGATCATCCGCTCAATTTGTTGTTTCAAGATCACTGGATCTCTCAACTGTTTCTTCTGAGCTAACCCAAGCAGTTCTTGGTCGGGCATCGAGCTCCATAGAAAATAACTTAGCCTCGTCGCCAATTCGAAATCGGTTAGCAATGGAAACTGACCGGCAACTTGCGGAGCCGGTTCTTCCACTTTGAAAAGAAAGCTTGGCGAAACCAAAATCGCTTGTAACGCTACTTGTAAGCCACCCTCGTACGATTCACCTGCCTCGATCGCGTCGTTGGCTAACGTTGCTAATCGTTTCACTTCCTGTGTCGTAGCGGGTCGGCGAAATGCCTTGCTCGCCAGCGGCCGAAGGACCTCCGTTGCCGCTTGTTCGACGGACACGCCCGTACTTGGGGTCGCTTTGACAATCTTGCGATGGCTCTCTGGCAATTGGGCTTCCGGAATCGGATCGGCCGGCTTTTGGCCAGAAATCTTGAGATCGTAAATCGCGATGTTCCTATCTTCCGACGGCTTGCCGTTTTTGGCTTCGACTGTCTTGTCATTGGTAAACTCAAGCGTGATTGTTCGTTTGCCCCCTTTGCTAATTCGAATCGGCACGACGAAGTTTTTGGGTGTGTCCGGTTCGCTTTGCACGGAGAACTCTTTGGCTTTTTTTCCGTCCACAGAAACAAGCATGCGAGGGTATTCGCCCGCAGCAGGCGAGCCTGTCATCCCCAGTTCGAGCGAGAACTCCCCTTTCCAAGGAAGCTGCTCTTCAATCGTGATTTTTCCATTCGAATAAAACGAAAAGTAGCTGTCGTTGGCTTTGCCTGAACTACCAGCCGTAAGCTGCTTGGGTTTGCGTATCGACTCAAAAACCGGTCCAGGCTCAGGTGCCATAATGGCCTTTCGACTGATGTCCTCAGCAGCCGATAAGTACTTTTCCATCAACAACGGTGGCAAAGTCAAAACGTCCCCAATGTTGTCAAATCCGTACCCAACGTCGTCACCCGGAAACCCGGCAGCGAGTGCATAGTCAATTCCCAACAAATCGCGGACCGTATTTCGGTATTCCGCTCGATTGAGTCGGCGCAACGTAACACTTCCAGGATTTGGAGTGCGTCCACAGTCGATGTCGTTGATCGCCGACTTGAGCCATTCAACCAGCTTTTTGCGGTCCGCGCCGGCAAGTGGCTTGGCATCTTTGGGCGGCATGTCTTCCAATTCAAGACGCTGGATGACCTTTTCCCAAGTCTGTCGTTCCTTGAGAATCGACTTGGAAGATTTGAAATTACTAAGTGCCAGCCCGGCCTCCGCTTCCGCTCCGGAATGGCATTCCAGGCAGGCTTGCTTTAAAATAGGTTGGATTTTTTCGAAAAATTCCCTGTCGCGAGCGACCCAATCGATTCCAAGGGCCGGTTGGATGGTTGCCCCTAATAGAGAATAGGTCAAAAGGATCGTGACTGTTGCAAGGACTTTCATCGCATGCTTGCCATATGCATTAAAATCAAAAAATCGGATTGAGGAATCGTGAAGCAACATTTCTTCGATACGGTTTGAGTTCCTGATGCAAATTACTTCGTTTAACCGCGTGGGCAACGCACCGCGTGAGCACGACGGGCAACACCCAGCGCCGTCCGGTGCTCGCGGCCCGTTGGGCACGCGGTTAAACGAAGGTGATTACCGTGTTTATTTTACGTCCTTGACTAGACTTTACGATACAAAAACAGTGGAAGAACTATGCATATTGTACCAGCAACGGAATTGATTTCGAAAAAATGCGTTCCCTGCGAAGGGGGTGTTGAGGCTTTTACAGTCGAACACTCTCGAAAACAGTTGGAATTGCTACCGGCATGGAATCTTAGCGTGGATGAGAAGTGGATTCATCGCAAGATCGTTTTCAAGAATTTCGTTCAGACGGTCGTTTGTATTAATAAAATCGCTGATCTTGCCGAAGCAGAAGCCCATCATCCCGATCTCCATCTGACGGGCTATCGCAATTTGGAAATTGCGATTTCAACGCATGCTATCGGTGGCTTGAGCGAAAACGACTTCATCCTGGCCTCCAAGATCGATCTTTTGATCGCAAACGAGTTTCCTAAAGTGGCGGCAACCAACTCGGGAAAGACCAGCTGATGGGGCCGATGCTCCTTGATTCAATCCAATCCCCTTCGAAAGTTGAGTCCCCAATCATTTCGTGCAAGGGGATCGAGCTAGCTTTTGGAAGTGGATTGACCAAGCAAAATGTGCTGAATGATCTCAACTTAGAGGTGCGATCGAGCCAGATCGTTTCCCTGCTTGGCCCCAGCGGATGCGGCAAGAGCACTTTGCTTCGAGTCGTGGCTGGCCTCATTGAACCGGACGCTGGCGAAGTGATTGTTGACGGCGAACCCGTTTCTACCGTGATGCCGAAATCCGCACGCGAAAAGCTTTCGTTTGTTTTTCAAGAGCCAGCGTTGTTGCCCTGGCGGAATGTCTGGCAGAACGTCATGTTGCCCTGCCAACTTCGAGGCATTCACAAAAAGCAAGAGACAACTGACTTTGTGGAACATCTGCTCAATCTGGTCGGATTCCAAAAATCGGATTGGCGAAAATTCCCATCCCAACTCTCGGGTGGAATGAAGATGCGAGCTTCGATTGCTCGAGCCATGTCAACACATCCTACGATTCTACTGCTCGATGAACCCTTTGCTGCGTTGGACGACATGTTGCGTTCCAAACTCAACGACTTGCTGCTGGCGGTGGCAATGGAACAGAAGTGCACGATGCTCTTTGTTACGCATAATATCTCCGAGGCCATCTACTTGAGCCAAGCCATTGCGATCATGAGCCGAGGCCGAATCGCGGAGCGAATGGAGGTGCCATTCTCGTTTCCTCGCCAAGCAGGACTGCGAAGTACCAGCGAGTTTGCTGCGTACTATGGCCAAGTTGCTGCGTCGCTTTCCAGAGGGAACTCATGAACGCACCGACGAACAAGTCGATCAATAAGTTGATGACCTATCTCGCACCGGTTCTGGTTTTCGCGGTGGTAGCGACGGTCTGGCACTTGATCGTTATGTGGCTGAAAATTCCGAGCATAATTTTGCCAACCCCCATCGCGGTCATGAAAGCACTATGGCTGGAACGCATGGTGCTACTCAAAGCCAGCTGGGTAACACTTCAAGCGGCTGCCGTAGGCTTGCTTTGCAGCGCCGTGCTCGGCAGTTTGATTGCAATCGTGTTCAGCCAATCCTCGCTCCTGCGAGTCGCGTTGTATCCGTATGTGATTTTTTTGCAAACGGTACCCATCGTGGCGATCGCTCCGCTTTTGATCATTTGGTCGGGGAACAACTTTCGGACGATTGTTCTTGTCGCAACGATCATCAGTATCTTCCCTGTGATTGCCAACGTGACTAGTGGTCTGCTTTCGATCAATGAGAATCTTCGGGAACTTTTTCGCATGCAGTCGGCAACCCGCTGGCAGATGCTAGCCAAGCTACGCATTCCTGCGGCAGTACCTCAGTTGGTCCTAGGGCTGCGGATCAGCTCGGGACTTGCGGTTATCGGAGCGATTGTGGCGGAGTTTTTTGTAGGTAACAGCGGTGAGTACGATGGGCTTGGAACCATCATGACAGCCAGGCAAGCCAATCTCAAAACGGCCGAATTGATTGCCGCCTTGATGGCTTGCACATGCTTGGGAATTTTGCTCTTCGCCTGCGTGAATCTATTGGGGGCAACGTTGCTTCGACGCTGGACGCGAACCTCAGGATTCGAATCGGATAAATAGGCATTTCCGTAACTTTTCGCCATTCGACACATATCACAGGCCGAGTCAAATTTTCGAGGTATAGGAGGTATAAATAGTGTCAAGATTATTGCTGGCGGTCTTTCCTCCGCCTTCTAACTCGTCTAGATTGAAAAGCAAGGAATCTATTTATGGCGACCGTTCTCCCACTTCAAAGTGACATTTTTCAGTACTCGCAGACGATCCCACCGATCTACAAAGCGATTATGCTTGGCTTTCGACAATCATCACCTGAGCGTAAATATGGCGAAGCTGTACTTGAGTCATCACTTCGGAACTACTTGAAGTATCCAGCCCGTCAAATTTCAACTTATCAGAGTCCACTCCCAACTTCTGTGACCGATGTGGAATTGACCGAAGCAATTCGTCAGTTAATCGTGCAAGAATTCGTTGTCCGACGACAACTACAAAACCAAGCAAGTTACACATTCCCGCATATTCCAAGTGATTCCTTGGCAGGAAATAGCCTTGATTATCAGTATGGCCAACATTACCTACTCGCCCCAACGCAACTCGGTGAGATGCTGATTGAAGCATTAACTGGAACGAAAACACCAGATCCGGTGGTCCCACAATTGCCAATTCCATCCTGGGCAGTTCTGAAGTAAAGACGCGTCATGTCGTGGAGCTTTCCGAATTTCCCTGCTTGCTCCCATCATGTTTTTCTGTCGCATTGTCGAGAAGATGCAGACGGAATCGTATTGTCAGTATTTAATGAACTGAAGAGGTATGGTATTGCGCCTTGGATCGACCGTCACGATTATTTGTATGGAAGGACTACTATTGAATCGCTGAAGGACAGCATTCTTCGCTCTCGACACACGGCATTTTTCATTACGGAATCGATGTTAACCGTACCTCGTGGTTGGTGTGTTGTTGAGTACACGATGTCTCGCTTGCTCCAAGAAACGCTGGTGCGCGGGCTGTCGTTATCCCATGTGATTTTGCCGCTTTTCTTTGTCGAGAAGAACAATCCGTTACTGGCTAGAAGCGTATGGAGGGATTTTATTGAAAGGGGTGTTTTTTGGGACCCTGACGGGGTTGAAGGGGACATCGCAAAGTGGGCGACCGTTGAAGTGACAAGATTTCTGCGTCACGAGCAAAGCTACGCTGAGGAAATGAGAGCCTTGATTCAGCAGGTGCCATTGTTTGCACGACTTGTTGACGAACCTGGTTTATTCGAGCGAGTTACGACGATGCAACCCGAATCGATATTGCCGTAATTTGATTCATACGAGAATCACGGTCCATGTTGGACCAAAACGTTTGCAGCGACCTTTCTGTCCCCCTGTTGGCATTGAATGACCAACATGGCTGAGGACAGCCCTTCTACGAAGTGAAACGGACTACGCTACGACAGTGCAAAACAACAACCCAGGTATATCGGTTAAGATGGGATCCTTAAATACCCGGCCGCGACTACATTCCGCATTAAGCCAGATCGCATTGATTGCCATTGCGATGCGTAATTACTAAGATACTGAAAAACGGCAATTGCGTCGGTCAATGATGAGTTAAAATGCCTGCGAAGAAGAAGACAGTTAGTGTGAAGAATAAAAAAGCACCCCAAGCGATGGTGCTGCCTGCAGCAGTGATGCGGCAACTGGGTCAGCGACCAGACACGAATATTGCAAAAGAGCACGGGTTGAAAGCTGAAGACGTTCGCGCTGTTCGGCTTTCCAGGGGTATTGCTCGGAGCGGCATTTATAACTGGACAAACAAGAGTCGGTCATGCCTAAGGTTAATTGGCAGAAATGAATCAACGCACACAACACCGGGATCGAGCTCACGATTGATTTCCGATGCTGGGCCCTTGGCCCGAAACGGATTTGCGGCAAAAATGGACGCACAAGGAGAACACATGATGGCTTTGAAACTAACTCCCGACAAGGTCAGAGAAATTGCTGAGGAAGTAGAAATACTACCGGCCGAAGCGACTGCGTACTTCAATCGCAACACCGGCGAGTTGTACGCGATGTTGAACGAATTCGACTTGGACTCAGATGATTTGGAGGATCCGGAGATTGAGGCGGAGATACCTGCGTGGCAGAAAGAGGACGCTGCCAAGCGACAAGCCGTCTTCAATGACGACGCTTGGATTATGCTGCCAAGCTCATTTGATGTTCACGAATGGGAACTCATGCGGGAATTCGCTGAGAAGACACTCAACCCCGAAGTAAGAGAACACTTGCTTGGATCGATTCATGGCTCTGGAGCATTTCGACGCTTCAAACGAGCTTTAGATCATCACGGCCAACGCGAGGAATGGTACGCGTTCAAAGCCGCCTGTGTGGAGGAACTGGTCAAGGGATGGTTGCGATCCAAGGATATCGCATTCGATGAAGAGGCCTAAAGCCGTCTTTGCCGCGACCCAGTAATCCAACCAATTTTCCCCTCAACTCCCGCTGGCTTGTCCCGCGAATTGTTTGGCTTTTCGCTACAACAGAACGCCTTCCACTTTGCCGCCTTGCGCCGGACCGTCATTGCAGCCAAAATCTTTCGACCTGTAAGATTCAATTTACGGCGCCTATCCATTCTATTGAGCCTAATTCACATGGTGCAAAGCCATCAAGGGTGGTTATCTGTGCTGATTTCGAATGACTTGACTCGAAACAGAAAAGCCGGACCCAAGACCGATGTCGCGAGTCGTCAATGCCGATCTTTGTTGCAATTCGAGGGGGCAGGAAATCGAGCCAAACACAAAAGTGTGGTGTCCCCATGTTTCGCTGGAGATGCCAGCGGGTTTTCGCGAGGTACGGGTCGCCGAAGAGAGTCTGTGGGCCGATGGTAAGCTCGTTTTCAACAGATCGCTCGCTCAAGTCACGCTTGGAACTGCGACCGCATCATTCAATGTCGGTTGGCACATCGTCGCGTTGCCAGTGATCAACGAGCGCCCGAACGACAATCCAATCCAGTCGGTACGCGACTTCTTGGCTTCGATGATTCTTCTCGCACCCGGCTCTTGTCCTCACGATTCACGAGAAGATCGGTCCCGTTTTCTGCTTCTGGGATGAGCCAGACAACCATCTCGCCCTCTCTGAGATTAATCAGTTCATGGCCGGAATGCGGAAGTTGGGTAGCAAGGGCGATGGGCAGTTGCTCATCACGTCGCATCACCCTGAAGCGATCCGTGCCTTCTCCGACGAGAACACGTTTGTCTTCGTTCGCCCGGCGCATCAAAGCCCGACACAGCCAAGATTGCTTAGCAGCTTCCAATACTCGGGTAGCCTAGTCGATGCTCTCATCGCGGATGAACTCATAGGGTGATGAATGGGGTTGAAGATGGCAGTTAACAAGCACAAACCTCACGTAGTCCTCGTTCCCGAGGACGACAAAGACAGACAGATAGCCAACGGTTTTCGCGACTACTTTGCTGTGGCGACAAACCGCTTTGACATTCGTAACGTTGCGGGCGGCTGGTCGAAAGTACTCGACTACTTTACCAGCACTATGATATTCTATCTGGACCGACACGCTGATGCGCGGGTGATCCTGTTCATCGACTTCGACAAACAGTTCGAGTCGCGACTGAAGATGTTCACCGAAGCCATCCCGGATGAGTGCAAAGGTCGAGTCTATGTGATTGGGTCCTTCGACACACCCGAAGAGCTCAGCAATGCGACCCAGCTCAGCGCCGAAGCGATCGGCAAAAAGCTGGCGGAAGAATCACGCTCTGTCGTGCCATAAAGATTCTCCTTTGTGCCGCCGAGCGACCCAAGTCTTACGGACGGCTTTCGAGACGGCACCGCTAGGAACTGGAACTGTATCGGTTTCATCGGGACCTTGTTCCGAACAGGAAAGCGTTCACGGTGCAGCCAGAGAAATGGAGCTTGTTGCCATGATGAAGTCTCTCGTCAACGAGAGCATACGCTGGGACAATTTGCGGGCGTTGCTTCTCCAGAAGCGGCCCAATCCCTTTTTAGGATTGCAAAGCGACGACGCGTTCATGAAGCTCCTCCAATCGATGGAAACGGGAGGGTCAATCGAGCTAAGATATGATGCGATACAAAGAACCTACTATGTAGAGCGACCGTGAGAAGATCGATCGTCAAAAAATCTTCCGGTCGACGCTATCTCAAATGATGTAATTGCTGCGGAAGTGAAGTGCGAGACCCAGACAGCCATCTGGACACAACCAGGGCTTTTTTAAGTGGAAGACGCTAGCCGATACGGTGTCACAAGCCATCCTGTTATGTATGATCTCGTGGCTGCACCTAAAACCAATGCAAGTTGCATGATCAAAAACGCTACTTTGAGCATCAGTATCATGTAGCAATCCGGATTCGCGACAATGTTGAGCGGGCCACATGTTTCGAAATCGAATCGTTTTCCCAGCCTTTTCGTTCTTGGATTTATTTCTTGGCTGTTTGCACACCGAGTGGAACGTCTATTGCATTCAGGGTGACTAGTGCATCGACCGCTTTCGATTTCCAGGGACCAAGAAATGATTCATCTGCCTCGAGTACGCTTTGGCTTGCGAGCGTTAATGTGCCTAATGATCGTAAGCGCTTTGGCAATGTTTGGCTGGTTGCAGCGTTGCAAGTACTGCCGCACACATGTTTTCATTCTAGTCGTCGATCAGGTTTCAGGGCAAAGACTTAGTCGATTTGATTACCGATTTCACATCATCACAAGTGATTCAAAACCAGACGAATGGTACTCGAATGACCTATCGGATGTTAGTGATTGGACCAACTACCGTGGAGAGAGTCCGCTTGTATTGACAATCCCCGAATGCTGTCGATTGGCGTTTAAAGTCAGGTCTCTTGATTTAGACGGCGGATACGAGGCTACCCATCACGAGGAGCTTTTCCTACCAGAGCTTTCGCATACTTGGGTGGTTCGCATGCGACAAGGATTGGAGGTGGAAGGGATGGTGTTCGATGCCGAAACAAAGACGCCCATTCAAAATGCGACCATTTCAAGCGGCGATTTTCAGGACGAATTTGCAGTTCGTACTGATTCTCAAGGTACATTCCATTTAAGAAACGTTCGACCAGGCGAAGACATTCTAGCAGTCCATCGCGAGTATCAGATCGGTATTGTCTCAACGACCTTGTTCAAGGGAAGAGAGACATCGTCGATTGCACTCACAAGGGCACGGCGAATAGAAGGTCGAGTATGTTGTAGCTCATCCGGTGAGCCGTTAGATGGTTGTTCTATTTCGCAGCAATGGACACCCAAGAATAACGGCATGTGGTATTGCGGATGTTTCGGCCGTTCCCCGACCTTTCCAGAGAGACGGCTAGACACGGATCAAATGGGGCGTTTCGTTTTTTACTTCGACGACACTGCCGACTCAACGCTTGTCATAGGCAAACAAGGCTGGAGTGAGAAACGCATTGAACTAAAGATAGGGACACCCAATTTAGATCCGATCATGCTTTATTTGGATCCTTGCTTATTGCGAGGACGCGTTGTCAACGAGCGAGGGGATCCAGTATCAGAATTCGATTTGCAGTTAGAGGTCAACGATTTTAGATTCTACCGAGGGAAAGAAACGCAGCATGTTGCTGATGCGAATGGCAGGTTTGAATTTCGAAGCCAAATGGGCTTGGATGCTTTCTCCATTCGATCCAAATTGGATGGCGTGTTCTATCGCCGATGTTCTCAAACTAACGAGGAGGGGAGCCAAGCGGACTTGCTGGATCTCCAAATCAAACTGGTCGATGGTTTCTGCCTCAACGGTCATGTAGTTGGTGATCAAGGAACGATGAAGCTCACGGAGATGAGATTGCTCCGTGGATACACAGATCCTGATGCGGATTTGCTGCTCCAGAGTCTGGACGAGCAAAGCTCATGGGGAGCTCGCGTCAGTGAACACGGGAATTATCACATTGAGCCTTTGACAGTTGGAGAATACACGTTGGTCACGTTATGCAATGGATACTTGGTTAACAAACGCCCCGTTACGATTCGTGACCAAGACGTCTCGGTGCGGGACATCGAACTGCCACCGTTGTTGAATGTAGCTGGAACTGTAGAGTTGCCAGATGGTACGCCGTCGAGAATTAATTCGCTCGAGCTCGAACGCGATGGGTACAAACGCCTTTTTCGCACAGACTTTCGAGGTGCTTTCACGTTGACGAACATACCGGCAGGGAACTACACGATAAGGACGATTGAGTCAGAATACATCGACGAATCTTCGCGGCCGGTAGCCAACGTTACATTCTCGAAAAATGGTGATTACCGTGTTTCCTTTCGCGAACTTCCTGTGATCCAAATCGAATCGGGGACGACTCCACATTTCGAAGGATTGAGGTTCGACTACACCCACGGCGTTGATCCCATACGCAGGACACTTAGACAAGCAATAGAGGACCCTCGTTTGCATCTGGGAGCGGAGATTTCAGGCGGCATTGACGTAAGACTCACGTTTGAGACGCGTGGAGGCGATAATCAAGTGTATGTACAAGTCGATGTCGACACCCGTAAAGGACCAAAACAGATTTTACTCAGACCAAGAGAGCTTGTTGTCAACTATGCAGACGAGGCAGTTGGTAAGCCGAAATTAGTCGATTTCCAAAAACGAGCGAACTTCCTCAAAATAATGAGGAAGTATGAGTGTGACCCATTCGTGGACAGCGACGAAGAGCAAGTCGCAACTGCCAAAGTAGGCCTTTCAAAGCTATCCGGCCAATGGAGTAATGGAGATCAACGCACGATAGTATTTTTCATTCGCGACGGGGAAATCATTTCGAAAGTCACCACCGATGAGTTGGGCGAAACGCTCGGCGTGATCCTGCCCGACAGCAACCCAGACACATGCATCATCCAAAATCCGCAGTTGGGCTGGGCCAGGATAGTCGCACCCGAGATCACCAGCGATCAGGTTAAGCTGTCGGATGTTCGATTTAGCTCTGGGGTCAATGTCAACTTGGAATGTTCACTCGATGGCTTTCCAGTATTTCCAACTGAACTGAGGCTGAGCCATTCCGAGGGAGCTGTTTTTACCACGGAATTCAAATGGTATCATTCGAAACAGTCATTTGACTTCCCTCAAACATTTCCTGGCCGCTGGGCGGCCGAGATCGTTGGAACTGATCCGTTCCTAGGAGAGATCGTTCTTGCCCGCAGTGAATTTCTTGTCGGCAATTCCGACTCCATCGCAATCGAGCTTGGCTCAAGCCAATGAGGAGTTTTTTTCGGATGGAGAGCGGTTCATGTTCATTGTGTAAGCAAGCCCGGGTAAGTCGCAACCAAGCTGAAGTGGGATGGCCGGACCGTGATCTGTCCACGACGCTACTTGCTCAACAACCGGCAAGAGTTTTCTCGAGTAAGTCACCCTCCCTCCGCAACGCTGTGAAGCATTTTGATCAATGAAATGGCACGCTGTTTGACCTAAGGCCTTCCGTTCGGGCTCGCCCCGGCGGAGGCAACAATTGGCGGCTACAGGCATGATCATTCGGTTCGAGCTCTCCACCGAGTTTACTCGGTGGAAGCAACGTTTGGATGCGAGAAACGCTGCTTCCACAAGTATGAAACCGGAGGAGAGCCTAGCCCCTCATGGGATTCTAGTCGCTGCCAATTATCGCCCCACTGGCATGAAGCCAGTGGTAGCGAAACACAGGGAAAAAAATGCTTCACAGCGTTGCTCCCTGCTGGCGGGGCGGCCGTAGGCCGGCGTAGGCCTGGGAGGGTGAACTGATTTGTACGATCATCTCACCCACTTCGCCTCCCGGTTTTAGAAAATCCGGAAGGAGCCGCGCCCACGTTTGTCGCGTGCCTTGTGCCCCACCACCCATACCAGGTAGGGCATCGCGGTTTATCTGCTGCGCGTAATAGCTGGTTAGCAAAGCTCCGCGCGTAGGCCAGCAGCGAGAGGTGTTGTAGAACTGGATATGTTTTACCGCCGAGCTGAAACGTGACAAGCCAATTCAAAACGTTCGCAACATTGAAGCCAGTCCCAGACCCAAATGCACGCAGGCGCTGACGTCCGTTTTGAGCATTCCAACGACGACGCCGATTAGGCTGCAACTGGCTCTTTGGTCTCCATTAGTTGAGTCTGCGCCAAGCGACATGGTGACCAGTCGTTTGAATTGCTCCTCGGCTCTCTCAGCGGAGCCTGCTTCCAATCGTCTTGAAGCGGGCGATGATTTGGCGGCAGCGCGGCTTTGGAACGCGTATTTCGACCGCTTGGTTCATTTGGCTCACGGGCGTTTGCAGGCCAAGTATCAAAAGGTAGTTGATGCCGAGGATATTGCACTTAGCGCCTTCCACAGCTTTTGTCGAGGTGTTGAAAACAAGAAATTCCCGGCCCTATCCGATAGTCACGGGCTATGGCGTCTCTTGGTGAGTATCAAAGAAAAGGATTAATGACAGGTCTTCGGCGTTCAACAACGCTATTTGGATTCAGGGACTTTTGCCTTTGCGCCCTTTGGCAATGATTGATTTGCAAATTCAAAATCGAGGCGAGTTAGGCCTTGCTGCACTTCGGGGGCAGACATGAACAACTTCCAGAGCAATCCACTGCGATGGTTCTCGATCATAATTACGATTGGACCTTGGTCGATCGCTAAATAACGTTGCGGGAACCAATCGTGCTGCAAATTGAATGCGTCATAAAATCCGTACTTGCCAAATAGGCGGGTTCCTTGCTTTTCATAAAAATAGCGAAGTGCTTCCATGCAATAGCTCGGTTCGTAGGGAAACGAAGACAACGCCGCTGTTGGCGATATCGTACCTTCATCATTCTCAGGCGAGTTCGCATTGTAAAAGTTGATCGCATAGCTGCTGGTCAGCCCCCAGCAATCTTCACTGTAGCCAACGAACTTGCCTGGGTTGGCGATGCAGTGAGCGTGAACCATTTGCACGTGGGCTCGATTGAGTTCCCAATAGTCCGCGTAACGATCCTTTAGTCCACGAGGATCGAGACCCAGAAAGGAATAGTGTGCCCAGAACAACGGCCCACAGGATTGCTTCACCCCCTGATGCTTGAGCTCGATCGGCACACCCAAGTACGTGCGTGGTTCTTGGATCGCACCCGTTTCAGCCCATCCTTCATGGTACACCGCAACATCGACAGCGTGCTTGGGCGAGCTACCGGCAAGCACGTACGTGATCAAGCATTCGTTGTAGCCGCGAATTCGAAAGTTCATCTTCCAACCCAAACGAGGAGACCAATGCCAAAACAAAACATTCTCTTTTTCACCTCCTCGAAAGAAGTCCCATTCGATCTCACGCCACAGCTCATCCGCTTGGTTCGCCAACTTACGCTCGCGTTCATTCCCATTTGCGAAATACTGACGAATACAGATCAGTCCTTGAGCCAGGAAGGACGTTTCGACCAAATCCGCTCCGTCATCATCGTCGCCAAATGGCTTTACTTTACCACTGTCACCATGCAGCCAATGAGGCCAAACGCCATGAAATCGATCTGCTCGGGCGGCGAAATCCAAAATCGCTTCCAATCGTTGGACGGCTGCATTTCTCGAGACAAATTGACGCTCGATGCCAACCAAAATCGCCATCACTCCGAATCCCGTTCCGCCGGAGGTGACCAGCGTCTCGTCTATCCCCGGTTCATCGATATGAATTCGCTCCCTCGCCCATTTCGAATTCTTCTCAGCCCCGTCCCAGAAATACTCGAAGGTGCTTTTTTGAACGACAGTCATCAGTTCGTCATCAGAAAGTCGCACGGATGGTTGTGCAACGGCAGTCGAACACAAAAGTAAAACCGTTGCCGCGAAGCAAAACTTCCTTAAAACCAGCATCATGACTCTCAAGGTGGTATTGATCAATGTACTAATCCAGCACGTGGCGTGGTAACTGGCATGGTCGGTAGAATGGCATCCACCCACTACCCACTACGTATCATAACCACTCGAATGAACGTGTCGCGATCACTCCTGACAAGATTCTCGCCGAACATTAGATACCCTGTCGGGCCAACCGTCTTGGTTGCGATCTTCGACAGGGAGTATTCAGTAGCCACTCAGGACGAAAGGTCTCCAGTCCCACACACTGACCCGAGACGATGAATTCCTCCGAAATCTTGCCGTCTCCGTCGATATCGCAAGGCAACTGGTCGGTTTGGTAAAGCACCAAACCCCTTAGAAAAGCTTGAGTGGCCTCCTGTTCAACCTCGGTAAGCGCCCGATAGGCATCTCGAGTTGCAACAGCCTCGCCAGCATGTCGCTGGATCACGGAGTCGAGGTCGAGATTTGCACCGTCATGTCCATAGGGTGCGTTACTGCCCACGCCCCACAGTGGAGGAGTTCGAAACTGTCGGATGACTGTTCCATCAAATTGGACTTGATGGAACTCCTCACCGAGATCGTGATATTGAAGATCGCAAAAAAAATCTCGCACGATGAATTCGCCCCCTCGAGGCACAATTCGCCGACCTGAATTCGGATTTATGGGCTCAGGGGGATCAACGTTGGTTAGCAGATTCAAGCGACCGACCATTCCCCGACGCTGTGCATCGTAGCCCGCTTCTAAATCGAACCCTCGACGATCGCCTTGATGCCGCTCCGTATAGTCTAATGCCGCAATATTCTGAGCGGGAATATGCCAATCAGGAGTATGGCATTTTGCTCAACCGATCGCGATGAAAAGTTGTTCGCCCAATTGCGACTGCGGCGTCGCTCGACCGCGGGCAGGACGCGGATGATTGAGCAAATACCATTCGGCTACATCGAGATCTCCTTCTGTAATTTCATGGCAGATGCCATCCCGATCTGGATCGTCAAGGCTTATGCCATGTTCGTTCTGTATCCGTCCGCGGTCGCGTCCCGAACCCGACACAAATTGCAAGCAGCCCGCATTGGAGATTCCGGATATGCCCGTTCGTCCGATTTCATTAACGATTGTTGGATCGAAAGGTTGTAGCCCCTGGTGAATATCAAATGCCCCCGCCGTGAAGGC
Source organism: Pirellula sp. (assembly GCA_031372345.1). GTDB lineage: Bacteria > Planctomycetota > Planctomycetia > Pirellulales > Pirellulaceae > JBKCUI01. Next base: position 35,362 of record JANMLD010000178.1, read on the forward strand.
TCGCCGTGTGCCGGAGAGAGGTGGACGATTGGAAACTCGCAACTGACTATGGCCAAACACTTGCACCTCTAGCCGATATCCTTTGACCCCGGCGTCTGTTAGTTTTCCCGCCCAGGGTATTCGGTTTCCACTACCGTCTACATAGACCACGTAGAAAATTGGGTTGAGATCCGGTACGCCATTCAAGTCGTGATCATCGAACTTACCGTAATCCAATTCGCCGCCGAGAAGCAATCAGGCTCCCAATTGATAAAAGCTTTTTGGGCTGGCTGCAGAACGTCTTTATCCTTTGCCGCGAAATAGCAGCAAGCAGCATTGGCCCTTGCCTCTATCAAACCAGCAGCCGTTAATCCACCCAGTATCTTTATAGCGCCGCGTCTATCAAATCTCTTTTGCATGACAATACTCCGCTACGAGTTCGAATTTTCGAAAAACCACCAAGAATTCCGAGCCGTTCCGCCAGCCATGCGGCGACTGATGAGCCGACGCGATCTCACTGTCCATTTCGGCTTGCCTCAGTGGTAGACGAGCACTTGGTCAAAGCAGTTCCCATTCGCGAAAAAAAGCCTCGTGGCGGATGCTGCTAGCATCCGAGCCGACGCTGGCAGCATCGGCCACGACATTTCTACGATGGCCCTACTGAATTTCGATCTGCAAGTCTTCACTCAAGAGCAACAGGGTTAACTGGATATCATTTGGATGCAGCCCAAATTGGTCCGTTATAACGCGACGGTAGTAACGCAGTTGGGCGCCATGAACCTCTGCTCGCTCTTTCGACCATTCTGATACGCCGACAGAATCTGGCTTGCGGTCGGTCTTGAAATCCAAGATCTCCGCTCGCACGACCCGGTCGCCGTCAAAGCCCAAAACACATCGATCGATGACGCCCCGCAGCATTTGGCCATCAATGATCTGCAGCAATCGCCGCTCATTGGTCACCTCCAAATGCAACATCCTCGGTTGATGCCAAGCTCGATAGCGATCCGAACTCAACGCCAGTAATACCGACGGCATTTCACAGTACTTGAGGAAACGATCTACCCAATCGTTGAGCTTAACCTGTCCCATCTCTTCTTGAGTCAACGTTGTCGCTGCGATTTCCTTAAGCCGCTTCTTATTCGGCTTGTAATCCTCAATCCATCCCCTAATTTCCTCGAACCATCGATGCACCAACTTGCCGATGACCGCACTCGAAGAAATGTCGTCCGACCATTGGGTCGCCAAATCGACCACGGTCGCTAAGTCCCCCTGACTCGGACGAAGCCACGGTATGCGCCGCACGGAAGCCACGTCGCGTTTCAATTGAATGTGCCGGACGCGGGCTCTCCCACTCGTAGAATTGGGCACCTCCGCTGCGCTTCCCGCCACCGCAACAGTTCCTGCCTCCGCTGGCTCAAGCGATTCGTGCCAGTTCTCGTTACCAAAACTGCGAATCACGATCCCGGCTTGTTCGCTCTGACCAGGACCGGCGAAGATCGAATGCAGAACGGATCCCCATCGCTTCTTGGGACTCGACGAAGGGGATGTGTAAAGGTACAGAGCATGCCGAGCGCGGGTCAGGGCAACATAAAAGACACACAGCGCTTCCGACAACTGCTGGTTCGCAAATTCCCGAAAAGCGATCCGCCACGAATCATCCAGGTACTTTTGAATGTCTCGATTCATGTAGCGCAACACGCCGATCGGCGGCTTAGTACGATCCTCATACATGGCCACAAAAGTAGGTGGCCGCGAAATAATGGTCTGGTCGAGCGTCGGCAAAAAGACGGCGTCAAACTCGAGTCCTTTCGATTGGTGAATCGTCATGACACGGACCGTGCTCATGCCTGGAACCGAAACTTTCTGACGCTCGACATACTCGACAAAATCATTGATGTGTTGATTTCGCATCGCATCGAATCGATAACCCAACTGAATGAATTGTTTGAGTCGATCTTGGTCGCGTTCCGTGCATTCGTTTGCGATCAAATTGGCAAACACTCCGAGACTCCGACCAAATCCAAAATCCGTAAGCTGCTGACGAATCCACGCAGAAAGACACTCGCTATCGGCAGTTGCCTCGCTCGGCAATCGATCCATCCATGGCGAATGACTTACATGAAAATATGCCAAGGAATCGGATGGGTGATTTGCCAATTTCATGGCGCTCAACAACAACAAAACCGGTGCAGAATCGACGAGCGGATTGCCACCTTCCTGGCTCGCTTCTACCCCCCGCTCTCGCAACAGTCCAATCACTCGCCCAACGTCCCGGTTGGTCCGGGTTAGGACGCCTATTTCCGCTTGCGGCGATTTTTGGTGCAAATCGGTGATTCGGTCCGCAACTTCATCCAGCAGTCCATAACTGCTCTCTTCGCCTTCTTGGTCCTTGTTCCTTTCGCAATCCGCGTTGCGAAACTCGACGTAGCCAGGGAGTCGATCGCGCGAGGTTTCGTGATTGGAAAAATAGCGGGTCATCCACTCTGTCACGGCTTGCGTGTCGCTGGCAATGATTTCCGATTCGTCGTCGTTGTAGTAGCGATCGTGCTTAGCAAGTTGCGTAAAAACCGAGTTGACGAAATCGATTACGACGGGCGAACTGCGATAGCTCTTAACCAGTTTTTCCTGACGAACATGATCGATCTGCTTGCCAACCGATTCGAAAATTTCGGAAACGCCACCGCGCCATCCGTAAATCGCTTGCTTGCTATCACCTACGCAAAAGAACGATTTGTCCTTAGTCGATCCCTCGACGATCGCTTCCGCGAATGGCTTGATGATGTTCCACTGCATGGGCGAAGTGTCTTGGAACTCGTCAAGCAACAAGTGATCGATAGGGCAGTCCAAACGGTATGCGATGCCTTTCATGGCTGCGTCGTCCACCTTGCTCTCATCGGTTGGATTCGTGGCGGATGCTGCCAGCATCCGAGCCGACGCTGGCAGCGTCGAAAACGACTCGGGTTTGTGTTTGGCAATCGTCTCCTGCATCCATTTGGAGAGTCGTTCCGAAATGTCATCAAACGACACAATGCGTCGACGCGACTTCACAAACTGGAGCTGTTCATGGTAGTTGGCAAGCATGCGATAAGCCGCTTCGTTCTGTGCACGGCGACTTGCCAACTCCTCAACCGCGGATTTCTTGGCAAGCACCAACAGAGCCTTGACCGTCTCGTCCGGAAGTTCCTTTGAGGAGTACTTCGCAACATCATTATCTGCGTTTTGGACCAATGTGAGTCCAAGGAACTCGCTCCATTCGCCGGACTCATATTTCGCGACGGCTTTGTCGCGAGCGGCGGCATAGCCTTTATGCTCCAATTGCGAAGCTCGAAAAACATTCAAGGCGGATTCGGCTTGTTCTGCCGTTGGTCCCTTGGGGACCGTCAACTGATTCCAAGCCTCCTCGGTCGTTCTGCGAAAAAGATCATAACCGGTTGAAACGACGTTTTCGATTTCGCGGCGGATTCCTCGCGTCGCTTCCCCTTTGGACAATTGCGACACCAAGGATTTGAGGGCCGATCGATCCATCGTGTCGAACATCCGGCTGATGGCTTCCTGCTGCAACTGTTCGGTTTGGAATGGATCGGACAACGTCCAACCAGGTGGCAGTTTCAACTCCAGGGCAAACGACCGCGCGAGCTGTGAGTAAAAACTGTCGAGCGTACTGACCCGAAATCGGTGAAGGTGTGAACAGAGTCGGCCAAGTTGATACTTTACGGTCTCGCGGGTGATTTCCAGCGGTTTCAGCACGCCAACCAAGCGAACGAAACCTTCCTCGCTTTCGACCCCATCTGCCAGCCAAGATAGGATCCTGTGCAAAATCTCCCCGGCCGCTTTCCTCGTAAAGGTGGTGGCCAAGATCGAATCGAGCTCTTGATCGGTAAACAGCAAACGCAATGCACGCGAAGCCAAGTTGTAGGTCTTGCCGGTCCCAGCCGAGGCCAAGATCATCTGAGGCGAAAACCAATCCCTGTCCGCTTGCCCTTTAGCAAGATGCTTTTCGAGATGAAGTTTGTTAGGCGGGCGATCTGCAAGGGAGCGAGGTCTTGCTGCGAAGGCCCTATGTGAATCATCCACTCGAAGCCTATGCGCGTCGTCGCCGATCGCGGTCCCCAACTTCGGCTGGCTATCCAACTCGATTTCCAGTACCGGATGGATTGCGGCTGCCAATTCGCGTTGGCGTCTTGATTCGATTTCTTGGTTGGCAATCGATTCGTCCCATCGCCTTACCACGGGCAGTTGCGTTATCGCGTTGAATTCATCGAAATTGGAGATGCCTTTGTATTTCGGTGGCCAGAACTCGCCCGCCATCACCTTGCGCGCAATCCCTTTGGCAGACTCAATCGCAAGAGCGTGCTGTTCCGGCGTGAAGTCCGCAATGATAAACTGCGTTTCGGCTGGGTTCTTTGGCAACAAGATGTAGCCAAAACTGACTTTCGAAAGGTCTTCGATTTTGAGCGTCTTGATTAACAACCCATAAAGGGGTAATTGCCAATCTGCCCACACCCCATTTTGCCGCAAGTGGGCTTCCTTGGGTTTACCGGCTTGGTCACCGGTTTTGTAATCCCACACTGCGAATCGACCGTCGCGAGGATGGTAATCGATGCGGTCAATGCGTCCATGCACAATCATCGATTGCCCGTCTACGTCGAGCGTGATCCCGTGCGACTTTTCGACTTTATGTTCGATGTACTTGATGCGCCAACCCGCAGCAACCTGAGCTGCTTGATGTTCGGCAAAGGCCTCGAGCCGACGCACTGCTTGCTCCAACTGTATTTGCAGTGCGGGAGTTAGCTTCACACCATACTTGTTCCTTGCAATCACTTTAAGATTCTCGGTCAGCCAGTCTGCGGTCGCTTTGGCATCCGTGGACGTGGCCACCGGCGAGTCGATCAGTCCTTCTAAGCACAAATGCAGCAGATCGCCGAATCCGCCGCCATCGAGTTCTAGCCGATCATGCTCAAAGGCTCGGACCTTTTCAACTCGGTTCAGGTAGAAGCGGTAAGGGCATTGATCGTATCTCTTGAAATCGGTGACCGCCATATCGCGAACAGCTTTGCTGACGTCTGGCATCGGAATAGGAATATCGGTTTGTCCGTCGCGAGGGATCCATGTATCCGAGACCAGCTGATCCTCAGCGGTTTCTTTTGGCGAAAGCAACAGTTTGACCCGACGCGCCAACAGATCTGACGGTACTGCCAACAGCAAGCGGCTCGGCGTTTGCGGATCACCATCGAGACTCAAGTGATTCAAAACCAGATCGATTCGCTCGCGCGTATTAAGCATCGCGAGCATCGCATAGCAATCGCGAGCATAGCGACGGGCATTGTCCATCAATCCGAGATCGGATCGCAATTGATTTGGCAGAAACGCATCACCGTTGACGCTTTCTGGCACAATCCCATCGTGCATCCCGGTCAACATGAGGACAGGAGTGTCGTCGAGCGTCAACTCCAGCCACCCAAGCATTTCAACGGCGGATTCGTCTTGCGGCGGCGGAACGTTGACGGTTTCCAGTTGGCTTTGAAGCCATGCCAATGTCTCTTGAAATGTTACTTGCGCATCCAAGTTGGTCGGAAGCTCAGCAAGTTTCGAAAGGGCTTGATTGATTTCACTGCAGGCACGCAGTGAGACGTTTCCAGCGATTTCATTTCGATCGACTTGCACCCCTTCGTAGATCGACTTGATGACTTGCCGAAGAGGATTTGCCCATTGCGTCAAATTGGCGTTGATCATTCGAAGCGGTTTCAGCCATTCGTCTAGCTTGTTCAGTACCGCCAGAAAAATTTCCTGCCCCTTGCTCTGTGGCCATTCGGGAGCATTGACGCTGCGAATGAGGGTCGACTGCTGATACTCGTCCAACCTGGCCAAAAAGTCGTTGGGAAGTAGATTGGCACCTGAGTCATCTCTGGAACCGCGAACCAACCAAGCGTGAATCGCAGGCGTCCGGACCAAGCTGCTAAAAATATCGATCGAGCCATCGATCAAATAGTCACCGATTAGCTCGATGACTTGCATAGGTGGTGTCTGGGCAACGGACGTACCGGGACCATAACGAAGCGTTATGCCTCCTCGGGCCAATGTCTCTTGTAGGGCGGGCACAATCTGCGGGTCGGGGATCCCCACCGTGATATCTTGAACCGAATAGTCATTGCCGAGATTAGCGAGCTGAGTGGCGAGTTCGTTCGCAGCGTCATTGGCACTCGAGCGAACGTGCAATTGCTCCTCGTCAATTGGGACTTCGATGTCTTGCCAGTATTCCGAAGCCAACGTACCGTCTGGATTGAAGCCAGCCGCGTAAGACTCTGGCGCACCGATGAGGACGCGAACGCTGTCGGCTACCACGGAAAGAAATCTTCGTTGAGCCCGATTCAAATCGACCGCTCCCACTAAAATGATTTCCAAATCCGTACGCACTTCTTCGTTGTCGATGGCAAACCGCCGCGCGGATTGGACATCCCAAAGCCCTGCAATGTGCAGTTCGTCCAAGTAGGCACGTTGCAATTTGGAGAGGACTTGCCAACGCACTTCCTCCGGCGATCCTTTGAGTTCGCTGACGACATCGTCAAAATCCACCAGATCGGAGGACAATTCGCGATGGAGAGTGCTGAGAATGCGGGCCAAATCCATCCAAGGTCGCAGTTCTGCTGAATCGGGAACTTCAAATAGAAGCGGTTTGAGCAGTTCGTGGTCTGCGGATCGCAAAACTTTGGTCCAAGCGAGCACTTGTTCCAAATCGCTTGCGAACGGCAATTTGGCAGAATAGAGTTTTTCCGGCAGAGTTCCTATGGTGAGCAACTCGGGTGGCCGGAGAACGAGCGATTGTTCACTCGCTCGCGTGGCCATCAGCTGTGTCAATCGCCGACCGGCGAATCCACCTGGTAAAACAAGCAAACACTGATCCATATCCCATTTGTTGCCACGCGTGTATTGCTTTTGCAAATAGTCGCATGCGGCGTGAAGAATTGGGCCGGACCAGCCCAAGTAATGGACTTGTATCGATTGCGACTGATCGAACAGCGGACGACGCTGACGAAATGGAATTTTGGTGGTAGCCATCGTGAAATCACCTCCTTGCACAGTTCCTAACCTGAAAAAGAATGCTAGCGGAACCCGCACTCTTCATTAGGCCTAAAGCGATTGACACGTTAGGTCAACGATTGATCCGACAGAAACTATTTTCGCCGAATTCTGAATAGATACAACCACCAGTGGAAAGATGTGGAGGGAACCGCGATTTTCCTGTGTTTCGCTTCCACTGGCTTCATGCCAGTGGGGCGATAATTGGCAGCTACATGCAACCCGTGAGGGGCTAGGCTCTCCTCCGGTTTCATACCGGAGGAAGCAGCGTTTCTCGCAGGACGACCGCCAAGCAAGCGGGATTTGACGATATGTGTTCGCCTTACGAATAAAGCTGGATGGCTTTAACAATGGCTTCCATGTCATTTGGAACCGCAATGGCCCGATTGGCAAAGGAAGCCCGAGACACGCCACGACTTCCGAGAACCTCGTTAAACTTGTCTTGGTCGGTCGTATGATAAGCGACCGTTGCGGTTGGATCTTTGAGCTGATGACCTGTTAAGATGCATACCACTCGGTCATCCATTCCTATGACTCCTTGCTGTCGAAGCAATTTAGCACCCGCGACGCTTGCCGCGCTGGCTGGTTCACAACCGATGCCGCCGGCACCAACTTGAGCCTTTGCGTCCAGGATTTCCTGGTCGGTCACTTTTCGAACTACCCCGTCGCATACTTCTAGAGCTCGTAAGCATTTCTTCAAATTGACTGGGCGGTTGATCTCGATGGCGCTTGCAATGGTGTCCGCTTTGTGCTTGGCCTTGTCCATTTCATCGTAATACCAACAAGCGATCTCCATGCGAGGCCGACCTCGGCTCCAACGCAGATTGCGGTGGTTATAAACCACGTCGAGCGTGTCAGCCCCAGCTGCATTGATCACCGCCAACCTGGGAATTCGATCGATTAGCCCCAGTTCCTTGAGTTCCATAAAGGCTTTGCCAAAGGCGCTGCTATTGCCCAGGTTTCCACCTGGAACCACGATCCAATCTGGAACTTCCCAGCGGAGCGCTTCGAGCACCCGATACATAATGGTCTTTTGGCCTTCAAGTCGAAATGGGTTGATACTGTTGACCAAATAGATTCCCAGTTCTTGCGAAACCTCTTTTACCCGAGCCATGGCATCGTCGAAGTCACCCGATATTTGGACCGTCAGGGCACCGTACTCTAAGGCCTGCGAGAGCTTGCCGTAGGAAATTTTGCCCGAGCCGATGAAGATCACCGCCTTCATCAGTTGTGTGACCGAACAGTACATGGCGAGCGAAGCGCTGGTGTTTCCGGTCGATGCACAAGCTGCTCTTTTGGCACCAACCATATGCGCGTGCGTGAAAGCCGCACTCATACCGTTATCCTTGAAAGATCCAGAGGGATTCATGCCTTCGTACTGGAGGTAAAGCTGCCCTTGCCGAATCCCAACGTAACGGGCGACCGAATTCGCTTGTTGTAGCAGCGTTTGTCCCTCACCCACGGTTATGACACGCTCCGCGGGCGCGAACTGGAGCAATTCATGGAATCGCCAGACGCCGCTGAACCTCAATGGTTCATGACGACGGGTCCACATCTTTTCGAAATCGCTCATGCGACTGGGGACTTCAATGCGATCCCAGTTATAGACAATGTCCAAGAGATCGCCGCATTTTTTGCAACTCGTCAGGACTTCCTCGGTTCCGAAAGTCGCATTGCAATCGACGTTGATGCACCTTTGGAATGCCAAGTCCGACTTGATTGCGGCTTGTGCCAGCGAGAGCGCGATTGCCATGGTAGTTTGGGACGTCTGAGGGTTCTTGTGGATCGGTTCAAAGCTGCAACAAGAAATCGGCATTTTCAGACTGCCAAACCCCTCATTTCCGGAATATCCGTTAAGGTCACCAAATGGATATTCTGCCCAGCTTATGGAATCAGTATAGTTTACCCCTTAAAAGGGTGTTTCGGAAACGACAGTTGAAATTACCCGTCTGACCATTACCAACCCCTCATTTCCAACACATGCTATGGCCGAACCTTACAAGTCCACAAAAGGAACACTCGCATCGATTCCAAGTAGTCATTTCGCTATTTATGCGATCTTGTTGGTGGCTGGGGCCGCAGCGGATTTGCTATCAAAGCAGTGGATCTTTGCTTGGCGTGGCCTTCCTCAGCAAATGCCTCCCTGGTGGCTGATTGAACCGTATGTTGGAATTGAGACGGCAGTGAATCAAGGGGCCCTTTTCGGCATGGGTCAAGGACAGGGATGGCTCTTTGCAAGTTTGTCACTGCTTGCGTTAGTCGGGATTTGCGTTTGGCTGTTTGTATTTAGAGCGGCCGAATCCAAGTGGTTGCTGGTCGCGATGGGACTGGTTACGGGTGGAATCATTGGCAACCTTTACGATCGATTGGGTATTCCTGCATTGCCAGGCGAATTGAAAGGTGGTGTCCGGGATTGGATTTTGTTTCGATACCAAGAATATGTTTGGCCAAACTTCAACATCGCTGATTCGCTGCTCGTGATAGGGGCGGTCATGTTGGCTATTCACTCGCTATTTTTGAGTCCTGCGGAACAGAAAAAGCAACAAACAGAGCAAAAAACGATCTGAGGGGTCAGACCGGTCTAACCCGAATGGCATGACCTTTACTATCGGCCGATCAGGATGTCAGTACGACGAGTACTGTCCCCGTGCATTGTATGAGTTCTGTTGTCACGCTGCAACACGATGGCATGCGAGGACGGAGGGGTGGCCGCGAAGGCGGCACACCTGTGTTTATTACCGTGAAACGGTTTGACAACAAAGCCCAGGGTCGCCGCGAAGGCGGCGCACCCTGGGTCCAACGCCAAAAGGTGCGCAGGACCCCAACGGGGTCCGACAATATGGATGGCCATATCCTGCGGATAATGTACCGCATGTCGAGGGTTCATCCCGTGCGACGCATGTTCAATCCCGTTGGGGTTGGGGGCATTGCGTTCGTGGCGAACCCAGGGTGCGCCGCGTCCGCGGCGACCCTGGGCTTTGTTGTCGAACGCCTTCGGCGTAAGCAAAGGTCCGACCGGACGATTGCTGCTGCTTGTCTTGTCTTGTCGCGACTGGAATCAATCGAGCACTGGAAATCAAAACGACCGGGATCAGCTAGCCCGAGCGAGTAACCTCAACACAAAAAAGGCCGGTGGATCGAGGGCTTACCTGCAATTTTTTGTTATCGAATCATTCGTTCTCGAACCGCCGTCGACGCAAGGCGTGTACGTTGCGGTCTGGATCGCGCCTGCCGTCGAGCACAGCGTAGACCACCACGTGATCGCCTACAACCCCATACCAGATTACAAAAGGGAATCGCGACGCGAACGTATAGTGCCATCCGTCAACCTTTGCGTGAACTCCTGCATAGAGCAGAAGCGAATCGATATCTGCAGAAATGCTGTCATGGAAGTATGTTGCCAGATTTAGATCTATGTCGTGGTAAAAATCGCACCCATCCGCAATATCGCGTTCGGCACCAGCGGAGATCTTGATTCTCATCTGAGACGATCCGCAAGCCGCTTTTTGGCGACAGCCCAATCAGAAAGGGCGTCCTCTCCACGCTCGATTGCAGCCACACGTTCGGCAACAACGCTTCGATGCCATTCCGGTGGCGCAGCAAATGGATTTTCGGTCGTTAGCCGTTTCCAGAGTAGTTCCATAGCGACAATCTGCTCATCGCGAGTGAGACCGCCGATTAGTGTTTCGAGTGACATGTTTTCCTCCACAAGTATTCTAGTCTGGTGTAATTCATCAAGCAATTGCTTTGCTGGCGTGACGTCTTTGTGTCGACGGATTCGATAACGGGCAAATTCAGCTAGTGGCGGAAAGAAACGTGTCTAAAAGTCCGGGCGGACAATCCGCCACTTAGGGCGAGTAGTTTGGAGTCTCTCAAGTTTAGGTCGATGTTCGTGTTCCCTGTTTGCCGCCTGGTTTCCCGGCGGTGCCACAATATTTCGTCCTTGCTCAATTGATACTCCGCACCCTCTCAGAACCGGACGTGCGCAGTTAACGCATCCGGCTCCCAACCGTCACTTGTCACATTGACTCTCTAACATCATCCACGATTCATCGGTAACTTGCAATCAAATCCGTTAACTTCTTCGGCTGGGCAAAGGGATGTCTGTCCGTGTAAACCCAGAATTCAGACCAGCTCAAGCTCTTGCCCTTCTGGCTGCGACGACGCATCCAGCGGAACACCAAAGCCTGCACACCCTTCAAGTACTTCATCAGCCACGGCCAATTGTCATTGATCCCGTAGTATTGATAGTGCCCTTGAAGTTTCGCGTTGAGGATCGGCTAGACTTCCGCTATCGGAGTCGTCAGCTCACCTCGCAACCAGTCCTTCATTGCCGATAGCTTCGCTCGAAACTTCTTCTTTGCCGTTCGCCTCTTCAGTTTGAATTTGCCTGCCCGACTATGTCCGCAATAATGTGTAAAGCCCAGGAAGTCGAATACGCCTGGGGATCTTATCTTCCACACAAGCGATACCCAACGGTCTCGTTTTGCCATTCCCTTTTGGAATTTCACGACGCAGACTTGGTTTTGGTCGATAGCTTTGGCGATGCAAACGTTGAAGCAGATCTTTGAGATTGGACTCTAAGTTCGATTCGTATTCGTACATCGTTTGGCCATCGATCCCTGGGGCCTTGTTTCGCTCAAGCCGTTCGAACGACATCTCTAGCAGATCATAGGTGATCAGCGTGAAGAGGTTGTTAAACGCCTCTTCGGGATGTTGTTCGGCTCGACTTGTGATGCGATTGAGTCTGCTTATCACCGCCAACTCACCACTGCGTGTGTTCGGTGCCAGACTCGAATCGCGTGACGGCCTGACCGCCTTCCCTCCTTCGGTATCACCCGCTATCGACGGTACTATACAGTCATCCGACTCCCTAATAGCCATTTGCATTCCTCGCTTTTTCAGCTTGTACTGCATACTCGCACTCAAACGGACTGGATGTCCGATTAAGGCAAGGACTATAGGGGCTCACTGGTTGTTTTGAATGCATCATGGTTAACGCGAAATGGCCTTCGACTCCGGGTCTTCGATCAGCACTCGCCAGGACGCGCTAACCGATGTTGCCTTCCAGCTTGCAGAAGCCTTGGGCAGGATCCAACAGTTACAAGATTTCGGAGCTCAATACCGTTCAGGGTTCGACAGCCAGTCGATACCTTTATTCCTCGTTACCTTTCTGTGTACGCTTCAACCAGACACTTCGAATCGGCAAAGCCGGTCCTTATAGCCAAGCTGCAACACGCGATACTGAGCCTCTGGCTAAGAGTTACTCAGGCGGGGCTCTCACCCGCTTGTATTCAAATCATTTCCAGTACGCACCTGCAATTCATTGTTCGTCGATTATACCACTGTAGGATGTTTCGAGTACAATGATACGGTCGTCGATAATCCGTCTCATCTGGAGGTCGTCAGGGTGAATCAACAAGTAGGTATTCCGGGCATTGTCCGCAATGGTGTTGTTGTGCCACAATCGAATCAACCATTGCCCGAAGGAACCCACGTCGAAATTCGCCTGGAACCTGGAGACGTCCCAGCAGGACTGATGTCAGAAATCAAAGCCTGGGACAAAGCAAGCGATGAATCATGGAAATGGATCGAATCGCTTGAGGCAAACGAACGATGACGATTGGCGAAATTCATTGGGTCGATCTCCCAGATGCGGGTGGACGTGAACAATCCGGACGAAGACCAGCGATCATAATCCAAAACGATGGATATGCTGGAAGCCTACCAACAGTCCTCGTGATTCCTTTAAGCAGCGCCATTGCAGCACTTCGATTCCCTGGCACCGCCCCAATAAAGGCCAACGAGACATCCGGCTTGAGAACGGACTCTGTTGCTCTTGTGTTTCAACTGCGGGCAATTGATCGTGGCAGGATCAAAGATAAGATTGGCGCTGTTTCCGAATCAGAGGTCGTTGAAATTCGATTGGAGCTCGCGAAGCTTCTCGGAACGTAACTTCCTCGACGAACGAATAGCAATCAAACGAAAACAACGAATAGCAATCTATCCCAACTGGAGCGGGAAGGAATTCGAGTAGAATTCCTGGGAGCGGAACGGAGGGATACATTGTGCGTTGGACTGAGCCGCTTCGTCTCCACCCCTGTCTATATTACTGCGAACACTAGGCTCTTCGCTATGGGGGTCGCGTCCAGATTGGCCTTCTTTTCCGTTTCTTACTGCCCGCCGTTACTGATCTCTTTGCTTTCTTCTAGTCGGTACCGGTGCGGTCCTCGCGATTGGGACGGTTCTGGCGACTGGCTTTCCACCTCGGTCCAGACCGGTCCCTAGCATGCTTTGACGGCTTGCGACTTAGTGGATTTGCGCGTGTTCATCGGTGTTGACGTCGTCAACTTGGCGGACTCTTACCCAGGCTCGTCCACTCGTACCACCATGGATGCGCCTCACCATAAAACAACTCCCGCCACTTCGGACGCTCTACCTGCGATACGACTTTTAACTGTCCGTCACAGCACGGGCAATTCTGCTTGGTCTTCTCAACTTTGACTGGCGGGGTTGCTTGGGGAGACTTGGCAGTTCCTATGCGGCGGGTCTCAAGGAGCTTTGCTATTGTCGCTTGGTACGGCTTGCGCTTCGAGTTGCTCCAAGCGCCAAAGAAGCGGCTGCGGGTAAACTCCTTTGGCTAGATATGCAAACACCATTGCTGGACAAACGTCGTGGCAGGCAGCGAGAATTCTTCTTGACCACCGCTCTTGTCCTTGTTCCTGACCCAATAGAAAATGCGGCCATTCTCCTCTTTGATGATCCGTTTGTCTGAGATCGGGCCGCCGGTCATATAGCGTGTCAAGTATTTTAATACCAACTCCCCGCCGCAATCCTGCTTCGGCGGACCCTGGATGAAGACAACCCAATCGATCACCGAAAGCTCTTGGATGATTGTTGCGATTTCGGCTGCGTCCGCTGGAACAATAATCCCTTGCTTGATCTTTCTTGCTAATCTTTTTAGAAACAGATCGCGAAACTCGCGGCCAAGCTCCTTGTTGTCAACCAAGAATGGTTTGGATGGATTGGAGCGGGTTCCTTTGGTCATACGGCAATCGATCCACTTCGAGCCGTCCAGGCTCGGACCGTTGCCGGGTACGACGAAGTGAATGTGCGGATGATGGCCAAGCCGCTGGTTCCATGTGTGAAGTACGCCTGCCCCAGCCGCTTGAATACCTACGTCCGTTTCGATCTTGGCCTTGAGTACCTTCCACGACGTAGAAAACAGCAAGTCATAAACTTCTTGTCGATTACCTAAGGCAAGCGAGGATAGTTTATCTGGGAGAGTGGCCACAACTTGAAAGTAGGTCACTTCCGGCTCGATCAGCTTGGTCGTTTTATCGAGCCAAGCTGATCTTCTAGCGCCAGAACACTCTGGGCAGTTCCGATCGCCGCACGAGTTGTACACCGTGCGGCCATAGCTGCAGCCGTTGCATTGATAATCGCGTGAGCCCAAGTCCGCTGTTCGGCAGAACCCCAACCGCACGAGTGTACTAAGTACTTGTGCACTCAAATGATCGAAATGCTTGATAACGCATGACTCTGTGTAACGGCGCACAATGTCATGAACCGAAAGCGGATCGGTACTGCCACTCAGTCCTTCTTCTTTCGGCCTCGTCTGACCGTGGGCTGCTGTTCTGGCTGCGGGGGTTGCAGTTCCGGTGGCAGTTGCAGTTGCGGCGGCATCGGCTCGTTCGGCAAATTGGGCTTCGATTTTGGCAAATCGGTCTGCAAGCTGCTGCCAGCGTAACCACTTTCTGAATGACCGCTCCATTGAGCGGCACCCCGTGCGTCAAGCCCGGGAACAAGAAGCTGGTTGGTCGAAACTCGTTCCAGTAGATTCTCAGTGCGGTCAAGAGCCTGGGTGAAATCGGTACGTATCGATCCTTGCGTCCCTTGCCCTGAACGACCTTCAATTGCATCCGAGCTGAGTCGATATCCTGCAGTTTCAGGTTGAGAGCCTCGGAGAGTCTCAATCCCGCCGCATAGAGGATGATGACAACAGTTCGATGCTTGGTGTGTGTGATGCATGAGATGAGGCTAGCCACCTCATCGGAGCCCAGCACATTGGGAAGTTTCTTGGGAACGTGCCCAAAGGGAATGTGGCTTACCACCCATTCCCGCTTGCAGGTGATGGAATAGAAGAAACGTAGGCCACAAACCGCTTGGTTGAACTGGCTCCAAGAAGATTTCTTTTCACGAATCATCCATAGTTGGAAGTTTCGGACATCTTCCGGTCCCAAGTCAACCGGGTCCTTTCCAAAGTGTTTGGCGTAGCGATCGACGTGATAGGTATAGGAGTCGATGGTGCGAGGGGAGAAGTTGCGAACTTGCATATCCTCAGCCATTCGCTGGGTAAAAGGGGTGTTTCGTTTCGAGTACGGTGTCATGCTTGTGACTTTCAACAAGAGTTGTGATTAGTAACCAACCGATGCGAGTGCATGGTCTCAGATCAGCATGGTTAAAAATTCACATAGCGCAAATCATTTAATCACTTTAATCGTCAAACGGGCAAAATAGATTGCCAGAACAATCGCTACAAGCCGACCGGTATAAACAAGCAGTTACACCGAAGCTATCACGCGATCGAGTGATGACTGCGATTGTCGCACCAAGGAAGGTGCGACTGCGACTGAGCAAGGATGCACGCGCTGAAACCGAAGGCGGAACGAGCACTGAACCGCGGCTGAATGCGATTGGCGAAGCGGTTTAGTTCAACGACCAGCATCACCGGATTGCGGCCAGTGATACTTCTATTTCAAACCCGGCACCGACCGCAATTCCGGTGCATGCGATTGTTCGTCAACTGTTTTGTCGAGCAGAAACTGGACCGCCTTTTCAAGTGGTT
Source organism: Pirellula sp. (assembly GCA_031372345.1). Taxonomy (GTDB): domain Bacteria; phylum Planctomycetota; class Planctomycetia; order Pirellulales; family Pirellulaceae; genus JBKCUI01. The sequence goes on from JANMLD010000178.1 coordinate 51,266, forward strand.
TATCACGAACATTCTTAAACCGAATGATTCCTTTGCGGTCCACGACAAATATCGAAGGAAATGCAGTAATGCCCCATCTCGAAACAATCTTACCATCTTCGCCGTCCCACCAGCAACGCCGCCTGCAATCATGGGCCAGTTTTGCGTGGATGCATGCTAATGCAATCCACGATTTGCCCAACGACGCTTGCAGTGTTTCGCTGTCGCCAATCGACCGCGTGGGTCGCTAGAGCAATGCCCCCGAGTTCAACTCGGGGGATCGTTACCATCTCTCTAGAAATAATGGTCAGTACCCCTGGCATGAAGGCAGGGGCATGCACGGCAACGCCGCTCCGCGAATATTGAACACGATGGTCACGACTCGCCCAGCGACGCTTGAAGTGATTCGCGGTCGCAAATCAACCGCCTGCGTCTCTCATGACCAAGGATCCATTGCGTACGTGTTTGAATCGCACTGACAAGCGGAACGACTCCGTTCACCCAGCCCGCGCGATGAAGGTCTCCATTTCAAAAGCACCCGATCGCGGGCTTGGGTGCAACGGTTGGTTCGTCCATTCTGCGTCACGGCCCGTCGTCCAGCGGATCGTCAACCAACGCGTGATGGAATTGATTCTCGAATAGATCGAAGCCCTCAATTATTCGGCCAAATCGACCGTGGCCGGAAAAGCCAGCAAGAGCAGCGAGCAAGTATTTGAAGTTGTCGAAATTATGATCACGAGCAAGTTCCGACAAGACCATTCGGCGGCCAAGGATCTTCATTTCGCTGAATTCTGATTCAAGGTCCGGAGGACATGGGACAGCCGTTTCGGATTGCGCGGATGCACAAGTCAGCCCAGCCTGGATGATCATTTGAAGAGCGATATCTCCCTGACCGTTTTGGGCAAGTGCCAACAGATGACATGCAGTGGGATACATTGCTTCTGATGTATCACCTTGATGCTGGACGTCATTAATGATGTCGCCAAGCAATCCATCAGTCATGCCGGAGCGATATGCTGTGGCGAGCCATTCAACGACATCCGTTGCTGGCATTTTGTACGCCGTTTTCAGCGAGTTCCAACGATTGTCGTCAAGTGGGAGCGGCATGTTTGCTTTATGGACGAACGTATAGCGATCTATCCCAACTGGAGCGTGAAGGAATTCGATTAGAATTCCTGGGAGCGGAACGGCGGGATAGATCGAGCGTTGGGCTAAGCCGGTTCGCCATGATCATTGTGCGAACTCTACTGAGCACGCTCG
>JANMLD010000204.1:0-5572 GCA_031372345.1 Pirellula sp.
CGAAGTTTGACGGAAAAAGGTTCGAGTTGTTCCAATCGGCAAGAGCACGTCCTGGACTTAATGAATCGGAGCAATCAGAACGTGAGTTTTTCGAAAAGCTGCGGGCCGAGATATTTCGACTTGCTGTAGGTAGTGATTAAATGAGGTAGCTACCCTTGTCTTACAAAGAACAGAACTGAGCATAATCGGTCGCTGAATATGGACAGAGAGATGCACCGGTGGCTTGGATCGGCTGGCTTGCATGGGAACAGCGTATTCCCTGCGTTTTTCCCATAGATTTTTTGAGCGTTTTCGCTTTTCTATCGATACCCAATCAAGCCATCACAGGTGGTTGCACTGGGGGTTTTCTGGTCGTTACTCACGGCGTTTTTCTTGCTTCGACTCGGTTTTTGAGGTCGTTTTGGCGTTGCAAGCGTAGCTTCCAACAGCCATGCATTCGGTCGCGTCGATGCTCGGTGATTCCCTACTTGCGATTGCTTTGGCATCGTCATGAGCTCATCACCAATCTGGAATGGGAAGATCGTGATTCGGTAAGCTCTCACAATGCGAATCGATGACTACCCGCGTCAAGCAGTCCGGCAAGCTATAGACAACTGGCTGCTGAAGATGCTTATCGAACTCGATCCAAGTCTGTACGATTCCTGGAATCACTTTTTTGATTCGAACGTTCCTTAGAAAGTACAGGCTCCAATCTTCAAGCGTTGTCCAGCTCACTGCATACAACGCAATGACTCGCTGGCTGATCGCGATGATGGCTCGCGTCGTCGTCTTATCTTGAAAGCCAAGCGATTGCATCGCGGGCGTCTTGCATCTCGCACACTTGGGGAGATTCTTTTCTGCTTGCTTCGGCTCTATTTGTGTCGGCTCTGGCTGTTGCGGTTCTGCTTGCTTCGGTTCGGTGGCTGGCGGCGTTGAAACTGGTGTCGGACTGGCAGCTGACGAATAGTAATGGATGTCGTTTTTTTCGTTGTACTCGATTAGCAACTCTCGGCATTGATTGAGCCTCGGCTCGCGCCACTTGCCGTGAAAGATCCCGCCGTAGCGCACCCGATGAATGTTTTTTGGGACGATATGCAACATGAACCGCCTCACGAACTCTTCTCCCGTCATCGTCTCGGTAGTGCGGATCTTTCTCTTGTAGCACTTGTACTTGATCGTTACATTGCCGTCCTCATCGATCAAGATCCGGTAGTCCGAGATCGCGATCCCGAAAACATACTTGCTTCCATATTTGAGAAGTGAGATTTCTGTCCGAAGATGCTTGGGTGTCCTTTTTGCATCGGCCACCCATGGCCTAAGCGCGATCTGATCGAGCCGCTTGTTAAACTCCGCTTGCGTTGTGATTGCGTTCGCGCCTGGTCGGACGAACGGCATTTCCAATAGCCCCTTTTTGTAGAGGAGTTTCAAGCCTCGAACGAAGCGTTTCCGGAACTCCAGGGCTAACGCGTCATTCTCCATGCCAGGTGCATCCGGTGGTATCGGGATCCATCTCATGGGGGACGGTTCTTCGAGGGTTCCGTCCGCGGTTAGTTGCGGCTTGGCCGGGATCGACATGCCTCCGGCCGTCATGATGACATGGATGTGAATGTGAGTGAGCATCCGTTGCCCCCACGTGTGCAACGTCAAGATCATGCCCGGCTGGCAACCGAACTGTTTCTTGGCCATGTGAAGCAACGTGTCTTGGGCCGTGTGAAAGAACAGTCGATAACACTCCTTCTGATTGGCCATCAACAGACGATTCAATCTGTGCGGGACCGTAAAGACCGTGTGGTAATACTCGCACGGCAGTCGCCACGAGACGACATCCTCAAGCCAGACTTTTCGCTTAAGCCAACTGCAACTTGGACAATGCCGATTGTTGCATGCGGCATAGACAACCCGACGGTGTCCGCATGCTCCACACTCAAACTCGTGCGAGCCGAAAGATCCATCGCGACAACCAAGGATCTTGCTAAATTCGCTCCGACAATGCGACAACTTCGATTTGTCGTACTGAGCAGCTTGGCCATAACGTCGCAGCGAAGCCAACACGGTCCGCTCGGGTTGACTGGGCAACGTACAAGCTAACGACGTTGGATAAACCTCGATAATAAAATTACTTGTTGCGTCGGGCACGTTTTTGGCTTTCACGCCTATAGACATCTACTTGAGGTTTGACACCACGCATCATGCGCTCGGCTTTCTCAAGTCCGACCTGGGCAACTGTGCTGTGCCACTCAGGTGAATTTCGTATTTCCTCTTCGGTCTCGAACTGCATGGCCTCCACGAAGCTGGGCAATACGATGTCTAAATCGATTTCGTTGGGTGGAACGCCCGCAGCCAACATCGAGCGGACATGGTATTCGTTGTATTCCTCCAGCGAAGCGAAGTCTTTCAGACGAGGGAATGGTATTTCGAACTCTTCGCCGAAATCCATTGCTTCGAAACCGCTGCAGCCAAAGCCGTCATCTTCTTCCAATTCATCCCACCAGTCATCGCTTTCCAAGTCTTCGGCCCAACGATTTTCGTTTCCCATGTCAACACCGTCCACGTCCGCCGAGCGCTCGTTGTCTCTCTTCTGTTGAAAGTGCGATTGAAGCTGTGCCTGAAGGTGCGGTGGGAGAGGTCGACTGCGTTTCGGGATCTTACTCTTGGCCTTCTTATGTTTACCCATGGTCGTAACCTTAGATGGATTTGGTATAGGTTGATACTCATAAGCCAACATTGTACCGCTGGCCATGCCTCATAGACCAACTCCCTCCAAAGAACTTTTTTGTATTTTGGTAATATCCCCCTTGTGCATTGATCCGAGTTGCGGGATTCCTTTAAGAGGTGCTTGTTCTATCGTCATTCTGAAGGGGTTCGTCCGCCATGCTCAAATCGATGCCGATCAACGACTATTGCGACGCTCTCCATTCGAAGTTTCCTCTGCTCGAACGATTTCAAGCCAACACCCTCAAGGCCACCGTCGATTACTACGCGACGTGCCTCACCAACAACGCCAAAGCAGTCCAATGCGTTGAACGCATTTTCAACTTAGCAACCGAACAAGCCCAATCGCTTGCGATCGGATTTAGCGACCGATCACTTGGCAACCAACTGCCAGCCAAACAAGTCAAGCACGGCATGGAGATCCGGCTTAAACTCGAAGAACTCGGAATCTACAAAGACAACGGCCGCGAAACACTGCGAGGCTACGTAACCATCCCTCTGCTCGACGCACAACACAACATCACCGGCATTCATGCCCTGCGATTGGATGCGAAACATTGCAACGATGAGCCAAGCGTTATCGGAACCGGCAGCTTGCCGCAAGCTTTGTTCCATCAGCCGACGGCGCTAGCCAATCAGCCGACGGCGCTACCCGCGGTTGTCACGTCAGACACCACAGCACAATCCGCAACGCCCGAAGCCGTCACACCCGTTGCCACTCCTTCTTTTGAGTTGATCGTCGCACCCCACCAAGTCACCTTCATTCGCGGAGATCGGCATTACAAAGTCCAGGGGCTGGATCGCAACATGTCCTCCCTCAGCCTGCGAGTCAGTTTGCAAGCCTCCAGGCTGGACCTAGTCCATCTCGATACCCTTGATCTCGTTAAAGCCCGATCGAGAAGTTCTTTTATTCGGGCCGCAGCCAGCGAACTCTACCTCGAGGAAGACATTCTCAAAAAGGATATTGGACTGCTCCTGCTCCAACTGGAAGACCTTCGCAACCGTCAAATCGAAGCCTCGAAATCCCAGGAATCCACCGTGCCCACTCTCTCCGAAACCGACCAAGAGCAAGCTATCGAGTGGCTTCGCGATCCCAATCTCTGCGATCGAATCGTTAGCGATCTGGAACAATGCGGCATGGTCGGCGAAGCATTCAATAAACTGGCCGCCTACTTGGCTGTCGTCAGTCGCAAGCTTGCGCAGCCACTGGCCATTCTGATCCAATCGTCCAGTTCGGCAGGCAAGACCACACTCATGGATTCGATCTTGGCCATGTTGCCACCAGAAGATCAACTCCGTCTGAGCAATCTCACGGGCCAATCGCTCTACTACCTTGATAGCCATGCAATCCGGCACAAGACATTAGCCATCAGCGAGGAACAAGGAATCGCCGAAGCCGCTTACGCTTTAAAGCTCCTGCAAAGCGAGGGAAGATTATCACACGCCACGGTTGCCAAAGGGGCCGATGGACGCATGACCATGCTGGCCTACCATGTCGAAGGCCCCGTGCAATTGTTTCTGACTTCGACGAGTCTCGAACTGGATGAAGAATTGGTCAATCGCTGCTTGGTGCTAACGGTCGATGAATCGCGTGAACAGACCCTGGCTATCCAAGCCAGACAACGCTTGCTTCAAACGCGCCACAGCCAAGCCCTCAGTCGACAGACCGAAGCGATTCGGCACTTGCACCACAATGCACAGCGGTTGCTCCGTCCATTAAAAGTCTACAACCCGTATGCCGATCGACTTTCGTTTGCAAGCGACCGGACCCGATTGCGCCGCGACCATTCGAAATACTTAACGCTCATCCAAGCCATTGCTCTTTTGCATCAGTACCAACGCCCCATTCAGATCGAGGAAGTCGACGGCAAGAGTATCGAATCCATCGAAGTCACTTGGTCGGATATTGCGATGGCCAATCGTCTAATGGCTGAGATCTTGGGTCGATCGCTGGATGAACTATCGCCTCAGACGCGTCGCTGCTTGCTGTTACTCGAGGAATACGTCAGGGGAAATTGTCAACGCTTGGTCGTCGAGCGAGCGCACTATCGGTTTTCGCGGCGTGAGTTTCGAGAGTGGATTGGCTGGAGCGACTTCCAAGTTCGCATGCATCTTGATAAGCTGGTGGCGATGGAATACGTGCTGGTCCATCATGGCAAGCAAGGTCGCAGTTACGTTTATGAGTTGATCTATGCGGGCCAAGGGCAAGATGGCAGGCCGTTTGTCATGGGCTTATGCGAGCTGGAACCGGCCACTTCGAGCATCTAAAGCCCCACTTCGAGCATCCAAACACGAACTTCGAGCATCGTTCGAGCATGCTTCGAGCATCGGTTGTGCATGGGTTGTGATTGCTGCAACGCTTTGCTGCATAACGTCTTAAGTGCGAATTTCTGTGCACCGACCAAAAACGGTGCAAGCTCCACTTTTTCTTTTAGGTGCCGTAGGTCATAGGTCATAGGTCATAGGTCTAGTTTTCAGTTTTCAGTTTTCAGTTTTCAGTTTTCAGTCAGAGCGCGTGGCCAACTGCCCACTGCCAACTTCTTCGTTGTTTGTTTCCCCGTTTTCTTTTCAGGAGATTTCGTTTCATGTCCATTCCGTTTCCATCCTTTGAAGTCCTTAGGGACCGTTACTTCAACGACCTGCGTGTGAAAAACTGGTCCGAGGCTACGATCGTGCGTCGTCACAATTCGCTCGGCCGATTCGTGCGTTGGCTGCGTGCTCGCAGCATCGATTCGTTTGCCGAAGTGACGGTCGATAGCGTCAACGCTTATCAGCGAAGCCTGTTCCATCTGGGCAATCTTCGCACTCGCAAGCCGCTGCGCTTCGCCACCCAATCTTCATATCTAACGGCCGTCGCGCATTGGTGCCAATGGGCCTGCTT
>JANMLD010000205.1:0-19696 GCA_031372345.1 Pirellula sp.
CGAAGTTTGACGGAAAAAGGTTCGAGTTGTTCCAATCGGCAAGAGCACGTCCTGGACTTAATGAATCGGAGCAATCAGAACGTGAGTTTTTCGAAAAGCTGCGGGCCGAGATATTTCGACTTGCTGTAGGTAGTGATTAAACGAGGTAGCTACCCTTGTCTTACAAAGAACAGAACTGAGCATAATCGGTCGCTGAATACGGACAGAGAGCTGCACCGGTGGGTTCGATTGGCTGGCTTGCATGGGAATAGCGTATTCCCTGCGTTTTTCCCATAGATTTTTTGAGCGCTTTCGCCTGCACTTTAGGCGAACGGTTCAAACATGATCCTTTGTCATGCCGCCAGGGACAATAGGCGTTCGAATCTGTCACGTATTTTTGCGTCATCTGGGCCAGGATCGAGATCCTTCATAAATTCATTTCTCAGCATTTTCCTGGTGATTTGACGGCGACGGTCGGCGTGCGAAGGACGACGGTCGGGATTGTCCCATGGACGGTCTGATCGATCAACTAATTGCTTTGCGTCTTGGTCCCAGCACTCCAATTCGACAAGCGCATACAACCAACCGCACAGGTTCCAGCATCCAATGCTCGACCACACATTGCGAACCTGTTGCTTGCCCGCACCCCAGATCTCTTTCACATCATGGAAGTGTTCTTCAATCGCCCAACGGTCCGAAACCACCTTCAAGATCGCTTCAACACTCATTGTTACGTCCGTGCTAAAGTATGCAGCCCAGTTGCCGTCACGATGTTTCAACATGACTACCCGCACCATGCCGCCAACGACATGGCTGGTGGCCAGGAACGTCTGACATTGTCTTTCGGCCATTACACCTCGGCAGGAATAGCGGATCGTTTGCCAACCGTCTGGGCAAGCAGCCAGTTCAATCAAACGGATACGGTTCTTACCGTACTTGCGAGGCCGACCACGCTTGCCGGGTTCGTTCTCCGGAACATCGAACAATTTTGCATCGCGACGCAGTCGTGTGACCACCACGGCACCTTCGTCGATCAGCGATCGCACAAGCTCCCGAGCCGCATACGCCCCGTCGAAGACAACGATGAAGCCAGCCTTGGAGCCCAATGCCCGAAGCGAGCGCATCACGTGCCGGAGCAAGTCCAAGGCAAGCTGGTGTTTGGTGCGAAATTCCCAGTCATATCGCTCTTTCAAGCTGGCGATGTCGAGCTGTCGCACGTACAGTCGCGACAACAACGGAAGCGCTATCACACCAAACAATGGATGGCTCAACAGCATGGCCAAACAGACCCAGTTATGACCGTACAACCATTCACCATCGGCCGGTCCAGGTGTTGGATTGTGGTGGATATTGGCCGCTTGGACTTGAGGTCCGAAACGCTTAGTCGGCGAATCATCCAGAGCAAGCGTCCAGTAGCCACCTTCACCCGGATCAAACTTGGTAAGGACAAATCGCAGCAAGGGCAGCATCACCGATGTAGCGTCTCTGCCAATCGATGCGAGCAAATCATAGAATCGATCCCAATCGTCTTGGACGCCAGCACAACGAAACCAACTGGCAGCAGTTCGACGGCCCGTGGCGAGCATCGCACCGGCGATCACGATTGGCAATCGAAAAGCAATTCGCTTGTCGAGCATCCGGCTCATCGCACCGGCCAGTGCGGCAATACCTCCAACCAATGGCACAGACGCTGTATTGGTGGAGCGCCGTCCCGGGTTAGCCTGAGCAAGTCGACTACGTTTGTCGTGTTGCGAAGGGGTGGATTTAGTTGCGTGCTGAGGTTGCGGCGGTCTGCCGGAGCGTTTACGATTAGCCATCCTTGGCCCCCTTGGTTATTGTAAAGGTGTGAGAACCTCCAATTTCCCTGAGGGCCTTTTTCGTGGCAATATCAATCCGAATGAAATATCCGTTCGCCTAAAGTGCAGTCTCAAGCCAATGCTGCAAAAATAGGTGGATGCAAGTTTGGGAGGAAGCGCATCTATTAACCCTCCAATCCAAGCTGCATATTGCGGGAAATCCGTGTAGTCATTGACCATGAAGGCAAAATGACGCGGACCGACTGAAACTCCTTGGGTCCGCGATGGGTTTGTAAACAGCCAAATTTCGTGATGCTGAACATTTGGTGGTGTGTTCGGTGATCCGTGCTCCACGTGGACATTGCGATGCATTTCAACAATTGGCAATCCTAAATCGCGAAAAGGATCGCGCAGCAAATCGCCAGCCATCTGAAATTCTGGCGCGTAGGTGAAGCCAACCTGTCCAATGACCGCCGCAAGTGGCGATTTTGACAACCGGAATTTTGAACTGTCCATGATATTTCAATGAATACGCTGCGAAAGGGCAAAACAACTGCTCAAGGGTAAGTGTAGCCTACCGAACGCGTTTGGTTGAGACACCGCAGAAATGATTTAGGGTTGTCAGTTCGATTCGGTTACACTTCGCACCTTAGAACCCTTGTTTTGCACAAAAATATCAGAAATGGAATCGCAGTTGCAGGCCTTGCGAATTCGCGTTCCATCAGGAGTCGAATCCAGAGATCACCCCTGTTTGTGACCTGAAAAGCCATTCTTTCACCATCGGTTCGAAACCTGTTTTGCAAAACTCGGTATTTACCGGAATGGAACTCGGTACGTACCGAGAAGACTTGCGAAAGACTGCAATATCTTGCTATGATTTGCAAACGGTCGAAAAACGGTAAATACCGAGTTTCGATCACGAGAAAACAGCGATTTCGCAGGGTTTTCACAGCAAAAAGCGAGTTTTCCTAAAGCTGAGGTCACAGATTCGAATTCTGTCTGGGGTACTGATCATCATTTACCGGGCCATACTCGTCAGGCGATTCCCATGATTGAACCGATTGTCACCAGTCGAACCTCGATTTTAGTTGCCAGTTCGATGTTCTGGATTTTCCTTATGATCTTGCTGGCGGAACCCATCATCGCCAGCGATGGCGATCCCGTAGCCATCCGTTACTGGCCGGGTGGCTGCACCAGCCTTGAGTCGATGTGGAATATTCATGTTGGCATCGGAGTGGACGCCGGGAACCGAGCGGCCCTGCCACGCACGGCAGATGTTGAGTTCGTAGACGATTTCTGGGCAGCTTCCGGCAGTGACAATCTGGTGCTTGATCGAAAGCCGAATGAACTCAACGCTACTCTCAAGTCCATTAGCGAATGCCCTAATCCATCGCGCGATGCGATCCGGTTTGCACGCGTTGCGTTAGGAAGTGCAAGCACCCGCAAATCGCTCTTCGTAAATGTCATTTTCGTGGATGGAGTGACCATTCTCGATAGCAACAAGAATTCAGTCAGTGATCTTCTAGCCATTCTGAAAGAGGTTAAGGTCCTTCCGAAGGAAATGCAAACCATCGATGCATTTTTGATCGATGACGCGATTGCGGACCAAGCGAGTTACGAGTCGCTGCGCGGAATGCTCAAGCCGCGAGTGATGGTGCTTCGCAGCGCTGTGAAGTTCGACAAAGTTGGTGATGCAACTGTTGAACGAATCGGCCACAACACTCTATCGGTTTCCAAATCGACGCCAACAAGCAAATCCCAATGGATTAAGCTGAGCGAGGTTACTTGGTCGATGGATCCTGCCCTTAGCGACTTGTTTGAAAAAAAAGAGGCAGCGTGCAAGTCCTCGCGGGCAGTATTCGAAGCGCTTTCCGTCACGCAGTTGAACTTTCGGCCCACCAATGGGACGCATACGCCGCGATGGAACACCGAGCACATGATGGGTCGTGAGTTACTGTTTTTTTCGCAGATCTATCACGCCATGGATTCGAGCATTCCTGTTTTGGATCTCAATCCAAAGCAAATGCCCCCCGACTATCGACCCGCTCATGAAGACTGGACGGGCGCAGAAGAATCGAAGCAAATGGAGCGAGTGGAATCTTTCACGCGAAGGTTTGCCTATCTGTTGGACGGTATGGATCTCAATAAAACCGCTAAGGGTAGCGCCTTCTGGACTCCCAAAGCTCTGCTAAAGCAAATGGACGCTCACTACCGGGAACACACGGCCAATGTGGTTAAAAAAAAGGATTTGCCGGATTGGCCCAAGGATTGACGCGTCAGCCGAACCTTTTTGCCGTTGAACGTGACTCTGCCCGCTTCGAGCGAGATTTAGGCAAGTGGAGTCGATGGATAACAATTGGAACATATTCAGCGTTTCCAGTATTTGTAAATTTGGCCCTCGGTTTCAGCAGGACCCACTCATGCTACTTTTTCGTCGGTGCACCCTTCTTATACTAGTGACATTGGTTGCCCTTAAATGCACCTCCGGCCCATGCCAAGCTGTGGACATTAAGTGGCGTGCAGGTGTCTCCAAAGTGGACATTACACCGACCGAAGCGTTGCGGCTGTCTGGCTATGCAGCTCGCCACGACGATTCCATTGGCGTAGCCGATCCACTTTTTGTTCGGGCCCTGGTTCTCTGGCCCGATCAGGATGCTCCGTTGGCCATCGTTTCGATCGATGCCATCGGTATCCCAGGCAGCATGACAAATCGAATCGCCAAAGTCCTTCAGGAGCGTTGGGGCATAGGGCGAGCACGTTTTGTTTTGGCCGCAACCCATACACATTCGGCCCCTCATCTCGACGACTTCGCTCCGAATCTCTTTGACACGCCAGCCGCCGAAGATGAACTGCAGGGAACGCACCGATACACGGCACTGGTCGAAAAAGCAATTGTGAACGCCATCGCCAAAGCCATAGAATCGCCGCAAGATGCTCGATTGCGTTTCGGCACCGGCACCGCGTCGATTGCAGCCAATCGTCGCGTTCTTGAAAACGGCCTTTGGAAGGGCTTTGGCAAACAGGCAGACGGCATCGTGGATCATCGACTCGGCGTATTGGCCATCGAAGGCTTAGATGGCAAGTTGAAATCGGTTGTCTACAACTATGCTTGCCATGCAACTTCGATTCCACCCGACGACAATCGAGTCAGCGCGGACTGGCCTGGTTTGTCCGCATCCATTCTCGATGCGTCGCTCGGTGCGATCGCGTTACCGATCATCGGCTGCGGTGCTGACATTGGGCCAGCTCCAACCGGTTCGTACGAACTCGCCAAGTCGCACGGCCACGCCGTGGCTAAGGGAGTTGCGGACACTCTCAAGGCACCCATGCAAACGCTTGACTCGAAACCTCAAACGGAGTTTGGCTATGCAGGGCTTCCGTCCGAACATCCCTCAAGAGAACAACTGAACTCTTGGCTCAAGTCCACCTCGCGTCACTATCAACACTATGCCGCGTCACAAATCGATCTATGGAATCGCCGCGGGGTCCTATCCGAGACCTATCCCGCCTCGGTTCACGCTTGGACCTTCCAAGATCAATTGACATGGGTATTTCTCGGCGGTGAAGTGGTCCTCGACTATCAAATGCGATTGGAAAAAGAAATTCCCACGAAGAACGTTTGGGTTTCTTCTTATTGCGATGACGTGTTCGGATACGTTGCGAGCGAACGCATGCGAGCCGAGGGAGGCTACGAAGTTGATGAGTCGATGATCTACTACAACCTCCCAGGACGCTGGCAGGCAGGCACGGAGGATTTACTAGTACGCCGAGTCCAAGAGATTCGGCAAGGAAGCGATCGCGAACGATTGCCACTTTCACCAGGCGAAGCACTCAAGCAAATCGCGGTCGGCGCTGAATTCATCATCGAACAAGTTGCATCGGAACCCCTGATTCAAGATCCCGTCAACTTCGCGTTTGATTCGCAGGGTAGGCTTTGGGTAGTGGAAATGCGTGACTATCCACTTGGAGTCGAAAATGGTGGATGCATCAAGATCCTGACCGATACCGATCGGGACGGACGCATGGATTCGGCCACCGTATTTCTCGATAATTTGAGTTATCCCAACAGCGTTTTCCCCTACCGCGATGGCGCTATCGTGGCTTGTGCGCCGGACGTCTTCTTCGCAGCTGATCGCGATGGGGATGGCCGCGCAGAGTACCGCGAAACCCTCATCTCAGGTTTTCCAGCCGCGAACCCACAGCATCGCGTCAATGGATTTACTTATGGACTCGACGGCAAGCTCTATCTATCGTCCGGTAGCGACGCCGCCGAGATCCAAATGGCAGGCTCCACCGAAGCATTGCGAGCTTCGGGGAGAGATTTGGCTTTGGATCTCGCCCGTCATCGGCTTGAATTTGTATCCGGACCAACGCAGTACATCCGGGGCCGCGACGATTGGAATCGTTGGTTTGGAAACGCCAATAACGAACCCATGTATCAGTACGTGATCGACGATCGCTATCAACAGCGATCTGGCCGTTCGGTGGATTCGCTTCGTCAGTTTTTGACGACACCGGCCGTGGGCCCCAAAGTGTTTCCGCTCTCCTCTGCCGATGGTCGATTCAACGATGTGTTCTCAGCCAACCGATTCACGTCTGCATGCAGTTCGGTTATTTGCCGCACGCCCGGTTGTGGACCCGAGATGCTTGATGCCGCGATGATTTGCGAGCCCGTTCACAATCTGGTCCATCGCACCAAGCTCCATCTAGACGGTGCTGCACTCCAAGGGGAGCGTTTCCCGCAAGACATACAAAGCGAATGGGTGCGGTCCAGCGATCCGTGGTTTCGTCCGGTGCGTGTCCAGACCGGGCCAGATGGCGCCGTCTGGATTGCCGATATGTATCGCTTGGTCATTGAGCATCCTCAATGGATCCCAGAAGCATGGCAAGCCAGAATCGATTTGCGAGGAGGGGCTGACAAAGGACGTATTTATCGCATTCGCCATCGTGATTTCCAGGCACAACCCCTGCCTAAATTGGATGCCAAAGATCCTGCGAGTATTCTCGCGGCACTCCACAGTGAAATCGGTCCACTTAGGGACTTGGCCCAACAATGGCTCATCGAGAACAAACCAACCGACCTTCGAGACCCGATCATCGCATCGATGCGAACACACAAAGAGCCTCGAATTCGTCTTCAAATGTTGGCAACCTTGGATTGTTGTGGTTGGCTCGACGACTCCATGCTATCGGAACGCATTCAAAAGGAGGAGTCCGCTCGCGTGGTCCAATATGCGCTCGACATCGTCCGTTCAAGATGGGACAGTTCGCCCAACCTTCGAAAGTCGGTATATGGGCTCAACGCAGCAACTTGCATGATGGATGACGAACTCGCATTGCATTTGATCTTGCTATTAGGAATCGACGAGTCCAAAAACGCCACTCTCACAATCGTAAAATCGGCTCGAAATCGAGAGCAAAACCCATGGTTGCAGCGGGCTATCCTATTGGCGTTACCAGCCCATCAACGCGCCATCATCGTCGATCTCAGCGATCGACTCCTTCAACCGGCCCGTTCCAATTCCGGCACGCCTGACGACTCACAAATCGCAATCACGCGTTTCATTAGTCGGTTGCTCAAGAAGAGCAGTGAGCCGTTGATCGGTGTGGAACTGATATCGGAATGGGTTCAACGGGCTTCGCAAGATTCCAACCGCCCATTTACGTTGCTTCCGCTTGTCGCCGCATGGCTGGAAAACCAAGATGCCAAGAGTATTTTGTTGCCAAGCTCCGTCCTCGCTTGGATCGAGCGAGCAGACACGATTGTTTCGAACAATAGTCTGCCCATCGAACAAAGAGCGGCCGCCGTTCATCTCTTGCGATGGGGAGAGCTGGCACCGGCTCGTATCGAGAGCTGGATGGCATGCCTTGCTGCAAACATGCCCCCTGCTGTTCAAGAAGTCGCGTTTGACCGCCTTTTGCAAGAGTCCAACAATGAGGTGCTCGATCAAGTGCTAGACCGATGGAGAGGACTCGGCCCTGCGATGCGCTTGCGCATTTCAAGCAGCTTGCTTCAGCAACCCAAATGGATCCTGCGTTTCTTGAATGCGATCGAGTCCGGCAAAATCCGAGCATCGGATATTGACGCTTCGAGTGTTCAGTCGATGCTGAACACCTGGAATCGCGATGTGCAAACGCGAGCGGTCAAGATTTTTGGTAGCAGCGAAATCCGCGATCGATCGAAAGTGGTGGAGTCCTACATCAAAGCAGTCTCGGACGCCAAGCCGACGTCGATTGCGTCAGATATAGAGGAAGGTCGCAAAATGTATCAACAGCATTGCGCGGTTTGCCACTTGGGTAATGATGACCAGCCAGCCTTGGGCCCGAATCTATCGTCTTTGAGCGATTTATCCGTTCGCAATTTGATGATAGGCATCCTGGACCCTAATCGCGCGGTCGATGGCAAGTACAAGCAGTACATGCTTCGTACGGACGATGACGCGACGCTTGCAGGCGTTATTGTGCAAGAATCGTCCTCGAGCGTGACGTTGGCAACCGCTGATGGAAAACGCCACACTTTGGAGCGAACGGCGATTGCTGAGATGAAAGACCAAGGGATATCCCTCATGCCAGAGGGATTAGAACGCCAACTCTCCGTCGAAGCCATGTGGCAACTTGTTGTGTACTTGCAACAAAAACAAGATCTGTAGTGACGATCCACGCCCTAGGTCGTATTTGGTGGCTTTTTTGCTCGCGGCCACTTAGGCGAGCGGCGAGGTAAAAACTACCAATCACAACCCGAAACGTAAGTGAGGGACCCGCGAAATTGTCCCTCGCTTACACTTCGGGTTGGGATACTCCAATCTGCCGCTCGCCTTTACGCATCACAATGGATGACTTGTTGAGCAAACCGTTATCGGCGAGTCGCGACAAGTGCTCGTGTACGAGCTTCTGCCATTCGTCATCGCTGAGTGGTTGGTCGGTCGTTATTTGCTCTCGGATCATGATGGTCAGCTCGGGGAGTGTGTGTCGACCGTCGAGGAGCGGAAGCAATTCCTGTTCGAGCGGATGATCGATTCGCCCTGTGCGATGTGAGGCGTTGGTCACAACACCACTTCTCGCTTGATGTCGTACCAAACGAGACGCAAAAGGACGCTCTTCGACGTTCTTTGTACAAGGATTGGCGTCTGCCATAAGCTCGATCACAGCTCCACTGAGTAGGCCTTCGAACATGGCGGCCGCTTCGTCGTCGGAAACCGCTTCTCCGAGAAGCTCTCGCAGTTCGATGACTTCAACCGATTCGGGACGAGCCGAAACGAGCCGCTGTAAGACCGCCTGAAGTCCTGCGTGTTCGATGCTGAACTTACGACCAGCGTCGGTCTTGTAGCTGGGTACGCTCGATTCGCTTGGCTCACTGCGGCAAGTGGCCGTTGCATGGAGCGGCTTCAAACGATCGAGTGTCACCTTGCGATCCAATTGGAATGAATTGCGGCAAACCAAACTTCGCCGAAACGCGACATTGCCAATGAAATCGACGTATTGTTGCAGTTCGGCTTCATCGGTGAGGCGTTCGCGCGCCCAATCCTGCGCGGCAACGTTTAGGCGATCCATTGAAGCGCTACCGGGATAGGCATCGTCGAGATATTGCAAGCCTACAGCATGAATCCGCTGGAGAAACTCGGTGAAATAGAGTGGTTCGTTGACGTCGACGAGATACTCGTGGAGCAAGTAAGTCGCTGGATCCTCGACATGTTGCAAGTCATCGCGAAGGCGTTGGACGAGCAGCGTGGCCGGGTCATTGGGTAAATCGGTGACTTGTGGAAGTATGTTCAAGAGTTCAAATGCCGCTTCAACCTTTTTGCGCAGATCTACGATGTTCCGCGTATGATAGCGCAGCATGTCGAGCACCGCCTGCTTGCCCCGCCAGCCGGGATACGTATTATAGCTGATGTAGGCAATGCCATACTCGGATAAGCAGTCGCGGCAAATCGTCAATATGCGATCTCGGACCTCCGCGGGAACCCACGAGAAGACTCCATGCACGATGATATAGTCGAAGCGTCCCAAGTCTTCAGGACGCAATGCCATGATATCCGCTGTCAATAATTCGAAGTTCGTCAACGATAATTTCTGGATGGTCTCACGCCCCATCTCGATTTGAATTTGCGATAGATCGATTCCGACGAATTGGCATTCAGGAAATTGGACGGCCATTGGCAAGAGATTTCCACCGTCGGCGCAACCAAGTTCAAGAACGCGACAGCGAACTGAGGATGGCGGCGTGATTCCTCGACGCTGACCAATGGCCGCGATCCGGGAAAGATGCGTGTAAGGCTTGGGTGGATTCACATAGGGAATCTCGTCGTACGCTTTGCGCAAATCATCCGTCGAAGGGGCTTCGTTCCAGTTCGTTGCGTTCATCGAAGAACTTATCCTCTCTATGGCATATGCGCCGAATCTCCGATCCCGACCGTTATCATACGTTAAGCTTCGATGGAAAAAATGTCTTGCAAGGAAAAAAGTTTCAGGAAAGGTCGTGACGGCTTACTAGATCCGTCGCTCCGCCGACGGATGTCCTGCATCGTAACGCTGCTAGGGCTGTTCCATCCAAATCAACGTTTGAAATCAATTTGAAGATTGTGCTTGGCGGGGTATGGAAGGTACGAGTTTGTGTTGTTCCGACTACGCTGACCGCCGGTCGCGGAGCGAACCGGCCTACGTAAACACATTGCACAGCAACGTCGAAGCGACTACAACCAAGCTTGCGGTTCCATCATCACACGAAAGCAAGCAGAAACAATGACCAGCGGCTTCAATTTAGGCAAAGGAACAGTCGTACGATTTCAGGGCAAGGATCGCTGCCGAGTTTTTAACAACCTCTGCACCCAGGATCTTCGTACACTGACCGACGGCCAAGCTTTGGAAACTTTTGTTACCGATGTCAAGGGACGCACCTTCGGGCACGGAATCGCTTTGGCCGTCGACGACGAAGCGCTCTTTGTAACGGTACCGGATCAGGGGAGCAAACTGGTTCCGCACTTCGATCGCTACATCATTCGCGAAGATGCGGTGGTTTCCGACGTTAGTAACGACTCTCAATTCTGGCTCTTTCAGGATCGGACCGTCGTCGCCAAAGCGTTCGCCATTTCTTCCGAAGGCCTACCCAGTTCCGCCAGTGCGAAGATCGTTGATTTCGATGAGCAGCGGGTAGTATTGCTGCACGCACCTTGGATTGGCCCCGACTCGATTCTCGCCCTTGTGCCCTCGGGTTGCATTGACGAGAAGATGATCCAACGATTGGGTAGCGAATGGATTCAAAGCGATATGGTTCATCGCAACGCATGGGAATTGGCGCGCATTGAGGCTTTTTGGCCATGGTATGGAATCGACATGGACGATCGCCATTTGCCACAAGAAGTGAATCGAGATGGGTCGTCGATTTCGTTCAACAAAGGTTGTTACTTGGGTCAAGAGACCATCGCTCGACTTGACATGCTCGGCAAAGTCCAGAAAAAACTGGTCAAGATCGTTGTCGACTTGGACGAGTGCCTGAAAACACAGACCTCGATTCAAGCCGACGGCAAGGAAGTTGGGACCATTTGTTCCGCGGCTTCCGATCCAAGCAACAGTCGCTGTCTGGCGTTGGCATACGTCAAACGCAGCCATTTCGCTTCTGGACAAGTTCTGATCATCGACGGTCGCGCAGGCACTGTTTGTTAGTTGAACACCGGATTCTCTCGGATCCCTCTGCAGTAAGTCAGTGGCGACGTATTGTTCTGAGCGAGGGCCTCGCTCAGCCACAATGTGTCAGCCACAATGTGACGGTAAGGCTTGTTCGATTTTCTCGAATTCAACGGCTGCGAATGCGGAGTCGAGGTAACCAATTTCGATGCGGTGGTCGGCTGGCCAGCAGCGGCGGTGTCGATCGCTAGGTTGGCCATGTGCCAACGTCGATCAAACGGTGACTGCGAATAGGAGACGCTCTGTATCTTTTCAAAGAAGGTCATCGAGCACTTCTGATTCCAGGTTCCGCTTCGAAAGATGAGCCCCCAATCCGTTCGGGAATAGCGTTTGCTTTTGGATTTCTTGCGAGCGTAAAACCATCCAACTATTCCAAGCAGAATGCCTGGTAACCAGCCCCAACTTGGTCGCAAGGTGACTCCAACGAAAGTCGTCAGTACCGAAGCAATAAGAACCGATCGAAACATCCGAGCCAATGTGTCCTTGGATAAGGTGTGCCAATGAATGTTGTTTTCGTTGAATTGAGCGCGTGGGTCGATAGCAGAAAGGCTCCGGCCTAATGACGAAATCGGCAACACAGGAACAAACCAACGCCTGCCCACTGACGAAGCCGCGTTCTCGGTATTGCCATTTCCGCCGCCAGCAGTTTCGATTCGAATCGATGCCAAACCGCATCGGCGAGAAATCCAACTCCGGTGCACACTGATCACCTAGCACCCGAAATCATAGCCGTGATGAGAACCAACACCGAAGCCAAGGCAATCCACTGTAGCCAACCAAAAAAGCCCATAAAAAACAGGCAGGTCAGCAACCAACCTGTCAGCAAGATGCCACCCACAATGCCCGCTGAAACCCACCAGGACACACGCTCTAACGGTACCGATAGAGGGTCGAGTGTCTCGAATGCATCGTCCAAAACCAAAGGGTTTTCGCTTGTAACGGCTGGCTTGGCCGCAAGCTCAACATGGGTCTCGCAAAGTGGAACTTTAATCGTCAAACCATCTTTGGTATTGTCCAAAACAGGATCGGTCGACGACGTCACTTCGGAGGGCTGCAGTTTTTCCAATTCGAAGTTCACGGCGGTTTTTGACGGGTTATTGGGAGAATTATGGGATTGAGTTGGTGTTTGGTTGACCAAGTAACAGTCGACTATCATACTCTCATGCCCTTCTCCAATCGTTGGCGGATAACCCAAAGACTCTTCGTGCTGGGTGGATAGAGGTTGGATTTTTTGCGACTTAATTGTGCAACATAATTGAAATCGATTTACGATGACACACTTTCATGGTTCGCGACGCTCGTTTCTGAAGACATCGATGGCATTAGCCGGAACCGCCCAGGCTCTCGACGGGTTGTTGCAAGCCCAATCCAACCAAGCCGGTCGTCCGCTGATGGCGTATGTCGGCACCTTTAGTTCTCCGCTCCGCGATACGCTGCCAACGCAGGTGGACCTACCACCCGGCAATGGTCGCGGCATCCACCTCTTTCAGGTGGATCGCGTTACTGGAGCGATGTCGCCTGCGGGCGTTCACGAAATGGGAACCAGCCCCAGTTGCTTGGCTTTGAATTCCAATGGCACTCGGCTTTATTCGGCCAATGAGACAGATCGATTGGGGGACAACAAACATGGCACCGTCAGCGCTTTTGCCATCAACCCGGCAGACGGACAGTTGACGCTGCTCAACACCGTTGGCTCGGGGGGCGCTGGCCCTACGTACGTAAGCATCCATCCATCGGGCCGGTTCCTGTTGGTGGCTAATTATTTCGGCGGCTCGGTGGCGGTGCTGCCGATTCTTGCCGAGGGGCGTTTGGGGGACGCCACGGATATCAAGATCAGTGCCGGTAAGATTGGTCCGACCAAGGCAACCAACACTCCTCCGGGAAGTTTTGCCTTTAGCGGACATGATCGGACTCATGCGCACATGATTCAAGCCGATGCCGCTGGACGCTTCGTGCTGCATGCCGACCTGGGTTTGGATCAAATCTTCCTATGGAAGTTTGATGAGAAAAAGGGTGCGCTGACTCCGAATGAACCCGCGACAATTGCGTTGCCACCTGGCGACGGTCCGCGGCATTTCCATTTCCATCCCAACGGTCGTTGGTTCTACTCCATTCAGGAAGAAGCATCGACCATCGTGTTGTTTGACTACGATGCTCAAATCGGTCGGTTAGCCCAAAGGCAAACGATCTCATCACTTCCGCCAAGCTTTGCTGGCAGCAATTTCTGTTCGGAAATCTTGGTCTCAGACGATGGGAAATTCCTATACGCGGGCAATCGACTGCACGACAGCATCGGTATTTTTTCCATCGGCTCAAACGGCGACCTTGCTTACGTTGGAGAAGAATGGACACGCGGCAATTATCCGCGGAGCTTCAACTTCGATCCCAGTGGACAGTTCCTCTATTGCTGCAATCAACGGGGCGACAACATCGCCGTCTTCGCAGTGGATCGCAAAACGGGTGGCCTTAAATTCACCGGTCATTACACCCCAGTCGGCAATCCATCGATCATCGTCTTTCTCGATCTAGATAAGTAGTTTTCAGTTTTCAGTTTTCAGTTGTTGGTTGTTAGGCGAGCGGCCCAGTGGCGTTTCCCAACCCGACGCGTAAGCGAGGGATGATTTCGAAGGTCCCTCACTTACGTATCGGGTTGTGATTGGTAGTTTTCAAATCTCCGCTAGCGATGTAAACGCTACCGCTTTGGGCGGTTTCTCTTTCCACCTACGTTCGATTTAGACAGAAAGACGACCACTACGATCACAATGACAACCAACGGGGACATGCAGCACAGGACCGTGACAACAAAAGTCCCCATGAGCGAAGTGCCTTGGACTGGCGGTTGATTGCCCACGGCAACATTGAAATGGGCCGGAAGAGAAATTCCAACGATTGGGGTGTTGTTGGGTTTTGACAAAGCATTGAGAGCTTCTTTGGCAGCTTCGTCGTCGAGGGCTTGCAAAAGAGCGAAGTCTGCATTGCTGTTGGCGGCGCTGGAATCGACTTTCTCTGCGAAGACTTCTTCTATGGCTTTGGACAAAGCGGCAGCGTCATCGGCGCGACGGTAGCTGTGTACGCGCGTGGCCAACGAATGGTCTTGCTTCATGTCGACGCCAATAGCATCAACCGTGAGTCCACGTGACAAAACGTCAGGCAGATACAAGTTGAGCATTTTTGCGTCATTCGCCTCGCCATCGGTGACGATGAGAAGACGGTAGTTTCCGTATATCTGCTTGTCGCGAAGTCGCAAAAGAGCTTCTGCCCCTTCTCGCATGCGTTCTCCAAGCGGCGTACCACCATCCGCACTGACCGACTCGACACGCCGAATTGCCTGAGGAACAGAAAGATGTTCCAGAGGTATGGCCCAGTGCTGTTTGGAGCGATCGCCGTTGAGCAGCATGAGGCCGAGTTTCGTGTCTGTTGGAAACTGTTTTAGCACGGATGTAATGGCTTTTTTGGCCGCATCGATACGCCGTACTCCGCCGCTCATCCTCTCATTCATCGAACCGGAATCATCCAGCACGATCACGACGATGTCGCTGGCCAGGCCATCTGCTGTCCACGCAAATGCAGCGACAGCAAGGAGACAAGACAGGGTTTGCGATTTAGAAATCATGGGATGGTTTCACTACGTCCAGAGAGTCAGGTCGTTAGAAATTAAAATCGGACGGAGCCAACGACTCTGGATTGACTTTGACGATTCGAAATTCGACACGCATGTTCTCTTTGGCTTCTTCAAGATTTTTGGGCTTTGGAATCACCGGTTCCATCACCCCCGCCCCTATGGGCACAATTTGCGAGAGGTCGATGTTCATGCCCTCCCGCTTGGCATAGAGCTGCAATTCAGCGAATACATTGTCGGCTCGCGACTTGGAAAGATTGAGGGCTGCTTGCATGGTCACCGAGGGATCTGGATTTCCGCCACCGAATGCTCCCCCTTTGATCAGTTCCACAATTTCTTTCGTTCGATTGAGATCGAGCGGTTTGCCATTCATGAAATATCGATAGTTCCCAGCGGTGCCGTTTTGTTGAATGACTCCTTTGGCAATTCCGCTCTTGATGAGATCCAAAAGCGTCTTCGTTGGATCCGAGTGTCCTCGAATGATGACCCTCGCATTTCCAAACTTGCTGGCTTCTTTTAGCGCTCGAGAAAAGTCGGAACCGTATCGATCCGCCGAAAAATCCTTTTGGTCCGGTTCAAACCCGATTGTAAAGCTCACGATTGTGTTGGCATCCAAGTTGTCCCCTAAGAATAATTCGGTGGATTCCGCTGTGCTTTTTTCAAACTTTTCACTGGATTTGAGTTCGGCATATTCGATGTCCGCCAACTTCGCGATCGCTTTGTAATCGAAGTCATTTGGATCAAATCCGTTGCGTCCCTTGGCGTATCCCCAACTCGTAGCCAAGTCGATCGCTTCGCCCATCTTGCCGATGAAGCCGCTCAAATTTCCTTTGTCGAGAAAGAAAGCCAACTGTCCTGACAATCCGACAAACGAGCAGTCGAGCAATAGGCCGTGTGCATCCTCCTCCAAGGTAGGAATCGTCTCTTTGCCGAAGATACGCTGCGACAGTCCGAGGATCTGTTCGTACTCTTTGGACAGTTTTTTTGTTTCTGTAAAGCTGCGTCGCATGGCAACCAGTTTTTCCGTCGCCTTGAGTTGTCCCGCCACAAACTTCTTAACCCAGTCTTTGTTGGCATCGTACCAATCGCGACGCACGGCATAGACGTCGGCGATCGAGCGACTCATCTGTGCGGTGCTATTGACGACGTGAGCACCTGCCACGGTACCTTCAGCCCCGGTACCCACTTCGGTAAGTCCCGTGCTCAAGCCCACCATGTCGGGTGTAATGACACAACATGCGTCGATGGTCGGATCTTTGCGAAAGGCTTCGGCAGGGCCATTGGGGCCGGTAATGTCTTTGGTCCAAACGATCGTCACGTCCGATTTGGTGAGCTTAGCAGCTCCGAGTGAGTCGTATAGTAAACCAACATGCGGCCCGCCTTGTTGGCATGCGATCTTCTTGCCCTTGAGTTCGTTCAAGTTGCGAATGGTTTTTCGACCGACGATATGATCGCCCGCGCTCCACGACAACTGCATGATGATAACAGGTTTGGTTTTTGGGTCCGCCCCCAACACTTCGCCTGCTAAACCGATCATGTGCATGGTTCCGCGAAGGAACGGCGATTTTCCTTGAACGTAGTTTCGTACTTGCCCGACGAAGTCATCGCCGTTGGTTAGATTGATATCAAGTCCGGACTGCTGAAATATCGATCCGGGCTTGGTCTTGAGATCACCGTTTGCCAAAAAGGTGGCAACGTCTCCACCCCAAAGGATGTAAGGGACTTCTACAGATCCGCCTTTGGCTACCGGGCCTGTTTTGACGGGGCCTAGCAAGTCAGCGAATCGCTCTTGTGCCAAAAGGGGTGCGGAAAGGCAGAACAACGCTGCCCAACTCAAGAGCAACGCGGAGCGTGTGTGATGTCGTAACATGATAGTTGATTGGTGTGAAACGATTGTGGCTTGCAATTGATACGGTACCGATCGAGGCCCCAAAACCTCGATCGCGGACGACGGGCTCTTCTGACTTAATTATTGTACCCGATATTGTGCTTAGGGCCGAAGGCTCGGTAGTTTGCCTAGCCCAGGCCAACGGCCTGGGACTAGGCAAAACGAAATTATGTTAGGGCTGAAGGCCCGTTCGTTTGTCATATTGTCGGGCACATCCCTCACTTACGTATCGGGTTATGATTGATAGTTTTCACATCGCCGCAGGCGTTTTTTACATCACCGCTCGACCTACCGAATGCCTTGTAGTTCAAGTAGGCGAATTTCGTCCTCCATCAGGGCGCGATCTTTTTCGGAAATGTTCGGGTCCGGCATCAGTGAACGCCTCGTGCAATTGATTAAGGCTTGAAGTGTCTGGTACCGGCGTGTCTGTTTGATCGCAGGTTGCATAAAGTCCCGAATAATACTCTTCAAGTCGTCTTGATCTTTGGGTGGAATCGCCTTGAATTGGCTGCGAAGGGCTGCAAAACCAGCCGACGAAAAGTCCTGTTCCAACCCCTCCGTGTCCAACCAAGTGACCAATTCGTCGTTGTCAATTTTCGTGGGTTTTAGCATCCAACGAATGAAGTCCTTGCGATCCTCTCCGATCGGATCAAGAATTGGAATAATCAGATCCCCTACCCGCCCAGGCCGGCGAATGTCCGGTGAAAGTAAATGAATTCTAGCCGTCATCAACAGCCAAACCACCTTTCCCCGCAACTTCGGATCGCTCATCATCCCCTGGATCTTACCGGTAAGGCGACGTTCGGTCTCATGCGCACCTTCGCCAACACCACCAAACTGGGTGTCGGCTTCGTCGACAAAGATGACGACCTTCTCCAAGGCTTCTAGCACGCGCCGAAGTCGTTCAAAGATCACGTCCGTCTGTCCAAACCACTGACTGCGAATGTTCTTTAACACCAAAACGGGCATATCCAATTCGGCAGCCACCGCTTCGAAGATAAACGTCTTACCACCCCCGATTGGACCTGCGATCGCGGCCCCCGGCAATGCTCGATCGTCCGGCAATTTCATGCGAGGAATCAAGTACACATTCAAGAATTCTTTGAGCTTCGAAAAACCGATGACATCTTTCAACGACTGCGTTGGCTTCTTGAATTCGATGACATCTTCGCCCAACTGAGATTGAATGAACTGTTCGACTTGAAGCGTGGTATCCTGCCGCTCGATGGGTTTCTGTGCATAGTCCGCCGCCAAGAGCAACTGACGCATGGCGTGCAGGCTCAAGCCAGCCGTGGCCTCTGCAACCGTATCGGCCGCTTGCTTCACCGAACGACTCCCCGCCAGCGACTCATGCCACTGGATAAAATGCTTACGTGAAGCAAAATCAGGGGCGGCGACTTCGATGGAAACCACCTGAGGCATGCGAGAAATGCGGGGATGGATGAGACTGCGTGACTCGGCCAAGAGCAATACCGTGTCCTTGCCACCAAAGAAACTGGGGTCGCTGAACCAGTCGGTGACGATGGCCACGCGCCGAACTTGTGCATCGTTCATTCTGGATACATCCCCGTCACCAGCCGGGAGCAGCATGTCTGCCCCCTCAATCAAAATCAATAAGTTTTCCTTGAGGCAAGTCCGTGAACAGATAGTCAATTGCCTCAAAAATTCCAAGGCTTGGGTTGCGTTGCCAATCGCATCTCGAAGGTACTGATCGAACTCGCGGCGACGCAAATCGAACTTGCTGCCATCGGCGAGGATTTCTCGCATCGGAATTGCATCGATGGAAACACCGTTTTTCCAGGCTGCCCAGGCCTCTCGCAGCTTAACCTTGTCCTCGTCGGAGACACGAACCGGCCCATTCAATTCATAGACGACTTGAATCAAACCAGGGATTTGTGTTTTGGTTTGCAGGAAGGCGAGCAATGGCACATATTGTTTGCCATCAAAATAGAGATCGTAAATGTTTCCAGAGAGGACAATCGAACGGGCTTGCCCGGAATTGATAATGCGAGCAAGATGTCCGAAAAAAGGGTACGAAGTGGTGGGCAGATCGCCCGTGGGTACTTGGACGGCAACTGTGCTCATGGTTTTTCGAAGGACTATCGTTTAAGGGGCAAGCCTATGGGGGCGCAATCGGAAAGAAAACGCGATGAAGACCTAAATTACGCGTTGGTGATTGTAGACGATCCGATATGCTTTGGGATAACCTGCGTTCAGTGTAGCACGGCACTCCGTGCCGTGACGCACTGTCGAATAAGCCTCGCCCTCCCTTGTTTTTCATGCGATAGGCGTCGCAGAGTATTTTACGGGGTAGGATCACGGCACGGAGTGCCGTGCTACAATGTGACCCAGCGAGAACTTCATGCCGATTTTTGTGCAAATTCATCCACTTCCAGGTCTGCAATTACCCCAATCATTTGAAGCCCTGGCGGAAATGCTAGGAAACATACCGGGCATGTTCTTCGAATTGGATGGCTCCTTCGTGTGGGTGGATCATGACGATACCCCAGCCAGCCAAATGGACGGCATGGCCTACGACCGGTTAGGCAAATTGGCATATGTTGAAGTAAAGGGAGCCTGCAATGCTCGACAATGGCTAACGCTTTGCCGAGCCGTCTGCGGGTTGGCAGTCGAAGGAACGCTCGAACCAAAAAGTAGAGAAGCGGAACTAGCAGGATGTTGTGCTTCGGTAGAATCATATTCGGCCATCGATCAAATTGCGCGCATTCATCG
>JANMLD010000139.1:0-17174 GCA_031372345.1 Pirellula sp.
GACAAATGCATGGTTAAAGAGTGCGTCCCCGCATAGGCCAATCTTCCCGACAGCAGCCAAGCGAAACAGGTTTGGTTGCTTAATCCAATCCAACACGCTTCCCTGCCGCTCGCGTATTTCAGTCTATCCGATTCGTGAGCCGATTTTCATCGGCGTTTTAAACATTGATTTAGCAGTTTGGTGGTCACATCGGGCCAAATTAAGCGCAAGCCAAATTAAGAACAACCTTGGCTAATTCCATTCTGAAAGATTGAGTCCCGTAAGCCAGGTGCACATCGAGTACCAAAAATGACATCCAACGTCCTACGCCATCCGGTTCATTCTCTGCTGTTAGCGATGGTCCTCACCAGCTTTTGTAATGGGCAACACAAAGACAAATCAGACCAGATCAATCGGCCAGAGATATTCTCCTCGGCTACTCAGCCAAAACTTGTAAAGTCCCAAGGCTCAAACGAGCATGACAATGTCCACGCTATGCTGCAGGACGGGCATGGAGATCTGTGGTTCGCTACTACGGGAGAAGGAGTTTATCGATACGATGGCAAAGTCTTCATGCAGTTTACGCAAAAGGACGGCCTAAAGAGTAATACGGTCTATTCGATGCTAGAGGATTCCAGCGGCAATATTTGGTTCGGAACAAAAAAGGGCATAAGTCGTTTCGATGGCAAGTCGATTTCTAGTGTTTCCATCTCCGACGCCAATGGCAAAAATTTCCTTTCACTTCTGAACACGAGTAATTCCCCGGCCGATATGAACGAAGTATCGAGCATCATGCAAGACATGAAGATAATGCAGGCCAAATCTGGGTTGGCACTCGAAACACTGGCTTATATAGGTTTGATGGATCTCGCTTTACTTCTTTTTCCGATTAGCTTTGGGGCTGGAAATTTCGAATTTTTTACGCTGCAATTCGCCGCTCGTCGATTGCCCACGAATTCCGGCACCCACAGGTACGCTAACGTGCGCACTTTGGGACTGGCAGAGGTGTTGTTTGCCCAAATCGTTTCACGCCGCGTTTTTCCCAAAGGGCGACGCAACGGGAACTTACCGGAATTGCCATGATCGATCGCGGCGGCTGTTTTCGGCTTGGCACCGCCGCGACGAGATGACCGACGAAGGATTCCATCGTTCGATGCTCACCCAGCGTTACCACGAACGAATGTGGACAGCCATCGCCACTTGCAAGAAACAAAAGCGTAACTTCTTCTCATTCCTACTGGAATCAATTAACGCAAAACTGATTCACTAACCTGCCCCAAGTCTCCTCAGTGCGTAAGACGAAGTAACAACGTCGAAACCATTATCCGTGACAGCTACAAACTAAGCGATTCATCCGGAGTTTACCACGCACTCTGAGATGGTACCCTTACTCGAAGTCATGGATTCCATGGGCCGACAGGAAAATTTTGCGACAGGAAAATAAAGAATTGCGATTACTGATTTTCCTGCCGTAAAATCTTCCTGTCGTATCGAGTTATTGATACCCGTTTGGTTCCGTTAAACGGCGGTCTATATCTAAAGCCGTTAACGGTGACCTCGGTTTTTTGGTAACCGTTCAGGGCCGAAGGCCGTGAACGGTTACAAATCGTCTAATGGCATAAGCTTAAAGCAAATCTTGGCTAAGGCCATTGATTTCGCCGGTTCGCCCATTCGGTAAGCCCGCAACTCTTCCTTTCTCTACGCCGCCTAAGTTTATCCCAACTAGCGACCCTCCAGCAAGCGACCAGCGCCCATGTCCACATGGGGTGGGCTAGGGAAATCGGTACTCCTGACTAAGCATCAACCAGAAGAAAGGGGCGTAGGTCGGCTTCGGCTACCCAGTTCCAGCAAACGTATTCGATCCGGCGGCAGCCTTCGGCAACAGAGTAAATGCGAGTGACACGAAGACGTAAAGTGGAAACATCCAAAGTGTAACGTCTCCCAGCAATGACATTAGATCGAACATCGTCTGATGAATCTCCGGAAATCTGTCAGGCTTTTTAGCGTCGAAGAATCGCAAAAACGGACATGGGCATCCAAACGCGATTTGAGGAGCTTACTCGAAATAGCGATCAAACGGAGATGCCTTAACGGATTCAGGCGTAATGCGACGTGGAATTGCATTGAAATACGTGGCAATTAGTAAAGTCATACAAATGGGGAATAGCAAAAGCATTCCAGCAACAAAGGTGCGACGTGGATTGGTGACGTATCGGTTGATCGCGATTATCAAGTAGGCAAGCGTACCGAAGATTATTGGAAGTGTTATGGCACCGGCAAACAGCATGCTCGCCGTGGTAAACTCACATGTGGATGGGAGGCTAGCGGCCTAGGGAAGAGGCTGGTTGCAAAGCCAATGCAGTACGCGTCGATTAATCGAGCACACCATGGATGGGATTCGTAATTGCTACGGTAGACGCTAGGTTTCTGGCTAGTCCGATCCTGCAGGAGTACGACGCTTTCACAGTGGCTGAGATAGCGATGCATCCAGCCGAATTCGGTAATCTCGCTAACCGCATAACCTTGTGGAAATCGCAGAAGCCTGTCGGAAGGGAAGCGGACGTTGGCACCGTTGATAGGCTGGCCATGCCCCCAGCCTCAGTCCAACCTGTGGAAATCGTACCTGCTGTTTGCTGCCAGGCATTGCTTGTGCTGTTCATGTTTTGTTACTTATTGTCCGTACGTCAGACTATTTTAGCGAACACCTGTGCAGGCACCGGTTGCAGCCTATATCTTTCGTGACAACGGTCTGCCTAGCGAAATTATCCTAAAGATGCATCCATTGCTCCAAGCCAAAACGCTTGTCCTTCCCGAGAATAATATTGGCTGTAACTGACGTTTCATGGTTTTAGTATCGCAGGCGAACGTAACACTTTTTCTAATGCCTTGACGCGATCCTCGTTCGGGCGGCCTTCCAAGCCAAGAGTAGGCTCAAGCCATCCGCCTTCGTCATGCTCGTTCCATGCGTACATAATGATGGCGTTGGCGGGATTGATATTTCGGTTGGCGTTGGTCCATTCGACGGCCTCCCGAATGTGGGCGGCGAGTTCATAGGGCGTTGCTGTCACAGCATCGATGAGCGGCTTTTGCTGCGCAGGAGGTGTGGCGTCGGGGGTGGCTGGAATTTCCTGCATCCAGGACGGCGGACGCTCTTGTCTAGGGCGAGTATCCCAGCCAGCAGTGGCGAAGGTGATGCATGGCGTGCCATCATGCTGCCATTTTTCCCACAGTTCCCGGCGCACATGGTAGGACGTGAGTTCCGCATAGGAATTAGGATCCGTCGTGTAGCCTTTTCCTGATACTGCATAACGTGAGATGGCATCGAAACCGAGACGCAAACGATTTGCCTCTGGCGTCGTCCAGTTCATAAGTACGAGATAGGGTGCTTTTATACCGGCGGCAATCGTTTGTTGCTTCAACTCGTCCCACTCTGCCTCGCCGAGCTTCGTGGTCATGTCGTACACAAACAGCAACGGTCGACCATCGAGCACGGTTTGATAATCGGGATCCTGAAAGTGCTTCACCAGCCTGCTCCAAGCAACAGCAGTATGGAGTCTGTCCCAACAAAATCGAAGCGGATCAAAAGGATTACGGTGGCTGCGGCCAATGGCTGGATCGAGCTGAGTCGACAAGGGGATGGGGAGGAGATTGCAAGACGCACGCCTAGATCTCTACGAGATCAACCCATTTGTTTTCTGAGAAGACATGTAATTCAAAATGCACCGTCGGATGACGGTCACTGTTATAGCAAAGAGGGTAAACGCCGCCAATGCAGCGAAGCTTTTCAAAGGAATCGAAGCGTTTTGAAAGCTCTCTCCAAACACCTCCCGAACGGTCCAAAACGAAAAAATTGTTCCGAGTGTGACGGGCAGTACCGCCGCATACAACGCAAATCTAGTGAACAAGGACAATCGCGAGTAAATGTCAGTGTCAAGGAGAACAACACTAAGAGCAAAGCATGCCGCTGGCATTACCAGGACGATCAACAACGATGAAATGGGAGCCGTTTCCAACTTGCCAAGTGATGATGAAGCGTACCACGCTCCAGCAAACCACACTGCGGCACAAATAAGTAGTGCGATGGAACTGACCACCGGCGAGACCTGGTTTCGTTGCATAGTCATCATGTTCCCCTCAGTTCTGTTGATTCTTGTCCTCTTTTCCGACTTTATTCTACAGCAATGCGAGGAGGTCGACGACCGCGAATCGATGCGTTGAACGAAATGAAATCCCACTCGTTATCACAAATGTGGAAGAATTCCAGTTATCATTGCGGAAATCGGAGTGATGTTTCGTTGAACAGCCAAGTGGCTCGAAAGTACTGTGTGATCGAATGCTGCTTGGGCGTCGACCAAAGTGAGGTGCGTTTCCCCCCTAGCACGTCCGTTGCAATTCTAGGATAATGTGAAGATGGAACAGCGAAAAGCATTGCGACGATGCTGAATCTTGAGCCGAGTTTGTTCCTGCCGCCTGACGGAAAAAGCTAGAATCAAAAACATGATAGTCGGTATAGATTTAGGGACAACGAACTCCGTTGGCGCGTACATGGATCACGAAGGTCCTAAACTCATTCCCAATGTATTGGGCGAATACCTAACTCCATCCGTGGTTGGTGTTGACCGAGATGGGAACGTGTTGGTCGGCAAGGCCGCAAAAGAATATCAGGTGCTTGAGCCTGAGCGCTGCGTATCCTTGTTTAAGCGATTTATGGGGCTAGATAGAAAACTTGAAGTGGGCGGTAAGTTCTTCTCTCCTGAGCAGCTATCAAGCCTAGTGCTTAAATCCATCAAACAGGACGCGGAAGTTTTTCTGAAGACTTCAGTTAATGAAGCAGTAGTTACAGTTCCAGCCTATTTTAATGACAACCAACGCAAAGCTACGATTGCTGCTGGGCAGATTGCCGGCCTTGATGTGAAACGTATCTTGAACGAGCCAACGGCTGCCGCGCTAGCTTACGGTGTGCATTGTGGACGTGAAGATAGAACATTAATAATACTTGACCTGGGTGGCGGTACGTTTGACGTTTCCATCGTCGAGGTTTTCGACGGTGCTATAGAAGTCAAAGCTTCCTCAGGCGAGTGCTTCCTAGGTGGCGAAGATTTCACGGCAGCAATGGCGGCATTTTTGCTTAAGAGAAAGGGGGGCGTTCTCGAGCAAACTGAGCTTAAAAATCCAAGGATGGTTTCGCGTCTCATTCAGCAATGTGAAATTGCGAAACGACGATTGGCCCGCGAAGACCTCGCATCGATTCGCATACCTGATGAATCGGGCGAGTTTCCAGAGGACTCGGAGGTGTTTGAAATGACAATCGCGCAATTCAATGAGGTAACGAGACATATCCTTGAACGAGCAGAAATGCCAATTCGACGAGCATTGGGAGACGCCAACTTGGCTCGAGACAGGATAGATCAAGTACTCTTGGTTGGCGGTGCCACCCGCATGCGATGCTTCGTCGACTACGTGCAGCATAAATTTCAAAAGACACCAAAGTCACAGCTTAATCCCGATGAAGTGGTCGCCATTGGAGCCGCGGTGCAGGCTGGATTGTTTGCCAACGATGCAATCGTAGAGGATTTGGTCGTTACGGACGTTTCACCATTTACGCTTGGAATCGCTGTGAGCAAGACGATAGGCGATGAGATACTTCCGGATTACTATTTGCCTATGATCAACAGAAATACAACCATTCCCGTTTCACGCACGAACCGAGTGGTAACCATTTCGCCAAACCAACCGAAGATTGAGATTAACGTCTACCAAGGCGAGGGACGCATGGTCAAGGACAATCTCAAAATAGGAAGCTTCGAAGCGACTGGAATACCGCCGGGGCCATCTGGTCAGGCAATCGATGTTCGCTTTACATATGACCTCAACGGCGTTTTGGAAGTAGAGGTGACCATCGTTAAGACCGCGCGAAAGATATCGCACGTGATTACTCAACATGCCAAGAGTTTGACGCCTGCGGATATACGTTTAGCCATCCAACAAATGCAGGCGCTAAAGCACCATCCGCGCGACGAAGCGATCAACCAAACGATTTTGCGGCGGGCGGAAAGAGTCTACAAAGAGTTGTCGCCACAACAACGCAATCAGCTCGGTGATATGATCGAAGGCTTTGAGGGGGCGATGCAGTCGCAGGATAAACAAGCGATTACCGAAGTTAGGCAATTGTTGGAAGAAATTTTGAATCGGATCGAAGGTGGCGAAGACGAGTCGTCAGGAAGCTATTTACCATGGTGAACTTGAATGCGATCCAAAAACATTGACCCAGCGGATATCCGATATCGATGGGCAAAAAGTATTCTTACGGGGCAGGAATCTTGCCAAGAGCTTGCCGGGCAAAACTCGACTCCCGTTTCGATTTGGTACGGCAAAATCGATGATCGTGGTTTCTCAGTTTCCTCAACCGATTGGGTTGCTTATCAAGTGCTTCGGGGGGACGAGTCAACTTGGCAATCGGTATCTCGAATGGCCGATCGCAATGTGTTGTCTTCGATGGGGGAACAAGTTCTCGCTTTCAATCAAAGTTTTTTCTCATTGACAAGAGATGAAAAGCAGCAGCATTTCGAATTGCTTGAGAGACAAACGATTGACAACTCTTTTGTGAAACAGGTTCTTGAGCGATACCGACCATTCCTGGACATGGACAAACTTGAATCACTTAACGAAACGCTAGAAGTCTTAGAACTGATTCGCGAGGTTGTGGGACAATGTATTAATGGGCCAGTCGGGCGAAAGGAGTCTGTTCAGAAAATGCTTGGCCGATTTGCCTTGGACCCAAAGCGTTGGTCGGCCGCAGCGAAGGACCTTCAAAACCGCCAACCTCGCTTCGCTCAATTGCAACCTTTGTTGATCGACCAAATTTTGCATGGCAAACGGGAGACTCCATCCAATCTTGCCCAGCGCAAAGCATTCCAGCGTCGCTACGCCTTTCGCCTCTTTAAGTGCAGAATTGCCGACCAGTTGAATGCAAACGTCAATCCGATCCACTTCATTTCGGGTGGCTTTGCCCTGTTCTTCGTGATCGCAATCGTAGGTCAAATCAGCCGTCCATCCGTTGAACGTTTACCGCCCGAGACGTATAGGCCAACCTTACCGCGGGCAAACTACTCTTCGCCAAATTCCAATAACAACGATCGCAATCCACCAACTGCCATGACGAATGTTTTACGCCAGATCCTTCAGGAACGAGAAGAGAAAATGCGTAGATTTGACTCTCTTCAACCAACGACCAAGCAGGCTGTCAATTTGATTCCAACAGCTGAGGAAGGCACCCTACTCAAAAAATCAAAGAGGGAATGGGCAAAGATTGCGAGGACCGAAGGAACAGACGGTTTGAATGCAATTGAGGAAAAGTTTGATCTAGAGAGTAAATCCGACCAGCCGCGTCAGTTGACGTATGGTCTGCGTTTATTTCGGTACTGGCGTAGTGACGAAGGCGACGCAATCGCGCGTAAAACAGACGAAATGAAGCGGAATCATGAAGCCGTCGAAGGCGAAGACAAAATGCCCTCCGGCAAAATGCCCTCCGACAAAAAGTCGGCTGACAAAGAAACTACTGACAAAAAAACTACTGAGGGAAGATCCGAATCCAATGAGTGAATTCGAACTCCCCAACGATCTGAGTCAGTGGCCAAGCAAGCCTTATGAATTGCTGGGTGTCAAGCCACATGACAATGCGACGGACATAAAGAGAGCCTACACGCGGCTCATTCGCCGCTTCAAACCGGAGCATTTCCCGGAGCATTTTCGGCGTCTGCGAGAAGCCTACGACTGTATCAATGATCTTCATGCCCCAAGCTACGAGAACTGGGAAAGGTTCGAGCGATCTACACAAGCCGCAGGACAGGGTTTGAACGCGGGACAGGGTTTGGCTGCGGAACAAGTTCAGAATGGTCCGTCGAAACGACGCTCTGCGAGAGAATCCAATTTCGAAAGACAAGAAATTGACCCGCTGAAGAGTCTATGGCGGCAAGCAGAAGCGGGACAGATCAATGAGGTTCTGGAGCGATTGCGAATCTCTGCTTGGGACGACCGGCAGGTAGGGCGTGTCAAGCTCATGGAGTACTGGTTAACGAAGTTGCAACAACCCGATCCTTTCGATTCTGCAGCTGCAAGAATACTACTTTCCAATTTGCATCACTTGGAGACAACGATTGGGTTGATTTCCATAGCGAGAATGGAGCTGTTTTCACATCCAAAGCTCGTAGAATTAATCGAATTGCAAAAATGCTCCGTGGACGCGGAGTTCGCATTCGACATTCTTGTGGCCATTCGTATCCGTTGGGAAGCAGCTCATCGAACATTGAATTTCAAATTGATTCATGACGACTACGATGTATTGTCAGAGCGATTTTTCGACAACCATGATGTTCGCGATGGGATAGCCATTCAAGCTGCCAATCATCTGATTTGGTCGCACGATGCTAAAAACGAATCAAAGACTAGGCTTATCATTTCGGAGCTTGAGTCAGTGAGTGGGCTTCGGCCCTTCGTGTCTACTTCCCTGGAAAGATTTGAGTTTGCACTGCGTCTCCGAAGCCACTTGCCGAATTGGACTTCACGACATCCGAACAGCAGCCTCTTGGAAATAGTTGTTCCTTGGATGTGGAATGACATGGATTTAGACTATCCGAGAGCGACAAGTGATTGGCTCGTCGCTAGGGTCAACAATCCTAATGAGGCCCTAGAGTTCTTTGATTTCCTCAACGTCGCAGAGTCCCTCAGGATTTTTCTCACACATTATTTTGAGATGGTTATTCGTCGTTACGGATTCGAAGTTGACGACTGCGAAGTGGATGAACAACTAAAGATGGATGCGAACGATCTATCGCTACCCATAAGCCAGTATTCAATTGACTTGTTGGAGGTTTTCCTTGATGCTCACGTCTCGATCGCATATCAACGCATGCGCATCGTGATTCTAGAGTTTTGCGTTGGCAATCATGTTTCGATAGAGCAAATCGAGCGCTACCTCAAGCAATCACCCTCGGCGTATGCCAGGATGTTTCGAATTAGCTTGCTCAAAAAACTTGAGTCCGATGCCCCGCTGAAATCGCTGGTAAGGCTTTTGTTGCAACTCGCCGTCGTAACCAATACGCGGTATCATCCCGAGAAGTCATTTTGAATACGCGGGCCATTCGGTTTGAGTCAGTCGTTCACCGGAAGCAGTAATCGCTTTCGTTATGGATAGCTGGTGGCCATGGAGCTCCAAAGATGATAGCCGAGGGCACCTGCCAACAACAGGAAGAGAATACCGCCGCCGACGACTAGGTTCGCCCGCTCGTGGGAGAGGTACTGGAGTTTGCGCAGGCCGAACGCGGGGAACGTAAAATAGAGTAGCGACTTGCCTACGTTCGCCCAACCCAACACGGTGAGCGCCAGTGGGATGCCCGACCAAACGTTGTGGAAAGCGACGATGATCGAGCCGAATATGAGATTCAAGACGGCGACGGCGAACACGCCCGCTTCGCCGCGTTCTCGGAGAAAGACGAAGAAGTCTACCCACACCCGCGGCCTCACCACGTGAGAAATGCCGATGACCGTGAGGTTGATGATCGCGTAGATCTGAACGGCGCGTTCCATGAGTGCAGCGTCCTATGAGGCCCGGGTAGTATCCACGAGATGCCTGGCGTTTCAGTTCAGCGGTCTTGCATCAATTGCAAAAGCCGCATGTAAGCTTCGGATTCTACCCGCTCCAACGGTCGCATGCCACTTGCACACTTGGACACAGAAGAAGCGTCTTGGAAGGAATCGGACGCTTGCACAAAGGATGGGATTCGCAATTGCTACGGAAGCTGTTGGTTGCTGGCTGGCGTTTCAAACCTGTGCATAATCATCGACCTTTAAGATTTAGTCCGCGATGTTCCGTTAAATATTTCGACGTGAGACAACCGTTTGCGTCAAAAATTTCTCCGTGCTCTCCCATTCCCCATAATTCGATGGACGCGTTTTTAAGTTCAGCTTTTAGACGGTCGATGCCTTTCAACGTAACTTGTGTCCCAAAGATGCCAAGGGTACGCATTTTCGGTAGAGCGGTGAGAGTCTGTATCCCACCATCTGTAATTCGACCGTCATAAATGATTAGTGCTTCAAGGCCTTTTAATTCCGCGATGGTTTTCAGTCCTCGATCTGAAACTTGTGGGCATCCAATCACCAATGTCTTCAGGCCTTTGAAAACACGGAGTCGTTCAAGAGTATCGTCCGTAACCAATTCTGTGTCCTCAGGGAAATTCATTAGCTCGAGGATCGTAACTGAATCTGGTTCGACTATCGCTTCCCAATCAGCGGTCGTTGGTGAGTAAAGAGACTTAATCTTGGCGTGGGTTTCTGCTCTGGCCTCCTTGAGCCGTTGTGTTTCTTCTTTAAGCTGAGGCTTATTCTCGTCTCCAAAATCCAAGACCCCATATCCGGCCACATTCGGTTCGCAGCCAATAGTCGAGAGAATCACGCTAAGTGAGACTGAAAGCAGAACTGTTATTCGAATTATCACTTCCATGGCTCCGATTCCTGAATCGAGACTTCGCTCCAGTCTATCCGACGCATCCATCCTCCAGCAAGCAGCCAGCGCCAACTTCCACAGTTGGAATGAACCAAATTGTGGAAGCTGCTGTATCCCAGCCACGGCTATGTCCACATTGTGGATAGGAAGCTGTGGCCTAGGGAAGAGCTGGATTCTGCTAGACCCAGGTGCCCGGAATTGCTCATGCTCACCCGATTTATTGCGCAATCCGATTTCTCGTTCAACCGTTTGAACCGGAAACTAGCTGTTTAATTCGCGCGAGGATCTGTCGAATTGTTTCAATTGATTTTGGAGCAGTGTAATCGAGCACGAGTCCTGGGAGAATCCAGATTCTTGCTGTTTGGTTTGATTGGCGGAATTGGTGGACTATACGAAACCTTCCGCTATGTCCGCATCATGCCTTACTTCCAGCGAAGTCTCGGAGAAATCGACACTTTTCTAAATGGAAAAGCGTTGGTTCGCTCGCTGAAACAACTTGATGCAGTTGCGATTGAGCAAGGAGTTCAACCACTGTCGGCATTTGGGTTCAATGACGATCTCCGCGGCGAAACTCTCGTATGGTATGCTCCTGAGGAAGGACTGAAAACCGTTGAAACATTGTTAAACGAACTGCAGCGACTGGACATTCCAGACGCTATTTGCAATGGGATTTTGAAGGACCTGAGTTCTTGGAAGAATGCGCTTCAACGTGCGTCGACCGAAAATGTTCAGTTTTGTATCCTGCTTAGGCACGGCAATAGCACGAGTGGACACGAATGGGACGTGCGTAAAGGATCCGCATTTTGACAACGGTGTCCTGCTCGCAAGCTGCTACGGCTGATTGCTGGCTACAGTTAATGTGCTAGCCGGAATCCTGCTTCAATCCAACCTCGGGAAATGGTAGCTGCTAGGCCAATTCTGCAGGCGACGTCATGCCAACGAATTCGAGAATCTCCCTGCCAGCGAAAGTCGCAATTGGCTTTAGCAGCCAGACGACTCGGATCCCTATAGAACAACGACGCAGTACCTAATAAGGCAGCCAAGAATAAATATGCCTCAGGACCGATCAAAGTGGTTGTTCTTCATTCACGCCACAACCTTGCGACCAGCGATTGCAACCATTCTCATTCTGACTTTGCGGAAGCTGCACAACGCTGCCTTTACCGCTATCTAGATTGAAAGCTTCCCAAAAACTTGCAACATGCAGCTTTTGGCTGATAGCTCAAATTCAAAATGGCCGAACGTTTTGGATCTCGAAATGATTGTTTAGGCGTTATTGCTAAACTGGCATCTTATTTGCTTGCGTGGTTTGCAAGACGATGTCGAAAACGATCTTTACAGGACGGTTAATATGAGATTAGACGATGCACCCGAAAGCAGTAACGTCCAGGACAATCGAGGGATGGGAGGCCAACTTGCCATGGGCGGTGGGGGTGCGGTCCTACTTCTAATTCTTGGCCTGATCTTCGGGAAGGACTTTCTTGGGGACAACGCGGAAATGCCGAGCAACGCACCGGCCAACAACGTCGGGCAGGACGACAAGATTCTCGTTTTCACAGAGAAAGTTCTCGGAACCACCGAGGCAGTTTGGCAGGACGAGTTCCGGAAAATGGGCAAATCCTACAACCCTCCGCACCTCGAATTATTCAGCGACCAAGTCCAAACCGGGTGCGGCACCGCCCCTGCAGCTGTTGGACCATTCTACTGTCCGACAGATATGGTTGTCTATCTAGACCCAACGTTCTTCGACGAGTTGGAGCGAAAACTAGGCGGCTCGAAGGCTGAGTTCTCCCAAGCATACGTGATAGCCCACGAGGTGGGACACCACGTTCAGAAGCTGCTCGGGTACACGGCCAATAGAAACTCGACGGAAGAACACGACTTCTCTGTCCGCTTGGAGTTGCAGGCCGACTACTTAGCAGGGGTGTGGGCGCACGCCGGGCAGAAGCGTTTCAACTTCATTGAATCGGGCGACGTGGAGTCGGCCATCAAATCGGCGAACGCGATTGGCGACGACCGGCTCCAACGTCGCGCTGGCGGTTTCATCCATCCGGAAAAGTTCACCCACGGGACCTCCGCGCAACGGGTGAAGTGGTTTAAAGATGGGCTGGAAACGGGGGATGCGACCAAGCAAAAACTCGACCGCTTTTTCACAGTGCGGAACTCGAAGGATTTGTAAACCTTCGGGGGGCAAATCCGGGGGACATACTATTGTTACAGTCGGGGATCTAAAAACCATTTAAATAGCTGACTCAAAAAAATTGGCTTGTCCCCTGAATCCCAATCTTTGGAGCGCTCATGCAGTAGTTGGCCTCGGCTCAAAACATGAAAAGCCGATAGTGCATCGGCAACGTCAGCACCTTCGATAAACGTCGATTGCAGCATCGCAGGTTCGGAAAGGTGCCTAGTGCGACGTTCGAATTCCTGGTAGAGAGTGCCTAAAAGTCGTTTCTAGAACCATTGCAAACCATAGATGCGCCGACGCCGCTTCAGTGTGGCGACATTTTTTTACGGCGCGACTAGTCCGCATCTCCGCCTCATCGAATCCCTCCGAAACTCAGCGATGTAGAAACTGCCGTACGTCTGCACTCGGTCTCTCTCATGCAGTGCACGTGCCAAATCGGAGCGATAGTTCAATAGGTGCCCCATCTCCACCTGGCTCCCTCCCACCTCGACCCGGACACGGTTCACAAAATCCGTCTCCAGCCCACCGCTGCGCCAAATGACCCGCGCGTTCGGCGCCGCGCAATCCACAATCGCTTGCCATTCTCGAATCAACTCCGGGTTGTCCTTGTCCGCCAGCCAATCCAAATGATCCAACAACACAAACTTGCTGATCGGCGTCTTAATACGAGCTAGAAATCTCGAAACGGAATCGGTATGAATCGCCACTCGATCCACAGCACCGGCTTTCAATCGCTCGAAGTTGTCTGGCTTCAAATACTCGGGGCAGCATTCCGGTGTATAACGACCGAACAAGTAGATTTGCCAGTGATAGTTGTCGACCAACGGAATCTTGGTGAAGACGTTATCCAGACGGGACTGAATGAACGCCGACACACCTCCAGGAAAGCCTCGCTCGATCTGGCGACGCTGCGCCGGGGGAACACCTAGCATCGCCAGTGTCAGATCCCGCCCTGCTAACCATCGCATGAACCTCCCCCAGAACTTGTCTCGAATCGACCGTTCATACGTCGTCTTCTGTTCAGACAATGTGCTGCACAAAAAGAGCGCTTCGATCTCTGGCCTCAAACGCACGTAGGAATCGATGTAGATGTTGATCCAATGCGCCAATCGACCGCATGGGCCACTGAAGTAGAACGAACCACCATTCCCACTCCCGTCGAACAATCCGATCTTTCGGTCCCAAAACTCACGCGCTGCCGGCGTCAGTAGGGACCGGAGCTTCTCTCGATAAAGTACATGGATGGCGTCCATGCGGCCCCTTCCAAAGATCTCGAAGAAGGTTGCGTAGTCCAAACTCCGAATACCGGCCACTTTAAGCTCGAGGATCGCATTCTGCAGAGGATTCAAATCCACAGCATCAATATGTTGAACACCGCACAACAAGTAATCCAGCACATTGCAACCAGCCGACGTGATCACCATCATTCGGTCCTCGGCCCGAAGATCCAACGCCACGCGATCCAACACCGGATCCTCGCGAGCGTCATTGAAGACGATCGTCGACCGGTGGATCCGATCAAAGATCCAACTGCTTAGCTGAGACCCAATTCCCTTACGCGCCATGAACCAGTCCTCGCTTGATGATTTCGAGCATCTGTAGATTGGTTGACGGATCTTTCACTGCAAATCGAATCGTTCGCGGCCCTAACTCAGGACTCGTGGGAAAGGTGTCGCGCAGGAACAATCGCTTTTGCTCGCAGTGCCGCAGGAATGCCGACTTGTCAGGTATGCATGCAGGCAAATACGTCAAAAAAAAATTGGCGGTACCTGCTACCACCGTGAACCCCAACGCACTCAGTTGGAACTCGAGCCATTTTCGCTGCCGGTGCGTTGCGTCGAACTGGTCGCGATAGTACTTGGGATCCTCAAGCGCCGCCGAGAGCCCGAGCTGAGTCAAGGTTCCAAGATTCCACGGCGGTGTGATGCGTCTCAAGTCCTCTGCTTGCTCGGACACCAAAGTCAGATACCCAGCCCGCAACCCGCTCAGGGCCATGCTCTTTGACAACGATTTGCAAACGGCAACCTCCGGGTTCTCGGCAGCCAGCGATTCCATGGATTGAGAAGCGTCGACGTAGTCGACATAACACTCATCGATCCATACTCGGGGGCGCCCTGATCGGGGGCCGTTCGGCAACCTCGGCAGCAGAGCCCGCCAGAACTCGAGCGGTAGAAATGCCCCAGTTGGATTGTTCGGGTTCACGATCACGATGAGGTCGTACGCTGTCCCTCGCAGCCGCGCCACCAGCTCGTCAGGATCCAACTGAAACCCACTCGACGCCCCGAGCTCCAAGGAATCGACACTGCAGCGGATCACGTTGCGACAAACATACTCGTACTCTGCATAACACGGCTTGATCAGTAGCACTCGCGACTCACGGTCGAGCCAATGCTGAAACGCGCGGAAGATCAAATCGGAAGAACCAGCACCGGTCACCACCGACCCCACGGGAACCCCTCGCACCTCCGCGATCTTCTGGCGTATCTCCTCAGCATTGGTCGGAGGGGACGTACGCATCATCCATGGCAAGTGCTCCCCCAGCACTCGAACCGCTCGAGGAGACGGGGGGAACCAAGCATCCAAAACATCTGCATTGATGACTTGGGTCTGATCCTCGATTTTTTGAATGTCGCAACCCATCGTTCGGATGGATTGCCCTCCGTGATAACACGCAGACCCGTCGTTGGTGGGTTCGAATGGGAAGTCAAACCGCCAATCGATCTGCTTCGCGATCCGACTTCGCCATCTCTCCGCACCTCGAATCGAGTCATCCACCCCTTTGCGATCGATGGTCATCAATTCGAATTCGACATCGCCACTTTGGATCCGAACACCGCGATCGCAAAAGCCGATACGCTGATACAGTTTCATAATCTCGCGACGCCCCATCCCGATACAGGACTTAGCTCCATGCGCTTGCAACCATCGTCCAGCGCTATACAGCAAGATCGATGCGACAAAGCCACTTCGCTCACTCGGGCAGACCGTCAACAATCGAAGCTCGCTAAGCGATTGCCAATCGATCTCGGGATGCGCGCTGCGGTCCAAGTACTTTTCGATCGAGAAGCGCGGTGAACCTTGGGGGGTGATGCTGATGAATCCCACCAAGCGATGGTCTTTTTTGACGGTCACGTAGTGATTGTACGCATCGATCGCATCATGGATCACCCCCGACGCATTCCCAGCATGCTGCTTCAATTCATCCGCGTAGACGGAATGCCTCAATCGGTAAATAAGGGGCAAGTCCGCTGCACCAGCCAACCCGACGGAAAACATGGGGGAACCCGGATTGTCGGCTGTGGCCATCTGAAACTTCTCTTCGTTTTAAGGGTTCCGACTAGTATTAAACTCGGCTTGCGGCCAGCCCGTGTGCATGCCAGAGCCAACCACGATACCAGCTGTATGTCTACCTGGGAATGTCATCCCCCAAGTTCTACGACTCATGAGAGAAGTCTGGCAATACAACCCTTGGCTTGCAACACGACGTGCCAATAAAGGGGCGATCTGGTTACCTAGATGCTGCCGCAACCGAACTCCGGCGCGCGAAATCACGGAATCACGATCTTTTTGGACGGAGCAAAATCAGGTCTGTACCAAAGCAATAAAGGGAGTATGAACAGTGACATGAATCCAAAGATGGAACTACGCGGCCAATTGAGTGTTGTGACTATCGCATCTAGTAAGCCGTACGTTACTCCTGACAAAAGTATGGCAACGTAGTTTGCAAGATTCATCGCAGCAATCATCCGGCCCTTTTGGTTTTCTGGTGGCCGAGATTGCAGGAAGACTTGCAACGGAATAGCAAAGAGGCCCGCCGCTATGCCGAGCATTACCAACACAGGCAGGGAGCCATGATATCCAAGAAAGTGCTGCGATCCACCCGACTGCGTCGAAGGCAAAGAAACGGCCATCAGGACAAGCGTCGAGAAGATACCGCAGATACCCCAGCGGACTATTCTTGTATCATACGATCCGCGAGAAAATCTGCCAGCGAGAACTGAGCCGAGCGCGATTCCAATGCCGATGCATGCCGTCATGATGCTCGTTTCGAGCATGCTGCACTTGAGCTGTGTCCTACCGAAGTTGTTGACCGCTTGCATGGCAATTCCAGATACCAGCCAAAAAACACTTGTCGCGAGAACGGCTCCTACCAAAGGACGATCGTGAATCAAAAGTTTGATTGTGGTTCGTGATACAGCCCATGAATCTGGTTTTAAGACTAGGCTAGGATGACATGCAGTGACTGGTCGAATCCAAAGAGACGTCCAAGTCCCAGCGACGGCGATTCCAATGCAAATCATTGAACCAATCCACAACTGAGGAGCCGCATCAACGAGCGATTGTCCTGGTTCAACAAGCAGGTCCCCGAGAAATCCAGCCGAAACGGTACCAAAAATGATCGCGAGAAACGTAGTCATTAAGATAATCCCATTTGCCTTTGGTAAGTCTTTGCTGGGGAAGAGTTCTGGTAGGATTCCATATTTGCTGGGGCCAAAAAAAGCACTATGA
>JANMLD010000237.1:0-5516 GCA_031372345.1 Pirellula sp.
TCAGATACTTTCGTTGTTGGTTGATGTAATCCAAACAGGCAGTTCAGTTGCCAGAGCCGATGACTGGATTCGCACCAGCATGGACCTGTTTACAAGACAGGTGCCTTTCTCAGTCGAGCCACATCGGCAGGTCAGCAGGAAAGCAGTGATTCGAACACTGTTCATCGGCTTTGGAGACCGAATGATGATTGTCCTAAGTCTTGTATCTGCAATGGTTTGCTAATGAGCACCTCTTCGCCGGGAGTAAATGGGGAGTATCTCGCTGACCAATCCTGTCCCTGCATGTCGTTAGTTGACGACACTGAATTGCAGCATGTGGTTCGTTCGTGGAAGCATTTGCCGGAACACATACGGTCAACCATCATGACATTGGTGCGCCACCAAATCGAAAACTGAGGATGATGCGACTCGCACAAATTCGATGAGGGTTCATCCAAGTGTGGATCAAATTGATGCCCAACTTTGATGAGCTAATCTCCCTCATCTCGCGAGAAATCGCATCAGGATTCATCGGGTCGAATTGGCGGATTTGAGGCATCGCGTTCTGTCTGACATTTGCTCCTCGGTGCCCGATCCGTGCAACTGTCGCAGTACATGCGTTTAAAAAGTCCTACTATGAACTCAAAGTCGTTATGACCAAACGTCGACCGGTGCATAAATTTGGTGCATAAGCCAAATCGTTCAGGGTCATTCAGATACTTTGTTGCAGGTGATTGAAGGTGCGTAAGGTCCTGCTCTAGTTCAATGTGGCGACACCAATCGCGTCGCTGTTCCGCAATGTATCTGCCAAGAAAAAAGTCTTTTTCTACCAGTGGCAGTCGTTCGATCGGCAAATCCATTTCTCGCAGGGTCAGTTTCGAAATACGCTGAACAT
Source organism: Pirellula sp. (assembly GCA_031372345.1). Lineage (GTDB taxonomy): Bacteria > Planctomycetota > Planctomycetia > Pirellulales > Pirellulaceae > JBKCUI01. The sequence continues at coordinate 875 of JANMLD010000237.1, forward strand.
CAATGTCGGATTGTGACAGCGCAATTTCGTCGTCAGTTGGCCGCTGGCTCCTATGGCTTAGAAGAAGCCTCAACATCGACTTACCGTCGAGGTGCTCCGACGCACTCTGAGCAACTTGCATGTATTCAAATGCCCGAGCAATTGGAAGCACTTCGGTTGCCAACGCTCTTGCTTTCAGTGGCTCGTCGCACGCTTCGTAGTAATCGGCAAGGAGCATTTTCGTGCGGCACTCCCAAAGTACGTTTCCTGCTTGCTTGAAGATCTGTATACACTGCAATGCGTAGTCGGCCAGCCAATCAAGTTCAGATCCACAGTCAGTGTGCTCGTCGCTAGACATCACAACGGCATTAACTAAGACGCAGACATGAAATTTCACGACGATGGACATTGCGTGGGCTATGAGCAGTGGATGCTTCGCTGCTCTCGCTTCACTTAGCACCGCTTCTAAAGTCTGGAGCCATGAACGGAATCGAAGTTCAAGTTGTTGATAAATCTCAAATAAGGAGCTCCCGAGCTTGTATCGGATGTGCATCCGTCCAATATCCTCAATAAACTGCATTGACAGTTCATCAGCTTGCGCGTCAAGCAATACGAGCTTTGCCTGGATTCTGTGTGGGTCAATACTGTCTTCGTTCGACACGATCTCGGAAACCAACTTCCGCATGTCTTCGAGAATGACCAAACGGACGGGATAATCATCGTTTGAAAGCAACTTGTGCCGAAGAATTGTCAGTTCGTGCTCGAGTCTCCGAGTTCTTGGTAGCTGAAACATTATCTGATTGAGCTTTTCCAAATAAACTTCGAGGCTAACTCGCCCCAAATTGTAGTCAGCGACGACTGCAATGTGTTCAAGGAATAGTGCATCCTCTATCGACAGCTTCTCTTCGTCCGATGCAAGTGAAGCGATTGCCAAGTGACTCTTCGCTTCTTGGTAGCGCCCCATGCTTGATGCGGCATACGCGACAACCAATCGAACACGAGGATGATTGACTCTGTTTGGGTTAATCAGTTGATAGAATTCATACACACGACGTCCGTACCCTGAAGAAACGATCGTCATTCCACTGGACATTAACGTCGCAAATGCGAGTTCTGGATCAGAAGTTTGGAGCCCCTCCGAAGTAATGTTTACAACGACGGTTTCAGATGGCGCTGAGCGCAAAAGTGACTCATGAATCCGACGCTGCATCCTCGCTTCGTTCAAGATGCGCTCGCGTATCAGGATCAAATTCTCGTTGCTAAGTTTTTTCAAGAATCGGATCGTGAATGTTTCATTGGCTTCCCAATGCGGATTGGCAGCATAAAGCGTTTCCCACGCGTCCCTCGCCCATTCAAAGCGAAGCTCGTTCGATTGCGAAAGCCACAATACGTAAAGTGGACTCGATCCGTTGAGGAGGTAATTTAGGTTCGATGTGGCAATTGAAACGGAAAAAGATCCGTCGCTGTTTTCGGCCTTGGACGATTCAGTACTCTTCAATTGAACTTGCGCGCGACAGTTAGTGAAGCGCCCGTCAGCTTTGACCTCGAGTGCACCATCGACTCCTTTGTCGTCGACCCGCTCATCACGAAACAGGAATAGTTCAACTGGTAGAGCTTGTTCAAAAGCAAGAATGCTTTTCTGCTGCAAGGTGTCTTGTTGATCAAATTTTGGCAGTGGACCTAAATCGTCAGCCATGTCTGCGTTTCGATCCTCCCGCCTATTGACCAGTTGGTTTTGCGTATTCAAGTAACAGAGTCCAAAATTGTAACAAGAACGAAGGACAGTTGGCTTAGTTTGAAAGAGAAAATGCGTTCAGTTCGATCGATGCCAAAGGCAAGCCCCTTTATGCGACATCTCCGAAACCTAGGCCATAACCCGTGTATGGACTTAGGAAAGTTGCAAAGGTTTCCAACTGGCTTAACGCGCCCAAATATCTGAAGTGACAGATATCTGGGCCTGCAAAGCTAGCAGGGAATGGTGGTTTTCTTGGCATTCATGGGTACGTGAGCCGCTTTACACCGAAACCAGAAAGCGTGGTTGAAGAATACCTGGCTGCGATCTAACCCCGAATGCCTTGCGAACAACCCATCACAAAAGGTTCTTCCAGCTTTCCCTAGGTCCAGTCTCTTTCCGTCTAGTACGATTCTGAACAACTTCGAGCATGATGGTATCACTTCAAACCGACCGACTGATGAGCGACAATCTTTCTGTTTGGCAGTTGCTGGCCAAAAGTGGTACAATGAAGGCGTTGGCTTGGGATACATGCCACCGTTAAATAAGGGCTTCGCGAGGCAACTATGGTTATAAGCATAAACATTCCTGATGGAACAGAACGGATTCTTGCAGAGCAAGCCGCATTGCGTGGACAGTCGGTAGAGTCGTATGCCGCAGAACTGATTCGAAAGGGTGTCATCGGAAGTCGGACGTTTGCTGAAATCTTAGCTCCGTTCCGTGAGCAAGTCGCCACATCAGAAATACCTGATTCTGAGCTCGACGGTCTTTTCGAAACAGCACGAAACGACGTGTACGATGCCAAACAGGGTAAGAAGTAATTGGGTAAGCCACGAGTTGTCTTTGACTGCATGATCTTTCTTCAAGCAGCGGCTAGGCGCAATGGCCCCGCAGCCGCACTTCTTGAGCTTGTAGAAATTGGTGGACTTGAGCTGTTTGTTTCAGAAGCCTGTCTCGAAGAGATTCGAGAAGTCTTGATCCGACCAAGTGTTCAACGCAAGTTTCCATCGCTTACGATTTCTACCGTTGACGATTTCCTGGACCGAATTCATTTGTGCTCTGTTTACTTGGCCAGTGTTCCTAGTTCCTTTGTGCTTGAACGCGATCCTAAGGATGCAAAGTACGTCGATCTGGCGATCGCAATAAAAGCTGACTTTCTCGTGACTCGCGACAAAGACCTGCTTGATTTGAGAGAACAGGGAAGCTTGCTATTGCAAATTTTCGAAAAATTGAAATGGGAGTGCCAAATCGTTGATCCCTTCGAGATGCTTTCCTATTTGCGAAGTAAGTAATGCATCTATACGACCGCAAGTAACAACGACAACTCTTCAATCGCGCGGCATTTGCACGCCAATTTGCAGACACCGTTGAAATCCAGGTGACGAGTTGATACCTAAGCGATCCTAAGCGCTGAGTCATCTTCGACATACTTTCGTCTCTCAAAGCTTGACCGCACACTCGCCACTTGAGACTCATCCCAAATGCGGATGAGACTCAACTGCCTAGCCTGCACTAGTTGACCGTTCCGGATTGAGATTCTGCGAATCGTAGCAACTCAATCCGGAACGGGTTCAATCCGACGTTCATTAGGCTTGCATCTCCAAAAAGCCTACTTCCCATTCGCAAGTGCAGACTCATCCTAAAAGCGGATGAGACTTTACTTGCTAGCCCGCAGTTGCTTGCCCGTCATGGCTTGAGACGCTGCGAATCGCAGCGACTCAGGCCATGACGGGTTCAATCAAATCATCATTCTGTCTCGCTATTTTCCACCGTGAATTGCCATAGCGAGTCGCCCACGTTCGTCAACAGCTTGTATCAAAGGCAGATGTAAACGCTCCAATCGCTCCATAGATTCACTTGTGGAAGCGACACGGTTGTCGCTTTTACTCCGATATACAACTTCCGATTTTGACTGCTAAACCTGGGGGCTCGACCCCCAGTCCCCCGAGATTTTTCTAGGCATGGGCTCTGGATCAAAGTGTCTTATTTCCACACTACGCGCATCGTTGATTCGAAGACGTGTTTCGTTTGCAATCATTCTCGCAAAATCACTGGTCGACTCGACTATGGCGTGGGCGTGATGAGCAGATCCACAATCACTAGCGATTCACTTGCCCTTCGCGATGCTCAGAGGGTGTCACACGATGCTGGCCAGCAGTATTAGGCAAATCATGTCATCCACTTTGCCGTTACTCTAGACGTGGTTGCAGAATAATGCATACAGCGATTACTTTGTCAGGCTGTAGAAGAGCTGAAGGCCACCGTCGAATTGGCGGTCGGAACCGCCGCCGATGGGGCCAACGTACGAAGCTGTCAAGTTGGATCGTTTGCCAAACTCAAATGTCGTTCCCGCCACAAAGTTGGTTAGGCTGGTCGTTCCTGTAAAATTGCCGACTTGAAAGGGGCCAGCGGTGACTACGTCGCCGGGTTGGAGTGCGCTGTTCTGATGTAGTTCAACCATGGGGATGATTCCAGTTAGGCCACGCTTCTCATTGCTTCGGTAGAGCCAGTAACCTGCTCCCACATCGAGGAAAAGATTGCTTGGGTCCGAGATTCGGCCCGCACTTGTTAGTCCTGTACCGGTCGAGTTTATTGCCACGCGATTTCCATTAGCTGCACCATCCCATTGGAGAAACGATTGGACGAAAAGGCAATCATTTGGTGTGTATAATCCGCCAAGGAAAGGTTGAAGACGAACGGAATCATTCTGGATACTCAGGAGCGGTGTTCCGTTGGCATACGAAACTCGCGAGTCTGATGCGGTTGGCGTTACGACTCCTAGGCCGCCGGAAAGTGCGAATTTTCCAGTGTCTAGAAGCAATGATTTTAAGTAGACGGTCAAATTGCCGAATCGCGTGTCCGATCCGCTGCTGAATGTATCGCCATTGAGAGTTGACGATGAAACGGTGTTCGTAGCAAAGGGTGCCCGAA